>NZ_JBHSOA010000014.1:60379-124200 GCF_042655885.1 Streptomyces chlorus
CGATGGACGTCATGGTGGGGCGACGGGCTCCGTTCGGGGCTCGGTGGCCACCGGCGGGCCGGGGGGCTACCCGAGGACGCTCCACGCGACCGGCCCGAGGAGGTCAGCCAATCGCTGGAAGACGTCCAGGAGCAGGTCGTCGACGGTCAGCATCCCCACCACCCGGCCCTCGTCGAGGACTGGCAGCCGACGCACCCCGGCGCGGCGGAAGGCCCGGTACGCCACGTGCACGTCGTCGGCCGCGTCCACCGTGACGACCCGAGCCGACATCACGGCCTCCACCCGTGCCTCCCCGTCGAGTCCGCGGCCCAGCCCGCGTACCGCGAGATCACGATCGGTGACAATTCCGCGCAAGGTCCCGTGCTCGGTCACGAGCACGGACCCGATGCCGCCTTCGACCATCCGCCGGATCGCCTCGGCCAGCGAGTAATGCGGAGTGACCGTCACCGGCGGAGAAGTCATCACTTCCGAAACCTTCATCGGCTGCCTCCTTCGGGCAGGGGCCGATTGCGGACCCGGCAGGGAGAGCCGGGCCCGGTTTCACGTCACCCATGGGGCGTGCGGGGCGTGGACGCGTGCCGGCCGGCTTCCTCCCCACGATGCGCCCGCGCCCCGCACGGGGTGGAGGTCGTCGTACGCGTACCCGAGGGACTGGTGTACAGCGACGACGCCGTCGGCTGAGCGGCACAGGCACTCGATCACCGGACGAGATGCCCGGCGCCACACAGCCATCGTTCCTCCAGTAGTACACCGCGCCGGGGACGGGGAGCCGACGGCTCAAACCTCGTCCAGCCGGTCATCCGGATCTGCCCGGAACGACGATGACGGGGCAGTGGGCGTAGTGCAGCACACTCTGACCGACCGAGCCCACCAGCATGCCGGCGAACCGCACCCTGCGCGTTCGCCACTGAGTGCTCACCGGCGAGGGACCGGGCTCGGCCGCAAACAGACCGGCGGCCGTGGACACCTGGCCGGCGTCCGCAATGACGGGCCGACGATGATCACGTCCGGCCCCGACCCGCACTCCGCACCACAGATCGGAAAAATCTTCGAAACATTCGAAGAATCGATCTCTCATCTTGGTCTCGAATACGATGGATTCAAGTGATCAATTTCAATCCGGTCGACATTCATGAGTCAGACCAGGTAAAACGCATGTCCGCAGAGCCTGCCGTGAACGAATGTTTTGGGATCACTACCGAAACTATTGACAGTTGACGGGCCCACATCAAAACTGTTCGCCATCGGCAGCGCTCCATCACTGTCGAGCCGGGTCGCCACCGTGCCCCGGTCCTCCGGTCGCCCAGCACCCCCGCGACCGGCCAAGTCCGGCCGCGTCGCGCGACGCACGAGCGGTCGCCGTCACCTGCTCCGCAGGGTCGTGTCACGCTGCCTGATCCCCCACCGGCCTCACGAGGACGAGGAGGAAGCACGCACATGAACGACGTACCCGCACAACACGCGAGCCGCAGACACGGCCGCTTCGGGCCGCTCAGCCGCTTCAGGCTGCTCATCAGCAGTTTCTGCACCACAGTGCTGGTCGCTGTGGCCTCGGTCGCCCTGCCCGGCACCGCCCACGCCGACACGGTCGTCACCACGAACCAGACCGGCACCGACAATGGCCACTACTACTCGTTCTGGACCGACGCGCCCGGCACGGTCTCCATGACCCTGAGCTCCGGTGGCAACTACAGCACCTCCTGGCGCAACACCGGGAACTTCGTCGCCGGCAAGGGCTGGGCCAACGGCGGACGCAGGACCGTGACCTACTCGGGCACCTTCAATCCGTCCGGCAACGCCTACCTGACGCTCTACGGATGGACGTCGAACCCGCTCGTCGAGTACTACATCGTCGACAACTGGGGCACCTACCGGCCCACGGGAACGTTCATGGGCACCGTCACCAGCGACGGCGGTACGTACGACATCTACAAGACGACGCGGTACAACGCCCCGTCCGTCGAGGGCAACCGCACCTTCGACCAGTACTGGAGCGTCCGGCAGTCGAAGCGGACCGGCGGAACCATCACCACCGGCAACCACTTCGACGCCTGGACCCGCGCCGGAATGCCCCTGGGCACCTTCAACTACTACATGATCATGGCGACCGAGGGATACCAGAGCAGCGGCAGCTCCAACATCACGGTGGGAGACACCGGTTCGGGCGGTGGCGGCGGCGGTGGCGGAAGCGGCGGATGCAGCGCGACCCTGTCCGCGGGCCAGCAGTGGAGCGACCGGTACAACCTCAACGTCTCGGTCACCGGCTCCAGCAACTGGACCGCGACGATGAACATCCCCTCCCCCGCGAAGGTCCTCTCCACCTGGAACGTCAGCACCACCTACCCCAACTCACAGGTACTGACCGCCAAACCCAACGGCAACGGCAACAACTGGGGCGTCACCATCCAGCACAACGGCAACTGGACCTGGCCAACGGTCTCCTGCAGCGCGAGCTGACCCCCGAATCAACGATGCTGGAGGAGGACCACTTCGTATGAGAACCAGACCGCATCTCTCGATACGCTCCCTGGTCACGCGGCTGGCCGTCGTCGCGATGGCCGCCGCGAGCACCCTCACCGTCAACGCCGCCCCGGCCCAGGCCGCGGCCTGCAACGGATATGTCGGGCTCACCTTCGACGACGGACCGTCCGGCAGTACGCCGAACCTGCTCAACGCGCTCAAGCAGAACGGGCTGCGGGCCACGATGTTCAACCAGGGCCAGTACGCCGCAGCCAACCCGGCGCAGGTCCGGGCCCAGGTCGATGCCGGCATGTGGGTCGGCAACCACAGCTACACCCATCCGCACCTGACTCAGCAGAGCCAGGCTCAGGTCGACTCGGAAATCTCCCGGACCCAGCAGGCCATCGCGAACGCGGGCGGCGGCACTCCGAACCTGTTCCGTCCGCCGTACGGCGAGACCAACTCGACGGTGAAGTCGGTCGCGGCCAGGTACGGTCTGACCGAGATCATCTGGGACGTCGACTCGCAGGACTGGAACGGCGCCAGTACCGACGCGATCGTGCAGGCCGCCGCCCGGCTCACCAACGGCCAGATCATCCTCATGCACGACTGGTCCGCCAACTCGCTCGCCGCGATTCCGCGGATCGCGCAGGGGCTGGCCAGTCGTGGCCTGTGCGCCGGAATGATCTCGCCGCAGACCGGCCGCGCCGTGGCAGCCGACGGCGGCGGCTCCGGTGGCGGTGGCGGTGGCGGAAGCGGCGGATGCAGCGCGACCCTGTCCGCGGGCCAGCAGTGGAGCGACCGGTACAACCTCAACGTCTCGGTCACCGGCTCCAGCAACTGGACCGCGACGATGAACATCCCCTCCCCCGCGAAGGTCCTCTCCACCTGGAACGTCAGCACCACCTACCCCAACTCACAGGTACTGACCGCCAAACCCAACGGCAACGGCAACAACTGGGGCGTCACCATCCAGCACAACGGCAACTGGACCTGGCCAACGGTCTCCTGCAGCGCGAGCTGACCCCCGAGAACGCCCCGAGGAAACACCGCTCCTGCGGCGCGGCGGCCATGTGCTGCCGCGCCACCCGGCCTACAGCCGCGCCCCGCCGGCACCCCCCCTGGCCCGCCTCATCCAGTGGCGGCTCATCACCACGGCACGGCTCCTGTGACAGGCCGGCGCGTGACAGCAGGCAGGGCACCCCGGCGGAACGGATTCAGCACGCATGAGGCCGAGAAATCCCGCGAACGTCCGAGAACTACGGAGAAGGGTTTCATGGGCCGGATAGCGAGGGACCAACCTTTACGCAGGTCACAGCGTTGATCGAGGAAAACTCCTCAAGCGGGTGTCGCAGGTTCGAATCCTGCCGGGGGGCACAACGGCCAGGGGCCGGTTCGAGGGGCTTGATCCTCCGAACCGGCCCTACCGCCGATCGCGTCCGTGTCACTCGCGCACCACGAAGTCCGTTGCGCTCCCACCGGGTTGGGGCCGGGTGTGCTCGACGTGCTGCAGAGCAGTACGTGGGGGGTGGGTGCAGCATCCCAACTCCCCCTTCACCGTATTCGGCTTCCCCCCGAGGCTGTTCGCACGAACCGCTCGCCGCTCAGTGCCGGGGAGACCGATCGGCAAGCGGGTGAGGGCCACGCTCCATGCCTCTCGTCCCTCTCGGTCGATCTTGCCGGGTGCGGCAACGCCACCAGAGTTGAACATGTTCAATTCCCTTGGCATGATGCCCTGGACATCCCGGGGCGCTGGACGAGAGGACCATGGCCATGACGAGTTCGCTTCTCATGCCGCGAGGCCGGCCCCGGGTCGGCGAGACCGACGGGGGGAGAGCGTCGGGGAGTACCGCCCCTACGTGGATCCTCGACTGGCGGCATCCGCAGGTTGTCTCGCTGCTTCGACAGATCGATACGACAGCGGACTCGGGGGCCGACCTGGGGCCCGTCCGCCGGATAGCGGCCCTGCGCCGGGCCCACCGATGGATCGCGACAGCGGTGCAGCCGGTGTACTCAGTACAGGACGAGCGCCCCGTGTCCGAGGTGCTTCGCCGCGGCCGCGGCTCGTGCAGCCAGCGGCTGGCCGTGCTGGAGTCCGTGGCACGGGCATCCGGGGTGGCCACGCGGGTGCGCGGCCTGCTGGTGGACGGGAGTTTCTGGTATCCGCGCTTCCCCCGGTTGCATCGGATCGTCCCGGACCAGGTTCTCCTGGCATGGCCGGAATTCCGCCTCGAGGGCCTTCCGTCGGCCGTCCACCCCACCGCACCCTGGTTGGGAGTCTCTGAACTTTTCGGCAGCCTTGACGAGTTGAGTGACGGTCATGGTGGCGGCTTCACCAATGCCGGCCCGGAGACGCTGTTCGACGCGCTGTCCAGGACAGCGATCGACTGGGACGGTGTGACGCTCTGTCCGGCCGCCGGCGCCGCGTGCGACCTCTCGGCATACGTCTTGACGGACCTCGGCCGCTTCGACTCTCGCGACGAACTCTTCACCCGGCACGGTCAGACGCTCTGCCCGGCGGCGAGACTGCTGGCCGAGCCGATCCTCGGCCGTCGCCGCTCGGCGGGCGGCCAAGCCCTGTCCGGCTGACATCCATAGGTGACATCAACAACGCCGGACAGCAGCAATCTCAGGTAAGCCTGAGCGGCATCAAGACCCCCGGCCCCGCAGCGGGTCCTGCCGTCGTCGCCGGCATGGGGCCACGTTCAAGGAGTGACGAGGAGCCCGCCGCGGAGGGCTACGGGGTGCGCACGGGCTCCGGTACGGGTGGTGCGGGGGCGGGTACCCGCTCCGGCTGCTGCGGCCCGGGCGTGGCGGGGGCGAACAGCCAGCCGGTGGACGGCCGGGTCAGCGGACGGACCAGGCGGCGCACCGGCGGGGAGCCGAGCACCATCGTCAGCAGGATCGCGCACAGCACCAGACCGACGATCTCGACCGGGGTGTTCACCCTTGATATCCAGCCCAGTTCCCGGACCGGCAGTATGACCAGCGGGTGCAGTAGGTAGATCGTGAACCCGCCGGCGCCCAGCGTGGTGATCAGCGGCAGCCGCCGCCGGGGCATCAGCCGCAGCAGACAGAGCACCAGGGCCGCGGCCGAGGCCAGCACCAGCAGCCGGATGACCCAGGCCCATTCCAGGCTCAGCGGATCGGCGACGGTGTAAGGATGACGCATGGAAAGCCAGTCGCCCTTGATGTCCCTGTGCCACAGCCACCCCACGACGCAGGAGGCAAGGATCCCGGCGACCGCCACGAACAGGCTCCAGCGGCTGGTGAACCAGGTGTTCAGGAAGCCCTGGCCGATCCGCCAGCCGAGATAGAACAGCGGGAGGTAGACGAGCGTGCGGCTCGCCGAGAAGGCCATCCCGAACTCCTCGACATACCCCACGGCGAGGGCGACGCCCGTGGTGACGAGCAGTGGGTGACGCAGCTGGACCACCAACGGCAGGAGCAGCCGCCAGAAGAAGAGGGACATCAGGAACCACAGGGTCCACGGCAGTTGGACGACATGCACGATGAACTCGTTGCCCAGCCAGTACTTCTCCAGCGAGTAGAGCAAGCTGAACGCGAGGGCGGGCAGCACGATGCTCTGCAGCAGGGTGCGCAGGGAGCGGGGGCCGAGCGGCCCCGCGCTGCTGAACACACCGGCCAACATGACGAAGGCAGGCACCCGGAAGGCCCAGCTGGCGATGTGGAAGGAGTGCAGCACCTCTTCTCGCGCCATGATGCTGCCGCCGGTGTGCAGAATCACGATCAGCATGGCGGAGAGGAACCGGGTGTTGTCCCACCACGGATTCCTGGCCCGGTCCGCCCCGCCGACGCGGTCGGGGGAGACAGTGGTGGCACGCCTCGGGAGTAGCTTGTCCATCATGACGGCGGGCTCCTGACAGCGGCACGGCAACGGAATCGGCCGCCGCACTGGTGCTCGACTTGACGGGGCTGGGCACACCGTTTCGATCTCCGTGAAGGGCCTGGTTGCCGGCTCAGGTTCATGCGGTGAACTCCACATGTACATCAGGAGCCCCACCGCACCTCCCGCCGGCGCCCGCCGCACTGCCCGTCCCGCTCGTGTCCTCGGTTCTGCGGACTCCGCCCACCAGGGAGATCACGAGCCAGAAGACGCGGATCCAACGGCGGTGACAGCTGCGACCGCGGCACTCTGATCGCCCCGGCCCATCGCGCCGTTCCGCCGATACGAGGTCACGTCCGTGGACGTGACCCTGGTGCACTCCAACCACTGCCATGTGGCACTCCGAGCCGGCTTTGCCAGTTCTGGCAGGCGTTCCTCGCCCCGGCCGGTCGTCGCGGTCGGGGGCTCGTACAGCGGCACCCGCCAAGCGGCAGCAACGCCCCGGGCGCTACTCCGTACGGACACATCGCTACGTCATCCACCCTGCCGCCGATGCCGACGACAGGCAGGACGAGGTGTGCGGGGGAACGGCCACCACGTCCCGCCGGCATCCGCCGCTTCCTCTCCTGCCGGGGCACAGAGAGAAGGGCCGGCTCAGGAGGGGTTCCCTCCCGGGCCGGCCCTTTGTCGTTCCGGGCGTCGTGCCACACGCGTGCCGCTACGTCCGCTCGGCGTTCTCTCCGGAGGAGCCCGACGCCGCTCCCCCACCGCCCAGGATCATGGCACCGAGCCGGTCGGTGACGGCCCGGTCACGGTCACTGGTCATGTGCTGGTGGATCAACGCGGCCCGCGAGCCGCTGCGGCCCATCCGCGTCATCGGCTGCCGCGTGCCGGCCCCGGCCGTGGAGGCCCAGGTGTTACCCGTGTGCCGCACGTGTGGGAGTGCGCGGTGTTGCCCGCGCGCCGCAGCTGTGGAAGCGCAGATCCCGCGGTGGGACAGCGCCCGTAGCCGCATGCCGGGGGAAGGGTGCCTTCCCCTGTTGTCATCGCGCTCGCGTCCCCCGGAGACGGCTGCCCCGGGCCGCCGCGGCCTGGCCGGTCAGCACGCGCCGGCCGGTTCGGAGGTCCGGCAGACGTTGTTGATGAACTTGTTGTCCTTCCCCTTGCCGTCGCGGGTGACCAGGTCCCCCGGGCGGTTGCCCAGCACCAGGTTGTCGCGGACAACGTTCCCCTCGTTGGGGATGCCGTCCATGCTGCCGAACACGACGATCCCGCCGGAATACGGCGAGTTACCCACGTTGTCGCGGACCGCGTTCTGCGTCACCAGCACTTTCTTCGTACCGACGAGGACGATGCCGACCCCCTGGAGGTGGGGCAGGCGCGCGGTGGCGGGGCAGTATGTGTTGTTCTTGTAGACCACGTTGCGGCGGACGGTCAGGTCGCCCACCGTGCGCGGCAGCACGACGAAGACACCCGCGCAGTTCCTGGTGATGACATTGTGTTCGACGGTGAGGTTCCTGAGCCGGCGGGTGCTCATGCCGATCCGGTTGCCTGTCAGGCGGTTGCCGCTGATCACCGTGTTGCGGGTGTCGAGGGTCTTGCTCTCCGCGTCAGCCTCGAACACGTTGGCGGTGTACAGCCCGGCGTCGCCGTTGCCGCTTGCGGTGTTGCGGCGGAACGAGGCGCGGGTGGAACGATCCTGCGCGATGCCCCACTGGCCGTTGTCCCGGGCGGTCACCCGGTGGACCTCCAGTCGGTCGGTGCGCGTGGCCAAGACACCGCTCTTCTTGAACCCTTCGACGGTCAGTGACCGGATCCGCACCTCGGTGACGGGTTGTTTGTCCTTGCCGGTGACGCAGATGCCGTTCCCCGCCTTGGCGCACGCGCTCCGTGCCTCCTCGTTCTTTCCGGGCACGATCACGGTCTGCTCGCCCGCGCCCCGGAGGGTCAGCTGCTTGGTGATCGTGACGCTTCCGCGGTAGGTGCCCCGCGTCAGGACGATGGTGGCTCCGGGGCTGGCCGCGTCGACGGCCTTCTGGACGGACTGGCCCGGACGGACCACTTGCTCGGGTCCGCTGTGGGCGGAGGCGGCCGGAGCGAGGGCGCCCATGCCGACGACGAGGGGCGCGATGGCGCAACTAAGGCATGTGGCCTGGTATTTCCTCATGATCCCGACGTTATGGGTCACCTCGCAGCACCGCCACCCTTAACGACCATATGGACACAGAAATACACCGATCGGACTTATTTCCCGACGCCGCCGCCGGTGGGCCGCCCGGCCGGACGACGCACGGCCGGACGACGCACGGCCGGCGGGGCTCGTACGCCGGCTCCGCGCCCGGAGCGAGGAGTTCTCGGCGCTGTGGGACACCCATGATGTCGCCGTGCGTCGCAGCGACGTCAAGCGCTTCCTGCATCCGGTCGTCGGCCTGCTGGAGCTGGGCTGCGAGGTGCTGCTGAGCCCGGAGCACGACCAGCGGCCGATCGTCCATACCGCCCGCCCCGGCAGTGAGTCCCATGAACGGCTGGAGCTGCTGCGCGTGGTCGGCCTCCAGGGCCTGACCCACGGCTGAACCACTGCCCAGGGTCCGACGATGCTCGCGACGGCCGGGACGCGTCGGCACCGGCCCACCGCTGTCCGCCTTCACCGGTCCGGGTTTTCGTCCTCGTGGCCGGAGTCGGGAATTTACGGACCAGCAGGGTCTGGACAACATTATATCTGCACCCGCGAAGTGAGAGTTTTACGGAACCGTGCGGGCAGTTTCCTTGCAGTAACGATCGGAGCGGAATTATCCAACACACGCGGACCTCCGCAACGTGCTACTGTCGATCCCAGTTGCAGTTGTGGTTCCCGAATTCCAAGTTCTTCTCAGTCGGCTTCTTCGCCACTGGAAGTGCCTTTTGGCACCGGTCTTTTCCGGCGGGGTGATCATCGCGGCGACACGGCATCCGTACAGTGCGGGTGCCGACTCACTGCCCCGAAGGAGAACAAGACATGGCTACTGGCACCGTGAAGTGGTTCAACGCAGAAAAGGGATTCGGCTTCATCGAGCAGGACGGTGGCGGCGCTGACGTGTTCGCCCACTACTCGAACATCGCTGCCCAGGGCTTCCGCGAGCTGCTCGAAGGCCAGAAGGTGAGCTTCGACATCGCGCAGGGCCAGAAGGGCCCGACGGCCGAGAACATCGTTCCCGCCTGACGCCGACGCACACTTACAGCTGGGGCCCGCATCCTTCGGGGTGCGGGCCCCAGCTGTACGCATGTCCTGCAGTGGTTTCGCCTGCGGGACGAATATGAGGAATCCGCGGAATTAAGCACACGGATTCCCTTTCGGGGATGCCAGAACATCCCCTCTCGACCACATCGTGGCGCACGATTTATTTTCGTGTTCCATTCGGCTCATTCTTGCAATTCCCCATGCCGCTCACTGCTGCGGGAATTCCTTGACATGTGCCGCGTCAAGGAAGGTCCCGCATGAATCGCACACGCACGAACGACCGCTTCGCCCGCACCCGGAACGGCAGCGCCGCCCCGGGGAAGAACGGCAACCGGTTCGGCTCGTCGTCCCCGAGCCGCTCCGGCGGACCGGTTCGTTCCAACGGTTCCAGTCGCCGCCCCGCCGCGTTGCAGGGTGAGTTCGCCCTCCCGAAGACGATCACCCCGGCGCTGCCCGCCGTGGCGAGCTTCGCCGATCTCGACATGCCCGCGGAGCTGCTGGCCGCGCTCGGCTCACAGGGCATGACCGTACCGTTCCCGATCCAGGCCGCGACGCTGCCGAACTCGCTCGCCGGCCGTGATGTCCTCGGCCGGGGACGCACCGGTTCCGGCAAGACCCTCGCCTTCGGGCTGGCTCTGCTGGCCCGTACGGCTGGGCAGCGCGCGGAGCCCGGGCAGCCGCTGGGGCTGATCCTCGTACCGACGCGTGAGCTGGCCCAGCAGGTCACCGACGCGCTCACGCCGTACGCCCGCTCAGTGAAGCTGCGCCTGGCCACGGTCGTGGGAGGGATGCCGATCGGCAGGCAGGCCGGCGCACTGCGCCGCGGCGTCGAGATCGTCGTCGCCACCCCCGGACGCCTCAAGGACCTCATCGAACGCGGCGACTGCCGACTGGACCAGGTGTCCATCACCGTCCTCGACGAGGCGGACCAGATGGCCGACATGGGCTTCATGCCGCAGGTCACCGCCCTGCTCGACCAGGTCCGCCCCCAGGGGCAGCGCATGCTGTTCTCCGCCACTCTCGACCGCAACGTCGATCTGCTCGTGCGCCGCTACCTGAGCGACCCCGTCGTGCACTCCGTCGATCCGTCGGCCGGCGCGGTCACGACGATGGAGCACCACCTGCTCCACGTCCACGGCGCCGACAAGCACGCGACCGTCACCGAGATCGCCGCACGCGACGGCCGCGTGATCATGTTCCTGGACACCAAGCACGCCGTCGACCGCCTCACCGAGCACCTCCTGAACAGCGGGGTGCGGGCCGCCGCCCTGCATGGGGGCAAGTCGCAGCCGCAGCGCACCCGTACGCTGACGCAGTTCAAGAACGGGCACGTCAGCGTGCTGGTGGCGACCAACGTCGCTGCGCGCGGCATCCACGTCGACAGTCTTGACCTCGTCGTCAACGTCGACCCTCCGACCGACCACAAGGACTACCTCCACCGCGGCGGCCGCACGGCCCGTGCCGGCGAGTCCGGCAGCGTCGTCACCCTGGTCACCCCGAACCAGCGCCGCGCCATGACCCGCCTCATGGAAATGGCCGGCATCGTCCCGCACACCACCCAGGTCCGCGCGGGCGCGGAGGCCCTGCACCGCATCACCGGCGCCCAGGCCCCCTCCGGCATCCCGGTCGTCATCACCGCACCGGTGGTCGAACGCCCCAAGCGCGGCGCCACCTCACGCGGCCGGCGCCGCTCCGCTTCGGCGACCCGGCGCGCGCCCGCACGGCGGTCCGTCTCCGACGCGGCAGCCTAGAACCTGGAATCCGAAGCCTGGAACCGTCCTGATCAGGAAGCTGACCCATCTCTGCAGGAGGCACCTCTTGACGCTGGTCCAGATGCATTCCCGCTCAACGAGTACCCACACCGGGCACAGGACGGCTTCCGATGCCATGGACGCGGCCGGGCCCCAGGTCTGGGACGACATGACCGTCGAGGTGGCGCTGTCCGTCATGACCGCCGCCCGCACGGGTCACCTCGTCGTCTGCGACGAGGACGGCCAGTACACCGACCTGGTCACCCAGGCCCGGCTCACCGCCGTGCGGAAAAGTTCCGGATACACCGACCGGGTCCGCCTGCGCGACATCTCCGACGACGGCGGGGCCTTCGCCTCGCCGCTGACCACGGTGGCCGAGGCCGAGCACGCGATGCGACACCGGCGGCTCGGGGCCCTGCCCGTGGTCGACGAACACGGCAACGCCCTGGGCGTCCTCGCCCTCTCCCGCTGAACCTCCTCATCACGGTCGGCCCCCCTCCTTCTTCTCCTTGTGAGGCATCGTGCGTTGTGTCATTGCCCGCTTTCCGTTCGAGCTCACCAAGGGTGGCGTGCTGGAAGCGATGAAGGGCGTCAAGCCGGAGCCGGTCACCGGCGACTCCGTGATCATCGGGCGCCGCCACTACCCCGCCAAGCAGGTCGGCCAGGTCATCACCCGCCAGGACCGCCGTGATTTCAGCGGCGGCGAAGTCCTCCGGGCCATGGCCCAGCTCGGCTTCACCTGCCGCACCGTTCCCCATGCCGCAGAGGCCGCGGAGGCGAAGATCGTCGACCCGCTCCAGCGGGCTTCCGCGATGCTTGGTGCCCCCCTGTCCATCTGACCGACGGGAGAGGTGCGAGCCGGTACCGGGACAGCAGTGAGGGCCCGAGCCGGCTTGTTTTCCCGTCCTCGTCAGCCGGTCGAGCCGGTGGGCGTGATCTCTTACAGCGTCGCCGTCGACCTGTGCCCCGCTCCGGGTGACACACCCGGAGCGGTCGCGCGTCCACAAGCCGCATCAGCCCGGCGCGAGGGCGACCACAGCTCCGGGCGCTCCCCTCGGGGACACCTGGTGAGCCGCGGCCTGTGCGACCGGCACCTCGCGTGCGGACCGGACGGCGGGACTCGGCTGCCGGTCTGAATGACGGCACGGCAGCACTGGCCACGCGTCTCCTCGGGCTGCCGTCCCAGGCCGGACTGCGACGCCCGGCCCGATCGTCTGCCGGCCACGGGCCTGGTGGGGCTACCGTCCACGGTGAGGTGCAGGTCAGGCGTCCGCCTTGTGGCTGGACCCGACATCGCCGCGTCGCAGTTCGTCGTTGATGCGCTGGGCCTCTTCGAGTTGGTCCTCCAGGATGATGATGCGGCAAGCCGCCTCGACGGAGGTGCCCTGGTCAACCATCTCCCGGGCGCGAGCGGCGATACGCAACTGATAGCGGGAGTAGCGGCGGTGGCCGCCCTCGGAGCGCAGGGGCGTGATCAACCGCGCTTCACCGAGGGCCCGCAGGAAGGCGGGCGTGGTACCGAGCATCTCCGCTGCTCGTCCCATGGTGTAAGCGGGGTAGTCGTCGTCGTCGATTCGGTCGAGCGGTGTGTCTGCGGTCATCTGCACCTCTGATGGGGGAATGCGTCGAGGGGCCTTGGTGCCGTACGGCACCAAGGCCCCGAGGGATTTGTAACACCATCGGCCGGCTTACTGCGAGGCCGGCCTTCTGTTTCCGCACCGCGCCCCGAAGGGGGGCGGAGAGTGCGGGGATCGCGGATACGTGACCGTGGGACCACCTTCCGTTCCGGGGCCTGCGGTACCCGGGCGAACCGTTCTCGCCCGGGCGATCCTGATGGCGTCCGCCTCCTTTTCTCTTCCTTCTGACAAACCTCTTGGTCCTGCGGGTCCTGCGTACTGCCGGCAGCCCTCACGAGGCCACCGGGCCCGGCGATCAGCGAGGGGACCCAAAGCCTACTCCGGCCCCACCACTCCACCGCCGTGCCACAAACTGCGTTCCGCGCGGGCAGTCCGTGTCTGCCACGCCTCACTGACTTCCTGGCTACAACAGACACATTAACTCCCTCGCGAATGCATGTCTACAGCAGTCACGACAGATTTCAGCCCGTGCGAGTGAAAGGTTCTACACCAGCGCTCCTCCGCCGCAGCCGCTCGGCTTCGGCTGGGGCATGACGCGCCGAAGACGCGGCCGCCCCGACCGGCGGCCACCGCGACGACGTCGCCCGGTTGACCCCGGACTCTGCTGCACACTTCCTCGGGGCCGCAGGACCGCACTCCGCGACCTGCGACCTGCGACCTGCGACCTGCGACGACGCGGCCATGCCCGCGCTCCGAGCGGCTGTTCCTACGGGGCCGGCGAATTGCGCAGCAGAGTCACCCCGGCGCCCAAAGCCGTGCCGGTCGCGCGGCCGGCGCAGTCGGCCGCGCGCCGCGCCGGCGTGGCGTGGCCGACCGCGGTGACGACCGACGAGTGTCACCGCCTCGGCCATGGCCATGGGGTGAACCGTGCCTCTGGCTTCGGCCGACGCACACCCGCCGTCAGCTGGAGGCCGAGGGCAGCGCGCTCTTTGCCGGTTCGGCCTCGGGGACCAGGAAGAAGTGCTGGGCGGCGGTGTCGGCGCAGGGCCCGGCGGCCGTCACGGCTGTCGTGGCCTTGGGATCCGTACCCGCGATGCCGACGCACTGCCCGTGCGCGGACCGTATCCGATACGCCTTGGCCCGCCGGGTGCTTGAGGTTCGCGTGCCGGCCGTCTCGACCCGCTCGAACGTGAACACCTGGGAGGTCCTATCACTGCGACAGTCGTCCCAGGGTTCGAGCAGTCCGCTGGGGAGAACCGTCAGACATCCCCAACCATGCATGGGGTGGGCCCACCTGACGAAGAAACGGCCGCCACCAAGCGGATCCAGTCTGGTGTACGGCGGTGTGGACCGACCGCACGGGCGCTGCACGGCAACCGGCCGCTCGCTGTCACCGCCGGGCTCACGGCCCTCGGTCACACACAGGTCGGTAGCCCGGGCCGGTCGGATGCTGTACCACTCGGGTGCCGAATCCTGGGGCGAGGGCACAGGCACCGCAGGATCGTCAGGCAGGACCAGCCAGAAGACGGTGCCCGCCAGGAGCACGGCGGACAGCGACGCCAACAGTATGGGCACCACGGCACGGTGCCGGCGCCACAGTCGTATCGGCACGGGCCCGGGATCCGACGGGATCGCGGAGGGGCCCGCAGCCTCCTCCACGCCGGGCCCGCGCGCACCGCCGGCTTCGGAAAGGCCACCGTCGTCATCGTCGCCGTCGGCCTGCGACGGCGACGGGAAGGCGGCACGGCCGTCGACGGCGGGAACCTCTTCAGTCGAACCGGTCGCCGAACTGTCCACCGTCGCAAGACGGGTACGGGCCTGCAGCCAGGCGTCGGCATGCTCGCCCGCCCCGCAGACGTGGACGAAGGCATTCAGGATGTGCGGCTTCGGCAACGCCTGTCTGCGCAGCACATCGGCGACCGTGCTGCGCGGAAGGACCCGCCCGTCCCGTTCGGCGCGCTCTTCAAGTTGCCGGTACGTCAGTCCCGACGCGTCCTTGAGCCGCTTCATCATGCCGACGAACTGCTCGACGCTGTGCGCGCATTCGGGATCAACACCCCCCGTGGTGTCCATGGCGCCATCCTTGCCCCTCCGCCTGACAGGCAGCAAGGGATCCCTGTCGCGCCCGGATCTTTGTCCGGAAAGCAGTGGTGACCAGTCAGGACAGCACCGGACTGTCCGGGACACCGGACATCCCTTGCCGGACGGCACCCCTGCCAGCAGGGTCTGTGCTGCCGGCGCAACAGTCACGTACAGCCACATGCCACACATCGCACGTCACACATCGCACGTCACACAGGAGTGTTCTCATGCGCAAGAACGCACGGTCCGCACGCATCGTCCCCCTCGCGCTCGCCGCCGTCCTCGTCGGTGGCCTGAGCGCCACCACGGCCGCCCCGGCGCAGGCACGCACCGAGACCCAGGCGTCCGCCCGGGCGACCGACGCCCATTACCTGCGCTTCGACAAGGGTTCGGTCACGAACTCCCGCCTCGAACTGGTCAAGCGCACTCCCGGCCGGGACAAGGTGATCAAGACGTACAAGGCGGGCTCGGGACAGGTCAAGGACACCTGCGCCGTCGGCAAGGGCTGGCTGCCCAACGCCGGGGCGAGCAAGCCGTATGCCGTCGAGTGGCACCGCAAGGACTTCGACGGCATCATCAACGGCTTGGTCATCAAGATCTCTGACCGCAAGTGCCACAACGGCACCAAGCGCACGGAACTGTTCATCCACAGCGAGATGAAGCCGAACGGCAAGCAGGGCACCATCGAGTCCGAGCGGTGGACCAACAGCAACCCCAACGACTACTACTCCAACGGCTGCATCAAGCTCAACCCGACCAACATCAAGGACCTGTTCGAGCGCCTGGACCGCATCGGCTGGCCGAAGAAGCTGTACGTGGTGAGCTGACCCTCGCCAGTGTTCTGTCCGTGGTGCCCGGGGAGGTCCGTCGAGCTGCCTTCCCGGGCACCACGTGTTGCTTACGGGGTCTGTGCGGCCACCGACGCAGCCGGGGTGTGGCCAAGCCGTCGTCGCACATCAGTCCGGCCGCGAGCGCAGACCGGAAGGCGTTCGGAGCGACGAGGTCACGATCGGCTCGTGGTCGGTCGACAGCGGTATCGCCCCTTCCGCTTCGGTACGTACGACCTGAACCGGAAGCGCGACGGCGGCATCCTGCGTGTCAACGGCACCAGCACCGATCCCGTCACGCAGCACGACATACCCGAGAGCGATTGCGGCTGACACGCCCACGCCCGCTCAGCTGCCGCGTCCGCCGGCTGGGTGCGCAGGGCCCCGTTCGCCGCCTGCGGGGACGGCCCTCAGCCGGCGTACCCACAAAGGGGGCAGATGGAGCCGAGGCGTGCTGCGAAGTGGCTGGAACAGGCACTTCGACCACGGGGTTTGCCGCCGACCAGGCACAAAACCCGTCACGTTCACCTACGTTGGCCCCACTGGTCACGCTCATCACAGGAGGCTCAGCCGTGTCGGAGGACACTACTCAGGACAGCGCCGGTTTCGAGACACGTGCCCGCATCGATACGACGAAGCCGCACTCGGCCCGGTTCTGGAACTACTTCGTCGGTGGCAAGGACAACTACGAGGTCGACCGGGAGGTCGGGGACCAGATCAAGGACATATTCCCCGGGCTGGTCGACGTGGCGCACACCAGTCGGCAGTTCCTGGGGCGGGCTGTCACGCATCTGGCCGGGGAGGAGGGGGTACGGCAGTTCCTGGACGTCGGTACGGGGCTGCCGACCGCCGACAACACGCATCAGGTGGCGCAGCGCGTCGCTCCGGACGCGCGGATCGTGTACGTCGACAACGACCCGATCGTGCTGACCCACGCCAACGCGCTGTTGACCAGCACTCCCGAGGGCCGGACCGACTATCTGGACGCCGACCTCTACGACCCCGAGTCCGTCCTGCGGGCCGCCGCCGGGACGCTGGACCTGTCCCAGCCGGTCGCCCTGATGATCCTCAACACGCTCGGCCATGTCGCCGACTACAAGCAGGCGCGTGACCTGGTGAACCGCCTCATGGCCGGGCTTCCCTCGGGCAGTTACCTCGTGATCAGCGACAGTACGGCGACGAGCGAGGGCATGATCGCGGCGTCGAACGCGTACAACTCGAGCGGCGCCGTGCCGTACTACGTCCGGGAGGTCGAGGAGATCGCCGGGTTCTTCGACGGCCTCGAGCTGGTCGAGCCGGGTGTCGTACGGGTCCCGGAGTGGCGGTCCGAGGCCGGGACGCCGGGCGAGGACGACGAGAAGGCCGTGGACGCCTACTGCGGAGTGGCGCGCAAGGCGTAGACGGTCGGGCTGGTGGGGGAGCCGATACGGGTCGGCTCCCCCACCCCTTCGCTTCGCTCCTCGGGACTGATGATCGGAACGGCCGACAAAGGGAACGTTTCTGCTGGTCAGTGCGGGGATCACGCAGTCACCTGTGGTGATGAAATGGCCTCTCGGCAGCAAACCGGGAGGAGCTGTTCCTGGTTGTTCTCAATGTTCGTCAGGAAACATCCAGGAGGGGATCACCATGATCCGGTCGTATGTCGGGCGCTCGGCCGCCGCTCTCATCGCCACGACGCCGTCCGCCGCCCACGCCGGCGCGATCGGCTCAACTCCGGTCCGCACCTTCGAGTACACCGTCGGTGGCGTGACGATGAAGGTCCCGACCGGGTGCATGTTCACGCACGCCATCCGCGGGAGCGGCAAGGAGATCACATACCAGAACGCCGGAGTCGACTGCGCCTTCGTGGGGGCACTCAGCAGCGGTTTCTGCAACTGGCGCATCGACTTCGCCTACTCCGACACGAACAACAGGACCTACCGGACGTCCCGCGGCAGAACGCACAGTGAATGCAAGATCGACCCCATGCGCAGCAACTCCCCACACCGCCTGCCGCGGTACGGCAAGGCGTGCGCGCACCTCTATGTCAACGGGGTGAAGCGGGTCAGGTCAGTGTCACCACATCACGAAGTGAGCGTCTCATGACCGAGCAGCATGGTTCGGACACGGGTCCGAGGTACGCGGCGCGTCGGCGCCGGGGCGGGATCGTGTCGTTCGTCGTGGGGCTTGTCGCCACGCTGGCGTTCTTCGCGTTCTTTCCCGGGATGCCGCATGTCATCGACTGGGGCGCCGTCCTCGCCTCCTTGGCTGTGGGGGCCTTGGCCCGAGCGGGCTGTCGGGCATGGATGGCCAAGGAGGCGGAGAAGGAGGGGAAGCGGATCGGTCATTTTTGATCTCGGGGGCCTGCGCAGCAGAAGCCGAGGGCGTCGACGGTGCGCGGTGTTCGGCGTGTCGTCGGATCCACAGGCGAGGTGGACGGGGCGGCGGGGCGGGGCGCCGCGTAACACGCGGGCGTCACGTTGCGTACGCCGCTCCCTGTTATGTCTCGTCACGTCCCGGAGCTAGCATCCGGTTATGACGACTGTAGAGACCAACGGTTCTTCTCCCCTCGATGTCGAGATCGGTGCTCTGAGCGGCGGGTCCGCCGGGCTCGCGCAGTATGCGGGCCAGGTCGTGCTCGTCGTGAACGTGGCCTCCAAGTGTGGGCTGACCCCGCAGTACGCCGGTCTGGAGCGCCTGCACGAGCAGTACGCGGCGAAGGGCTTCACGGTGCTCGGCGTGCCCTGCAACCAGTTCATGGGGCAGGAGCCGGGCACCTCGGAGGAGATCGCCGAGTTCTGCTCCGCGACGTACGGCGTGACCTTCCCGATGACCGAGAAGGTCGAGGTCAACGGGGAGGGGCGGCACGCGCTGTACGAGCGGCTGGTCGGCTTCGCCGACTCCGAGGGGCACAGCGGGGACATCCGCTGGAACTTCGAGAAGTTCCTGATCGGGCGGGACGGCAAGGTCGTCGCCCGTTTCTCGCCGCAGACCGAGCCGGAGGCGGCGGAGGTCGTGGCGGCGGTCGAGGGCGCGCTCGGATAGCCGGACGGAATGTCCCGGAGTGGAGCGGCCTCCAGTAGAGCGCCCTCGGGTCCCTCGGGGCGTTGACCTTGCCCCTGGGGCAGGGGTGAGCGTTCGTGTCGTCGGGCTGAAGGGCTGCCCGGCGCGGAGGATGGCGCGGTGGACGAGGAACTGCTCGGGATCGGCGCGTTCGCGGCGCGGGCGCGGTTGTCGGCCAAGGCGTTGCGGTTGTACGACCGGCTGGGGCTGCTGGCTCCGGCGCGGGTCGACGAGGTCACCGGGTACCGGTTCTACCGGGCGGGCCAGGCCGAGCGGGCCCGGACGGTGGCGCTGTTGCGGCAGCTGGACATGCCGCTCGCCCGGATCGCCGAGGTCGTCGACGCGGACGACAGTGCCGTGGCCGCCGACCGGCTCGCCGCCTACTGGGCGGACGTCGAGGCGCGGATCGCCGGGCAGCGGACGCTCGCCGAGTACCTCCGTGGACGACTCTCCGGGAGGAGTTCCGAGATGTACGGGAAGTTCGTGGTCGAGACGGTGGACGTACCGCGGCAGGTGCTGATCACCGAGACGCGGCACACGCTGGCGGACGAGTTGCCGGCGTGGATCGGGTCGGCGCTGGGGCGGCTGGAGGAGGCCGCGTCCGCGTGCGGGGGCGTGGCCGGGGTGCCGTTCGTCGCCTATCACTCCGAGGTGTCGATGGAGAGCGACGGTCCGGCCGAGGCGTGCGTGCCGGTCGCCGACGAGGCGGCGGCTCGGGCCTGGGCCGAGGCACAGGGGCGGGCCCGACGGACGGCGGTGCGGGTGGAGCCGGCCCAGCGGCTGGCCTGCACCCGGATCACCAAGGCTCAGGTGGCTCATCCGCAGATTCTGGCCGCGTTCGAGGCGGTGGAGCAGTGGATGGCGGCCGAGGGGCTGACGGCCGCTGGGCCCTGCCGGGAGGTGTACTTCGCGGACTGGGGCGCCGCGGGGGCCGAGGACCCGGTGTGCGACGTGGCGTTCCCGGTGCGGTGAGGGCGACGCGGTGAGAGCTGTGCGGTAGCGAAGCTGTCGAAGCCGAGGCCGTGGAACGCGGGCACGGGCCGAGCCCTCTCGGCAAGGACGGCGGTCTCGTCGAGAGGGCTCTTCAGTCGTGCTGGGGAGGGGACCGGGCTTGTGGTGGGTGCCGCCGGCAGGCAGTCCGTCGTGGTGGGGCTGCTGACGGCCCTCTGTCTGCCTCTGCTGTCTGTCCCTCGTTGCCCGTCCCCGTGCGATTGTGGCCTTCTCAGGCCTTCACCGAGGCCACGAAAGCGCTCCACGCGTCCGTGGGGAAGGCCAGCTTCGGGCCCTCGGGGATCTTGGTGTCCCCGAGTTCCAGTGCTTCCTCTGTGGCCGACCTGACCATCACGCACGCGCCGTTGTTGTTGGTGTAGGAGGACGTCGTCCACGTTTCCGTGGCGCCCAGACGAATTGCCATGTTCGCTCCGTAGCCAGTTGCTGAGTCGCTGTCACCGGGCCGCGTATTCCGGCGGGGAACCGCAGAACGGATTGCGCCAACCCTCACTGCCGGTTGGCGTGATCGACGCTACTCGCCAACATCCTTTTCCGGAGCGGCCATTCACTCGACTGGGTGGCATATTCCAGGAGAGTCTTCCAGCGAGGCATGTCAGCGGTGTACAGTGCCGCCCCTTTGCCTGCCGGAGAGCCGTAGCCGTCCTGCTGGGACGTCAGCGCGCGTACTCCTTCGCGACCCGCTCGACCAGCTGGCGGGACTGCTCCACGTTCAGGGACTGGGCCCGCAGGTGCTCGTACATCACGGTGTACTTCTGCACGTCGTGCGGCTTCTCCAGGTACAGGTCACTGGTCACGCCCTCGATGTACACGACGCTCGAATCGGCCGCGTCCGCGAACTCCAGGATGGAGTACTGGCCGTTGATGCCCGAGTGCGCGCCGACCTCGAACGGCAGCACCTGCACGGTGATGTGCGGCTGCTGCGACAACTCCATGACGTGCTCCAGCTGTTCACGCATGACCTGCCGGCTCCCGACGACCCGGCGCAGCGACGCCTCGTCCAGGACCACCCACAGTCGCAGCGGGTCCGTCTCGGCGGTGACGCGGCTCTGCCGGCGCAGACGCACCTCGACGCGCTTGTCGTTCTCCTGCTCCGACGCCTCCGGCGAACCGCCCCGGATGATGGCCTCCGCGTACGCCCCGGTCTGCAACAGGCCGGTGACGATCTGGGGTTCGTAGACCCTGAGCGACTCCGCGTCCGTCTCCAGGCCGATGTAGACGCTGTACGGGATGTCGCCGAAGGCGTGCCACCAGCCCTGCTGGCGCGAGTCCTTGGCCATCTGCATCAGCGACTCGACGATCCGCTGGTCCTCGACCTCGTAGACGCCGCAGAGGTCGCGGACGTCACGCTGGCTGATGCTGCGCCGGCCGTTCTCCAGCCGGCTGATCTTCGACTGCGACACCAGCAGTCGTTCCGCCACTTCCTCCGCCGTCATGCCCTTGAGCTCACGGAGCCTGCGCAGCTCCTGGCCCAGCCGGCGTCGCCTGACGGTGGGATTGACATTGGACGCCACGGGACGTGCACCTCCGGCTGCGTGCCTCGTACTTACTCGTACTTGCCACTTTGCGTATCTGGTGTTGAGCAGACTGCCACCAAGGCGCTTCCTGCCGCTGGAAAACAGCGGATATCCAGCGAGTACACCCCCGTTCGCAGGGTGATGGCGGCACGGATCGGTACGGAGTCGGTACGGTGACGGTTTTCCGGCACGCCGAGCGGGGCGGAGAGAGTGCGCGCACTCTCTCCGCCCCGCTCGGACAGCGGCTCCCGTGACCGGGTCGGTGGTGCCGTGGCCCGTCAGTGGTCCTAATGGGCCACCGCGCGCGCCATGGATCCGTGGCGCGGTTGGGCCGGAACGCCACGGGCGGGTTCCGGTCCGCCCCCGCCGCCGGCGGTGGCGGCCTGACGGCCTCCTGCCGGGGCCGGGTTGCGGCGTGGCTGGGCCGCCACACCGTTCTGCACGTCCATCACGGCGTGCGCCACCAGCCCGCCCATCGGGTCGTGCCGGATCAAGTCCCGCAACCGGGAACGTGAGGAGCGACCCTCGTTCCCCGGGTACAGGTGCTTGCCGAGGCCCACGGCGTGCGCCAGTGCGGCGAGCGCCGCGGTCCGTGGGTCCGGTGGCACGCCGGTACGGATTGCTGAGTCCAGCCGGGCCTTGATCTCCCGGCTGATCTCGGTGTCCGTCGCCTGGTAGCGAGTCGTCGGCAACACCCCGCACATCTGACCGGCCACGGCATGCACCATGCCGCACCGCTCCAGATGCGAGAGGTAGGTCTGGCGGAGCCCTAGACGCGGCCCGCCAATCCAGTTGACCGCCCGGACCGGAGCGCCGCGCCTTCGCAGCAACTCCAACGCGCAGTCCAATGTCGGATCTCCAGTCGGCCGTGGTACCACCACGGCGATACGATCCCCGTCCGGGGCTATCCGTCCGGCCAGCGCCAGCTCCACTAGCTGCGCTCCGGCCAGACCAAGGTCGAGCGACTGCGGCTGTGCAGTGGTACCCGTGGTCGGGTCCAATGCCAGCAGCAGAAGCTCTTCCGGAAGTGTTCTGCGGCTCCTGCCCATCCATGCCTCCCCGCGTGGATGAATGACAGGGTGACCCCTCTCACATTGGTCTGTCGAGAGCACGTGACTGCTTTGTTAGGGAACCGATAGGTATGTCGTTCTCGTCTACCACCTGGGGGAAGTCCACACACAGGACACTGGTAGAGGGTTCGGGCAGCGCCGTGAAGCGCTGTCGTGGGTGGCGGAACGGTTTCACGGTTCGGTTGGCGTACGCGCGACGCGCGGCGCAAGGAGGAGGCATCGGTGGCGGGCGAGTCCCCCGACAGGTCGAAGCAGCGCGAGTCGTCGGCAGAACCGACGCCGGGGAGCGCGGGTCCGGTTCCCGAAGCCAGGAGCGAGGGAGGCGCCGCCGGGAAGCGGGACCCCCGGTTGGCGGTGACCCGTGACACTTCGTCACCGTCGCCGACATCAACAGCTTCGGCTTCGACTTCGTCCACGTCGCCGAAGGCCGCGAGCGAGCGCGGGGGCGTGGACACGGCCACCCGGGTGCTGTCGGTGCGTGACGCGCAGACCGACGGCGAGGAGGCCGAGGACTCCGTCGAGGCCGCGGACTCCGAATCCGCGGACGGGACACCTGACGGGCGTGACGATTCCGCTACGGATGGTGACGATCAGCTGCATGACGTTGTCGCGGCGTGGGTACGGTCCGCCGAGGACGTGGATCAGAGCGAGGGCAGCGAGGGCGCCAAGGGCTCCCAGGAGGCCGAGGACGCCGCCGACGGCGGCACGGGCGCCCAGAGCGACCCGGAGGACGGCAAGGACGGCGGCGCAAGCCGGGACGAGGGCTCCAGCGGGGCTTCCGGGGGCGGGCCGGCCGACGATGCCGGTGCGACCGAGGAGTCCGAGAGGTCCGAGGAGTCCGAGGAGTCCGACGGGGCCGACGGGGCCGAGGCAGGGGACGAGCCCGAGAGCGCGCACGACACCGACTCGGACGCCAAGGCCGGGGCCGAGCCGGAGGCTGACGCCGACACAGCCCCCGAGGGCGCAGCCGCCCCCACGGCCGAGGACGACGGCGACAGCAACTCCGACAGCGACAGCGACGACACGGACGCGAGCCCCGAGCCGCAGCCCGGGACCGACGCCGGGCCCGAGCCCGAGGACCCGAAGGCCACCCCCGAGCCGAGCGCGGACAAGGCCGACGACACCGGCGAGACCGACGACGGCAAGGGCACTGGCGACGCCGAGCCCCCCACCGATCAGCCCACCGCCGTCTTCAAGGCCCCGCGCCCTTCCGCGCCCGCCGTCGACCAGCCCACCACCATGCTCAAGCTGGGCGACGCGGCCAAGGACGCCAAGGCCGCCGACAGGACCGCCCCCGGGGACGACAGCAAGGCCAAGGACGAGGCCGCCCCCGGAGCCACACCCGACTCGGACCCCGAGTCCGTCCCCGAGCGCGCCGGCACGTTCGTGCCGCTCAAGGACCCGGACGCCCCCGAGACCCGTAAGCCCCCGAAGCGTGTGGACTCCGCCACCACCTCGCTGCGGCTGCCGCCTTCGGCTCAGGCACGGCCCGCCGTGCCCCCGGCCGAGGGCACCCGTGCCGTCCCGCAGGTCGGTCCGGAGCTGACGCGGCAGCAGCCGATGCCGCCCAAGCCGCCGCTGGATCTGCTGGCCGAACTGACCAACACCCCGCCGCCGCCGGAGACCTCACTGCGGACGACCCTGCGGCGGGTCAAGATCTGGACGCCGCTGGTCGCGCTTCTGGTGGTCGTCTTCGCGGTCGTGCAGAACATGCGTACGCTCCCCACACCCACGCTCGAACTGACCGCCGAGGACACGTTCACCTTCGACGGCGGCAAGGTCGACATCCCGTGGCCGGCCACCGGGCAGGCCGCGCTGGACGTACAGGGCATCGGCACCTTCGGCTCCTCCGGTGAGCAGAAGCCCCTGCCGATCGCCAGTGTCGCCAAGGTCATGACCACGTATCTGATCCTGCGCGACCACCCGCTCAAGAGCGGCGCCGAGGGTCCGATGATCAAGATCGACGATGCCGCGGAGAAGCAGTCCGACGCCGAGGACGAGTCGACCGTCCACGTGACCTCCGGTGACGAGATCTCGCAGCGGGAGGCCCTGGAGGCCGTCCTGATCGCGTCCGCTAACAACGTGGCACGGCTGGTCGCCCGTTGGGACGCGGGGTCCGAGGAGACGTTCGTCGAGAAGATGAACAAGGCTGCGAAGGACCTCGGCATGACGAACACGACGTACACGGATCCCTCGGGTCTGAACAACACCACGGTGAGTACGGCCGTGGACCAGGTGAAGCTGGGCAGGGCCGCGATGAAGCAGCCCGCCTTCCGCGAGATCGCCGCGATGATGTCGTACGACGACTACAAGGGCGAAAACCACTCCAACTGGAACCAGTTGGTGGGAAGCAACGGCGTCGTCGGCATCAAGACCGGCACCACCACCTCGGCGCTGGGCAACCTCACCTTCGCCGCGAAGAAGGACGTCGACGGCGAGACCCGGACCATCGTCGGTGCCGTGGTGCGCCAGCCCGCGGGCGGTGCCGACAACTCAATCCTGGCCGGGGCGCTCTCCGCGGGCGACCGGCTGATCCGGGCGGCGCAGGACGCGCTGGAATCGACGACGGTGCTGAAGAAGGGCAGCGTCGTCGGATACGTGGACGACGGGCTGGGCGGCCGTACGCCCGTCGCCCTCACCGAGGACGTCAAGGCCGTCGGCTGGCCGGGGCTGAAGGTGAAGCTGACGTTCACCGGTGGGGAGCTGCCGCACCGGGCGAAGGCCGGTACGGAGGTGGGCTCGCTCACCGTGGGCGACGGCACGGACAGCGGCGCCGTCAAGGTCCCGGTCGCCCTCCAGGAGGACCTCGTGGAGCCGGGCTTCCCTGCCAAGCTGACGCGTCTGACCTGACCGTCGGAGCACGGCGGGCATCGCACCCCGCCGACCGGTGCCCGCCGCGGGCGCCGGTCGGCGGGGTGCGTGCTAGCGTCACGAAACAGGCAGGTCGCCGGTGACCACGCCGTTACCGTGAGCAGAAGACGCGCTACGACGACGCGCACACGAAGACGCGATACGAAGACGCCATACGGGGAGTGCCTTCAGGTGGCCACAGCGGAGCCGAAACGCGCCGACGACGCCGATCCGGGCCCGGAGTCCGGCCCGCGAATACCCCTGCCGGAAGCGGACGGCCGGCCACCGGGCGCGGGCACGCCGGAAACACCGTCCCCCGCCCCCACCACCGCCTCCTCCGCGACCCCCGACACCTCGGTCCGCGTCTCCCGTCCCAAGGCCGTCGTTCTCGCGGTGCGTACCCGGATGCTGCGGCATCCGGTGCTGTCCGTCACCGCGCTCGCCGGTGTACTGCACATCGTCTGGTTCTTCACGTTCGCGAACAGTGGCGGTGACCTGGCGGCGCAGGACGCGTGGGCCGAGTTCGTCGGCCGGCACCCCGACTCCGCGTACAACATGGCCTGGTACGGCGGTATGCACGCGGTGTCGTACAGCGTGGTGTCGCCGTACCTGATGGCGGTGCTCGGTGTACGGACGACGATGATGCTCGCGGGGACGGTGTCGGCCGCGCTGCTGACGATGCTGCTCATCCGCAGCCGGGCTGTGCGCAATCCGCTGTGGGCCGCGCTCGCGGGGGTGTTCGGGCTGCTGGGCAACGCGGTTTCGGGGCGGGTGACGTTCGGGCTGGGCGTGATGTTCGGGCTGGCCGCGGTCGCCGTCGTGTTCTGCTGGCCGTACCGCTGGCGCTACAAGCGTTGGGCGAAGGCCCTGTGCGCGGCGCCGCTGGCGGCGCTGGCCACGATGTCCTCGCCGGTCGCGGGCCTGTTCGTGGGGCTGGTGGCGGTGGCGCTGTTCCTGCAGAAGCGTCGGCCGGGGGCGTGGGCGCTGGGGCTGGGTCCGACCGCGGTGGTGGCGGTGTCGGCCTGGCTGTTCCCGTTCTCGGGGACGCAGCCGATGGGGTTCGGTTCGGTGTTCCTGCCGCTGGTGTTCTCGGTCCTGGTGTGCGTCCTGGTGCCCCGGGAGTGGATCACGGTCCGGATCACGGCCGCGGTGTACGGGCTGGGCGTGGTGCTGGTCTGGCTGGTGAGTTCGCAGATCGGTTCCAACATGACGCGGCTGGCGATGCTGTTCGCCGGGGTGGCGCTGGTGGCGGCGCTGCCGTTCGCGGTGCCACGGAGCCGTAAGTGGTACGCGATCGTCGTGGCGTTCGTCGGGTTCGTCGGGTGGATCGGCTTCAAGTCGGCCGACGACGTCGTGCACACGACGCCGGCCGCGTCCTGGGCGCGTGAGCTGGCGCCGCTGGTGAACGAGCTCCAGGAGGTCGGCGCCGACAAGGGGCGGGTGGAGGTCGTCCCGGCGCGTTCGCACCGGGAGGCCTCGGCGCTCGCGCCGTACGTCAATCTGGCGCGGGGCTGGAACCGGCAGGCCGACATGGAGCGCAACCCGCTCTTCTACGACGACACCCTCAACTCGGCGAACTATCACGAGTGGCTGAAGCGCTGGGCCGTGCACTTCGTGGTGCTGCCGAAGGACACGCCGGACGGTGACGGCGGTGAGCGGGAGCGGGAGCTGGTGCAGCGGGGGCTGCCGTATCTCCAGCAGATCTGGGGCGACGCCAACTGGCAGCTGTTCGCGGTGCGCGACCCGTCCTCGCTGGCCGAGCCGAACGCGGTCGTGGAGCGGGCCAGCCAGAGCGAGATGACGATGCGGGTCGAGAAGGCGGGCCGGGTCGTCGTGCGCATCCCGTACTCGCCGTGGCTGAGCATCGTCGACGCGGACGGCAACAAGCTGGAGGGGCCGCAGGAGACGGAGGAGTCCAGGAACCGTTCCGACGGGAACGGGGAGGGCGAGCCGAGGACGTACGACAACCTCAACGGCTGCCTGATGGAGACGGAGGAGGACGGGAACGGCGACAAGTGGACGGTGCTGCTCGCGCCGGAGCCGGGCACGTACCGGCTGGCGGCGCCGTACGGCGTGCCGCGGGGCACGCCGTGCCCGGAGGAGCTGCGCTGACCGTGGCCGCCGGTCCTTGTCGCCGACCGCCGACCGGCGGCGAACGGACCTGAACGGCTGCCCGGCGGTGGCGACGAGTTCCACCCGGCCGCCCGGACCGGCGCGGCCGGACCGACCCGGCCGGCGCGGTGCCGTGACCGTCGCACCCCTCCGCGAAATGTTCAACATCATGAACGTTGGTCATCAACGTGAACATTTTTGCGCGCTCTTGACTCTCCGCTTTCTTGTCGTGCCCACGCCCGCGCGCTCACGATGAGCGGGCGCTTCGCACCCTGCCGCAGACGCACCCCGGACCCACCGCACTCCTACCCCGCTCGGGCGAAGTGCCAACCAGCCGAGCGGAGTTCACAAGGCGGACCCCGGAAGGGGGGACATGAACAGTCTCGACTGGTCGGTGCTCATCGGCTACTTCGCGGTGATGGTCGCCATCGGTGTCTGGTCGCACAAGCGGGTGGACAACGTCAGCGACTTCTTCACGGCCGGCGGCAAGATGCCCTGGTGGCTCTCCGGCATCTCCCACCACATGTCGGGTTACAGCGCGGTGATGTTCACCGGCTACGCCGGCATCGCGTACACGTACGGTGTGACGTCCTTCGTCACCTGGTCCTTCCCCATCGCCCTCGGTATCGCCATCGGGTCGAAACTGTTCGCCCCGCGGATCAACCGGCTGCGCTCCCGGCTCCATGTGGCGTCCCCGCTGGAGTACCTCAAGAACCGCTACGACCTGAAGACCCAACAGGCGCTGGCCTGGTCCGGCATGCTGCTGAAGATCGTGGACGTGGCCGCGAAGTGGGCGGCGATCGCCACCCTGCTCGCGGTGTTCACCGGCGTCTCGCTCAACCAGGGCATCCTCATCACCGGCGTGGTCACGGCGATCTACTGCACCATCGGCGGCCTGTGGGCGGACGCGCTGACGGAGTTGGGCCAGTTCGTCATCCAACTGCTCGCCGGTATCACCATGTTCGTCGCGGTGGTGGCCGAACTCGGCGACCACGGCGGCTTCTTCGGCGTGTGGGACGAGCCCGAACTCCAAGGGCACACGGAGCCGCTGGTCGGGCCGTACGGCACGGTCTTCCTGCTGGCGTTCCTCTTCATCAAGCTGTTCGAGTACAACGGCGGCATGCTCAACCAGGCCCAGCGGTACATGGCCACGGCCACGCCCCGCGAGGCGGAGCGCTCGGCGCGGCTCTCGGCGGTGCTGTGGCTGGTCTGGCCGCTGGTGCTGTTCTTCCCGATGTGGATGTCGCCGCTGCTCGTGGAGTCCCAGAAGCCGGACGGTTCCGACTCGTACGCCCTGATGACCGAACAGCTGCTGCCGCACGGCCTGTTGGGCCTGGTCATCGTGGGCTTCTTCTCCCACACGATGGCGATGTGCTCCTCGGACGCCAACGCCATCGCGGCCGTGTTCACCCGGGACGTCGCCCCGGTGCTGTCCGCGAAGGCGCGGCGGTGGAACGACCGGTCGGGGCTGGTCGCGGCCCGGGTGACGACCGTGGTCTTCCTCGGCCTGTCCATGGCGGTGGCGACCCAGGTCAACTCGCCGACGTTCAAGGACATCATCACCGTGGTCATCAAGTGGGTGGCCGGTCTGATGGGACCGATCGCCATCCCGATGATGCTCGGGCTGCTGCGCCCGTTCCGCCGCTCGGGCCCGACCGCGGCGCTCACCAGCTGGTCCATGGGCCTGCTGGCCTTCTGGCTGGTGAACTACCCGATCAACTGGGCCGTCGAGGGGGGCGTGCCCCTGGAGTACCAGGTCTCGATCCCGCTCGCCGTCTCACTGATCCTGTACGTCCTGATCGGCTACGCGAAACCCGAGGACACCCCGGAGCGGATGGCGGTCATCGAGCGCATCAACACCGACGGCGACGACGGCTCCGCCGCGGCGGCGGTACCGGCCCCGGCAGACGCCCCGGACGTGGCATCCGCCCGGAGGCCGGACAGTCCCTAGGGTTTTCGTCCGGGCCGGGCCGGGCCGGATCGGATCGGGCCGGATCGGGGAGCGGGCGCCGGGGGCACCGCCCACGCCCTTCAGGCAGTGGGGGCCTCGCAAGGCGGAGGAGGAAGCCGAGCGGGGTCTCCCCTGCTCATGGGGCCCCCTCTTGAGCGAAGCCGAGAGGGAGGAGGAGCCGAGAGCTTGGGGAAGGAACCCTGGGGACCGACGACAACGCGGCGAGGCGCGGTACCGGACCCCGCGAGCCCGGCCTGACCCGAACGGGAGGCCCCAGCCCCTGGGCCTCCCGTGGGGTCACCCGGTCAGGACGCCTCCCGCGCCCCGCGGGTAGCGCGCCAGCCAGGCCGGGGACGAGCCGGCCGGGCCGTGCAGGGCGGGGCCCTGGGTCATCTCCATGGCGAAGTCGTCGGCGAGTTCCAGGATCGTGGGACGGCCCTCCAGTTCGGCCAGCCAGGCCGGCGGGAGGGCCGTTTCGCCGTGCAGGGCCCCCAGCAGCCCGCCGGTCAGCGCACCGGCCGCCGCGCTGGGCCCGTCCATGTTGACGGCGAGGCACAGCCCGTGGCGTACGTCCTCCCCCACCAGCGCGCAGTACACGGCGACGGCGACGAGCCCCTCGGCCGTTCCCTCCCCGGCGAGCCCCGCGATCCGCTCCGGCGTGGGCATCCCCTGCCGTACGGCCCCCAGCGCCTGTTGCAGGGCGTCCGACACCGGCTGGTGCCCCGGCCGTGCGGCCAGCAGCGCGAGCGCCCGCTGCACCGCCGTGTCGAGGGTCTCGCCCCGGGCCAGACCGTGCACGATCGCCGCGTACCCGCCGGCCGCGAGGTAGGCGGTCGGACGGCCGTGGGTCTGTGCCGCGCACTCCACGGCGAGCTGGGCGACGAGCTGCGGCTCCCAGCCGACGAGCAGCCCGAAGGGCGCCGAGCGGGCCGCCGCCCCGGGGCCCGCCTCACCGGGGTTCTTGGGTGCCTCGGGCGTGCCCATGGTCTCGTCCCCGAGCCCGACCAGCAGCGCGCGGGCCGGGTCGCGGCGGGCGTAGAGCCACTCCTCGCGCGCGAGCCACCCGTCCTCCTTGCGGCGCTCGTCGGGCCCCCAGTCCCGCTGGGTGGTGGCCCAGCGCAGGTACGCGCGGTGCAGATCGGTCGGCGGGTGCCAGGCGCCGGTGTCGCGCCGCACCTGGGCGCGGATGAGGCCGTCCACGGAGAACAGGGTCATCTGGGTGAGATGGGTGACGGCGCCGCGCCGGCCGTGGGCGGGGGCGGGTCCGGTGATCCCGGCGGCGCCGTGCGTCTGCCGGATCGCGTCGATGCCCTGCCCGTCCACGGGCGCGCCCAGCGCGTCCCCGAGGGCCACGCCGAGCAGCGTGCCGCGCACCCGGCTGCGGAAGTCCTGCTGCTCGCGGCGCCCCCACACGGGCCCGCCAGTCGCATCCACCCAGACCTCCCGGACACCGTGCGTACGTGCGACGCCCAGCACTGTATGCGAACAGGGGCGGTCGGTTCAGGGCGCTGAGAGGTATGGGAGCGGTGACCGAAGTGACCGACCTGACCACACCTGGTCTCCTACGCCCGGCCTCGCACGGTGTTCGGGGCTGAGCGCGCCAGGTGGGCGTCGGGCCGTGTTCCGGACCGTGCCCGTACGTGGGACGGTGTGCGGAATCGTGTCGGGTCACGGGCTGCCACACAGGGAAGAAACCCGCCATGTCCACCACCACACGGCGCACTTCCCCCGATCGCCACGCCGCTCACCGTTGCCGTCGCCCTCCACCTGGCTCTCGTCTCCTTCGGCGACAAACACGCAGCCGGGACACTTATGGCATTTGCAATGCCATAATGGGCCCATGGCAGACGACGACACCGATTTTCCTCCCGGCGACGGTCCCAGCAGTGGCGTCTCCGTCACCCTCACCGCCGGTACCCTGCGGGCGATCCGTGAGCGGGTCGGCCAGCGGGGTGTCTCGGCATATCTGGAGAGAGCGGCTCAGCGGCAGATCGAGCGGGATCAGCTGGATGAGCTGATCGCCGCCTTCGAGGAGGTGCACGGGCCTGCGGACCCGGAGGCCGTGGCGGCCAAACGCGCCCGGCTCACCGGGGAGGACTCCGGGTCGGGGGTCGCCGCGTGAGCGGTGCTCTGGTCCTGGACAGCGAAGGGCTGGCAAAGGCCGTGCAGCGGGACCGGGAAGTGCACGAGTGGCTGGCGGCCGCCCGTGACGCCGATCTGCCCGTGATCACCTCCGCCGTGGTGCTGGTCGAGGTAATCCATCCGAAGATCAACGAGGCAGCGCTGCGGTGGACGCTCTCACGTGTGCGCGTGGAACCGGTCGCCCAGGCGCTTGCCCAGTCCGCCGCCGCTCTGTTGCGTGCCGCCGGCCTTCACGGCCACAAGTACGCCATCGACGCCATGCTCTGCGCGACCGCCCTGCAGCACCCCGGTCGGGTGACCATCCTGACCTCCGACGTGGAGGATGTCGGCCTGCTCACTGCCGGGCACCCGCGTGTGGTGGCCGAGAAGGTCTGAGGTCGCGCGGTTATTCGACGACCCGGACCGTCGTGCCCGTGGTGCCGAAGGTCCACAGGGCCTCGCCGTCGGCTTTGGGCACGCGGATGCCGCCGGTCCGGCGGCCTTCGGCGGGTGGGGGTGAGGAGCCGTCGACGGCGTTGGAGAAGGCGATGGAGACGCCGGACTTCGCGGCGAAGTAGACGATGTGCTCGATGTCCACGCCGTCGCTGCCGGTCGTGGCCTCGGCGCGGGTGCCGATCGCGTACGTACCGGGGTCGGGGGCCACCGTGCCCGGCCAGACCTCGAAGGAGCGGCGGGGGGCGTCGCTGGCGTCGACCAGCCACACCTGCTTGTCGTCGAGCGAGTAGACGATACGGCGGCCGGTGCCGGAGTCGGCCGGGACCGCCGACGCATCCGCATCCGCATCCGCCCCCGCCTCCTTCTCCTTCGGTTCGGCGGACGGTTTCGCGTCCGCCGTCGCCGGCGTGCTCGGGCGGCTCGTGGACGCGGTGGGCTTCGTCCCCTGGTCCGCCTGGACACCCAGGACCGCCACTACGGCTATCGCCCCCGTGGTCAGCCCGGTCACCCAGACCCACGAAGGAAGACGGGCAGGCACCGGTACGCATCTCCTCAGCTACGAGTACCCCTCACCTCCGGGGCCCGATCATCGTACTGCCCGGCCTGCCTTGACTCCTCCCTCGACCGCGCCATCCCCCTCGACAGCCCCGTCCCCAGCCCCGTCCCCGCTCGTCCCCGGCCTCAGTCCAGCACCGGCAGCAGTTCCGGCAGGTGGCCGTCCGAGGCGCGGGCCGCCTGCTGCCGCTCCTCGGGGACCTCGCCGTACAGGGTGGTACGGGGCCTGGCCGGGCGGCCTGCCGCCTCCGCCACCGCGATCAGGTCCTTGACGGACTTGTACGAACCGTAGGAGGAGCCCGCCATGCGGGAGATGGTCTCCTCCATGAGGGTGCCGCCGAGGTCGTTGGCGCCGGAGCGGAGCATCTCCGCCGCACCCTCCGCGCCCAGTTTCACCCAGCTGGTCTGAATGTTGGGGATGTGAGGGTGGAGCAGAAGGCGAGCCATCGCCGTGACCGCGCGGTTGTCGCGGGTCGTCGGTCCGGGGCGGGCGATGCCGGCCAGGTAGACGGGGGCGTTGGTGTGGATGAAGGGGAGGGTGACGAACTCCGTGAAGCCGCCGGTGCGCTGCTGGATGCCGGCCAGGGTGCGCAGGTGCCCCAGCCAGTGGCGGGGCTGGTCGACGTGGCCGTACATCATCGTCGAGGAGGAACGGATGCCCAGGTCGTGGGCCGTCTCGACGACCTCGATCCAGGTGGCCGCCGGCAGTTTGCCCTTGGTCAGGATCCAGCGGACCTCGTCGTCGAGGATCTCCGCCGCCGTGCCGGGGATGGTGTCCAGGCCGGCCTCCTTGGCGGCGGTCAGCCATTCGCGGATCGACAGGCCGGTGCGGGTGGCGCCGTTGACCACTTCCATCGGGGAGAAGGCGTGCACATGCATGCCGGGGACGCGTTCCTTCACCGCCTTCGCGATGTCGAAGTACGCCGTGCCGGGCAGGTCGGGGTGGATGCCGCCCTGCATGCAGACCTCCACCGCGCCCACCTCCCACGCCTGTTGGGCACGGTCGGCCACCTGGTCCAGGGAGAGCGTGTAGGCGTCGGCGTCCGTGCGGCGCTGCGCGAAGGCACAGAAACGGCAGCCGGTGTAGCAGACGTTGGTGAAGTTGATGTTGCGGGTGACGATGTAGGTGACGTCGTCGCCGACCGCCGACTTCCGTACGTCGTCCGCGATCCGGCACAGGGCGTCCAGCGCCGGGCCGTCGGCGTGCAGGAGGGCGAGGGCCTCGTCGTCGGTCAGCCGGGTCGGGTCGTCGGCCGCCGTCGCCAGGGCCTGGCGTACGTCGGTGTCGATGCGCTCGGGCCGCATGCCGGGGACGGCGGCCTCGCGCAGGGCGCCCCAGTCGCCGTACACCTCGTCGAAGTCGTCGCGGCGGTCGGTGGTGCGGCCCTCGGTGTCGATGGTGCGGTGCAGGTCGGTACGGCCGGTGGCGGTGAACGCCTCGTCCGGCTCCTGCCACGGGCGGCCCTCGACCACCGCGTCCTCACGCGCCAGACCCGTCTCCGGGTCGGCGAGCGCCGCCACGTGCGGGCGCAGCCGCGGGTCCAGCCAGGGCTCGCCGCGCCGGACGAACTCCGGGTAGACGCAGAGACGTTCCCTCAGCTCGAAGCCGGCCGCGCGGGACCGTTCGACGAGTTCGTCGATCTGCGGCCAGGGGCGTTCGGGGTTCACATGGTCGATGGTGAGCGGGGAGACGCCGCCCCAGTCGTCGATGCCGGCCGCGATCAGCCGCTCGTACGCGGAGTCGACGAGGTTGGGCGGGGCCTGGATGCAGGCGGTGGGGCCGAGGACGTGCCGGGCGACGGCGACCGCGGCGATCAGCGCGTCGAGTTCCGCGTCCGGCATGCCGCGCATCGCGGTGTCCGGCTTGGCGCGGAAGTTCTGGATGATCAGTTCCTGGATGCCGTGATGGGACCGGGAGATCTTCCGCAGCGCGAAGAGGGACTCGGCGCGCTCCTCGTACGTCTCCCCGATGCCGATGAGGACGCCCGAGGTGAAGGGGACCGAGGAGCGGCCGGCGTCCTCCAGGACGCGCAGACGGACAGCGGGTTCCTTGTCCGGCGAGCCGTGGTGCGGGCCGCCGGGCTCGGACCACAGACGGGTCGCGGTGGTCTCCAGCATCATGCCCATGGACGGCGCGACCGGCTTGAGGCGCTGGAAGTCGGTCCAGGTCAGCACGCCCGGGTTCAGGTGGGGCAGCAGGCCCGTCTCCTCCAGGATGCGGATGGAGATGGCACGGACGTACGCGATCGTGTCGTCGTAGCCGTGCGCGTCGAGCCACTCGCGCGCCTCGGGCCAGCGGTCCTCGGGCTTGTCGCCGAGGGTGATGAGGGCTTCCTTGCAGCCGGCGGCGGCGCCCTTGCGGGCGACGTCGAGCACCTCGTCCGGCGACATGAACATCCCGTGCCCGGCGCGGCGCAGCTTGCCGGGCACGGTGACGAACGTGCAGTAGTGGCACTTGTCCCGGCACAGCCGGGTCAGCGGGACGAAGACGCTCTTCGAGTACGTGATCACTCCGGGCCGGCCCGCGGCCAGGAGGCCCGCGTCCCGGACCCGGGCGGCCGAGGCGGACAGGTCCTCCAACTGCTCACCGCGCGCCTGGAGCAGGACGGCCGCCTCGGTGACGTCGAGGGAGACACCGTCCCGTGCCCGCTTGAGGGCGCGCCGCATGGAGCTCTCGGTCGGGCCGGTTCCGGAGGTCGCGGATGCCGATGTCGTCATTCCTCGAGGATACGTTCGGCGTGATCAGGGCAAAGGGGGGCCATGGGGGATGACCGCAAGGTACTCGTCGGACATCGTCATCGGGCGTCGACGAACGGCTGGTACGCGTCCAGCGCCCGCAGCACCCCCGCCTCCCCCTCCGGCGGCAGCTGCACCACGACCTCCTCGATCCCCAGCCCGGCGTAGTGGGCGAGCTTGTCCGGGCTGGGCCGGACCGCGTACGGGACGACCTGGAGGGCGCCGGGGTCGCGGCCGGCGTCGGCCCAGGCGGTGCGCAGCGCGGGCAGCGACTCGGACAGGCCGCGCCCGCCGATCGGCAGCCAGCCGTCGGCGTACGCGCAGATGTGCGTGAACAGTTTCGGCCCGGCCGCCCCGCCGACCAGGGTGCGCGGTCCGACGACCGGACCGCGCGGCTTCTGGACCGGCTTGGGGTGCGCGAAGCTGGCCCGGACGCTGCCGAACTCGCCTTCGTACGCGGTCGGTTCCTCCGACCACAGTGCCCGCATCAGGCCCATCCGGTCCCGGACCAGCTCACGCCGCGTCCGCCATTCCACCCCGTGGTCGGCGGCCTCCTCGACGTTCCAGCCGAAGCCGACCCCGAGGGTGAACCGGCCGCCGGAGAGGTGGTCGAGGGTCGCGATCTGCTTGGCCAGGTCGATCGGGTCGTGCTGCGCGGCGAGCGTGATGCCGGTGCCGACGCCGAGCCGCTCGGTGACGGCCGCGGCCTGCCCGAGCGCGACGAACGGGTCCAGGGTGCGGGTGTACTCCCGGGGCAGCTCGACGCCCGCCGGGTACGGGGTGGTCCGCTCGACGGGGATGTGCGTGTGCTCGGGCAGGTACAGCCCGGCGTACCCGCGCTGCTCCAGCTCACGGGCGAGCCGGGTGGGGGTGATCGTCTCGTCGGTGAGGAAGATCGTGACGGCGATGCGCATGAGCGGCCTTTCGTACGCGGACGACGGAGACATCAATACCCGGGCCCGGCCCGTCTGTCCATACCGACCGGTCGGAACTGATCCCGGCGGCGGGAAGGGCGCCCGGCGGACTCCCCCGCTGAATCTGCCGATTTCCTTCTCTTACACGGGAGTTCACTGCTCAATACCAGAGTTTTACCGCACCGGCCCCGCACCACCCAGGCCCAGTCATCTGCCCTGCCATCACACGACACCTCGGGAGCAGCAGCATGTGCGAGGAGCACCGGAACACCGGGATCGGACGGCGCGCCGTCTTCCTGACGGGGGCCGCCGCCGCCCTTACGTTGGGAAGCGTGACCTTCGCTTCCGCGGCGGACCGCGGCGACCAGGAGACGAAGACGGTACGTGGCACCCTCGAGCCGGGCGCCCCCGACTTCGTGTACGTCCCCGTCGAAGTACCGGACGGCGTACGGGAGATCAAGGTCTCCTACACCTACGACAGACCGTCCGTCCCGGCCGGGACCGCGGGCAACGCCCTCGACATCGGCATCTTCGACGAGCGCGGCACCGGTCTGGGCGGCAAGGGCTTCCGGGGCTGGTCGGGCGGGGCCCGCATGGAGTTCTTCCTCCGCGCGGACGACGCCACCCCCGGCTATCTGCCCGGCCCGGTGCGGGAGGGCACCTGGCACATCGCGCTGGGCCCGTACACGGTGGCCCCACAGGGACTGTCGTACGAGATCACCGTCACGCTCGCCTACGGGGAGCCCGGCGAGACGGTCCGGCCGGTGTATCCGCCCGAACGGGCCAAGGGGCGCGGACGGGCCTGGTACCGGGGCGACTGCCATCTGCACTCCTGGTACTCGGACGGCCGCCGCACCCCGGCCGAGATCGCGGCGCTCGCGCGGGCGGCGGGGCTGGACTTCGTCAACAGCTCCGAGCACAACACGCATGCTGCGCACGCCCATTGGAGTGATGCCGCCGGGGACGACCTGCTGGTGCTGCTGGGCGAGGAGGTCACCACCCGCAACGGGCACGTCGTCGCGCTCGGCACGGACCCGGGCACGTTCGTCGACTGGCGTTACCGGGCCCGCGACAACCGGTTCGGCCGGTTCGCCCGCCGGATCCGCGAGGCCGGGGGCCTGGTCGTACCGGCGCATCCGCACGCCACCTGCATCGGCTGCAACTGGAAGTTCGGCTTCGGCGAGGCGGACGCGGTGGAGGTGTGGAACGGCCCCTGGACGCCCGACGACGAGATGGCCCTGGCCGACTGGGACAACATGCTGGTCGCGTCGGTACGGGAGGAAGGGGCCGGTCGGGGCGGGCGCGGCGGGAAGGACGGGCGCGGCGGGACGTCCTGGATTCCGGCGATGGGCAGCAGTGACGCCCACCGGGACCCGGACGTCGTCGGTCATCCGCAGACCGTCGTCCTCGCCGACGAGCTGTCCCGCCGGGCCGTCCAGGAGGGCATCCGCGCGGGCCGTTCGTACGTCGCCGAGTCCGCGCGCGTCTCCGTCGCGTTCACCGCGTCGGGCGGGCGGGGTGAGCACGCCGGTATCGGGGAGCGGTTGGAGGTGGCCGGGGACACGCCGGTCACCGTCCGTCTGGAGGCCTCGGGCGCCCCGCGCTGCACGGTCCGCCTCGTCACCGACCAGGGTGTGCTGCACACCAGCGCCCCGCTGCCGGTGTCCGGCTCGGGCGTCGTCGAGTGGCGGACCACCCCGTCGTACGCCGCCTACGTCCGCGCCGAGCTGCGGCACGAGGCGGCGGCGGGCCCGCTGCCGGGTGTCCTGGCCGCGTTCACCAACCCGATCTTCCTGGGCCGCCGGTAGGGTCCCAGGACCATGAGCCGTCACGCCGAACGCAAGTACCGGGCGGTCACCGCCGTCCAGCGCAGGATCGGCAACCCCGTCCTGCGCCGACTCCCGTTCCAGACCCTCCTGGAGACCACGGGCCGTGTCTCCGGGCTGCCGCGGCGCACTCCGGTGGGCGGGCGGCGGGTCGGGGACTCCTTCTGGCTGGTGTCGGAGTTCGGCGAGCGGTCCCAGTACGTCCGCAACATCCGCGCGAATCCCCGGGTGCGGGTCCGCGTCCGGGGCCGCTGGTACACCGGCACCGCCCACCCGCTGCCCGACGACGACCCTCTCGCCCGCCTGCGCACGCTGCCCCGCGGGAACAGCCTCGCGGTGCGGGCGATGGGGGCGGAACTGCTGACGGTACGGGTGGACCTGGACGACCGGGACGCTCCCCACCCCGCGTAGCCGGCCGTGCGCGTCGGGCCCGCACCACTCCTCGGCCATCCGGTCGTTGCGGGCACGCACGCGCGGCAGGGCGAGCCGGCGGCCCGCATCCGCTCGCGGGTGATGGTCTCCAGCCCGATCTCGTCCCTGCCGCATCCGACGGCGGTGTCGAAGCGGGTGAGGGGCGGTGCGGGTCCTCGTGGACCCACCGGTCGCCGACGGAGACGATCAGCGGGAATCCGGGTCCGCGGCGCCCGAAGCGTCTCCATGCCTCCATGCCTCCATGCGGGGCACCGTAGCGCCGATCTGACGCCTCATCAGTAATGCGGGAGCGGAAGGGAAACCGAGCCGGGGGCGGGCCCGTGGCGGTGACGCATGCGCGCACGTGTGCGCAGAAGGTGTGGGGGCCTTGTGGACCGTGCGCGCGCCCGTGTGATCGCCGTCTCGCACGGCTGCCGCATCCGTCATGGACAAGGCAGACTGGCGTGGTTGTTCAGGATGTATAGGGGGACTGCATGGACGGTGCACCGCGAGTGCCGGAGCAGCGGCGTCCCGGTTCGCCGGCGACGCCGCCGAAGCCACCGGAGTCGCCCGAGCCGTTGGAGTCACCGGAGCCGTCGGTGCTGCGTTTCAGCGTGCTCGGCCCGGTGCGCGCCCGGCGCGACGGCGAGCCCGTCGGCACCGGTAGTCCGCAGCAACGCGCCCTGCTTGCCGCCCTATTGCTCCGCGGGGGCCGTACGGCGACGGCGGCCGAGCTGATCGACGCCCTGTGGGGCGAGGAGCCCCCCTCCCAGGCCCTGGCGGCGGTCCGTACGTACGCGTCCCGGTTGCGGAAGGCGCTGGGTCCCGGCGTTCTGGTCAGCGAGTCCGGCGGATACGCGGTGCGCGGTACGGGCGAGGGCGCGCTGGACGTCGCGGTGGCGCAGGGGCTGGCCGCCGATGCCGAGCGCGCGAAGCACGGCGGGGACCTGTGCACGTCCCGTACGCTCCTGGACCGCGCCCTCGCGCTGTGGGACGGCGAGACGCTGGCGGGCGTACCGGGCCCGCACGCCCGGGCACAGCGGGTGCGGCTGGAGGAGTGGCGGCTCCAGCTCTCCGAGACGCGGCTGGACATGGACCTGGAGCAGGGCTGCCACGCGGAGGCCGTCTCGGAGCTGACGGCGCTCACCGCGGCGCACCCGCTGCGCGAACGCCTGCGCGAGCTGCTGATGCTGGCGCTGTACCGCAGCGGACGCCAGGCGGAGGCGCTGGCGGTGTACGCGGACACCCGCCGCCTGCTCGCCGACGAGCTGGGCGTGGACCCGCGCCCCGGCCTCCAGGAGCTCCAGCAGCGCATCCTCCGGGCGGACCCCCAGCTGGCGGAGCCCTCCTCCCCCGCGCCGCCCGAACCGGCGGCCACCCCGGTCCGGCCCGCCCAGCTCCCGGCCACCGTGCCCGACTTCACCGGCCGTTCGTCCTTCGTGCGCGAACTCGGCGCGATCCTCGCCTCGGCCGAGGGCCGGGTGATGGCGGTGTCCGCGCTGGCCGGGATAGGCGGCGTCGGCAAGACGACCCTCGCCGTGCACGTGGCCCACCAGGCGCGGACCGTGTTCCCCGACGGTCAGCTGTACGTCGACCTCCAGGGCGCGGGCCTCCGGGCAGCCGAGCCGGAGACGGTCCTCGGCTCCTTCCTGCGTGCCCTCGGCACACCGGACTCCGCCGTGCCGGACTCGCTGGAGGAGCGGGCGGCGCTGTACCGCTCGGTGCTGGACGGCCGCCGGGTGCTGGTGCTGCTGGACAACGCGCGCGACGCGGCCCAGGTACGTCCCCTGCTGCCGGGCGCGGAGGGCTGCGCGGCACTGGTGACGTCCCGGGTGCGGATGGTGGACCTGGCCGGCGCCCATCTGGTCGACCTGGACGTGATGTCCCCGGACGAGGCGCTGACCCTGTTCACGAGGATCGTGGGCGAGGAACGGGTCGCGTCGGAACGCGAGGCCGCGCTGGACGTCGTGGCCGCGTGCGGCTTCCTCCCGCTGGCCATCCGTATCGCGGCCTCCCGCCTCGCGGCCCGCCGCACCTGGACGGTGTCCGTGCTGGCGGCCAAGCTCGCCGACGAGCGCCGCCGCCTGGACGAACTGCAGGCCGGCGACCTCGCGGTGAAGGCCACCTTCGAACTCGGCTACGGCCAGCTGGAGCCCGCCCAGGCCCGCGCCTTCCGCCTGCTCGGCCTGGCCGACGGCCCCGACATCTCCCTGGCGGCGGCCGCGGCCGTCCTGGACCTCCCGGCGGACGACACGGAGGACCTGCTGGAGTCCCTGGTGGACACCTCCCTGCTGGAGTCCGCCGCACCCGGCCGCTACCGCCTGCACGACCTGGTCCGCCTCTACGCCCGTGCCTGTGCCGAACGCGACGAGCAGCCGCCCGGCGAACGCGCCGCCGCCCTCTCCCGCCTGCTGGACTTCTACCTGGCGACGGCGGCGGGCGTGTACGCGATCGAGCGGCCGGGGGACCGGCTGGTCGACCATCTGGCCGCCACCGACCACCCCGGACTGCGCTTTTCCGACCGCAAGGCGGCGCGGGACTGGCTCTACACCGAGGCGAACTGCCTGCTGTCCTTCGCCCGCCAGTGCGCCGACCTGCCGGACACGCTGCGCCGGAGCATCGACCTGCTGTGGGCCGCCGTGGACCTGTCGGAGTCGGGGGCCAACTCCAAGGAGTACGAGGCCACCGCGCGGACCCTCCTCGACGCCGCCCGGAAGGTCGGCGTCGCCCACGTGGAGGCGCGGGCGCTGATGACCCTGGCGCACGCGCACCTCGACGGCGGCCGGTTCGACCTGGCCGACGGGGAGGCCGAGCAGGTCGTCCGTCTCGCGCGGCGGGCCGACGACCTCCTGCCCGTGTGCTGGGCCCACAACGCCCGCGGCGTGATCGCCCTCTACCAGGGCCGCACCGAAGCCGGCGAGGAACATCTGACCCACGCCATCGCACACTTCCGGACGCTGGGCGACCGCCCCGGTGAGGCGAGCGCGCTCTGCAACCTCTCGCGGGTCCGGCTCGCCGCCGGCAGCACCGGCAGCGCCGTGGCGCTCGCCCAGGAGGGCATGGAGATCTACGACGCCATGGGCAACTCCCTGCGCGGCGCGAACGGCCGCTACGCCCTCGGCATGGCGCTCACCCAGAGCCACCGGCTCGTCGAGGCGGCCGACCGGCTCCTGGAGGCCCTGGAGGTCTTCCGCGACAGCAGGCAGCGGCTGTGGGAGGGCATGACCCTGTTCCGCCTGGCGGAGGTCGACATCGCCGGGCGGCGGTACGCCCAGGCCGCGGCGAACGCCGAGCTGGCACTGACGGTGCTGCGCGGCATCGGCGGACAGTGGCGGCGCGGCAACGTCCTGACGGTGCTGGGGCACGCCCTCACCGGCGTCGGCCACCTGGGGCGCGCCCGTGTCTGCTGGGAGGAGGCGGTCCGCATCTACGAGGCGCTTCAGTCGCCGGAGGCGGCGACGGTACGGGCACTGCTGACGCCGGTCGAGACTGCCTGAGCCCGGATCCACCGATGACCATGGAGGGCAGACTGTGTCCTCCCAGGTCAACCAGTCCTTCGGGGGGTAGTCGATCTTCACCTGAGAGGTGAAGGCGCGGAACGGCTCAATCGGGCCGCTGTCCTGGACGAAGGCTGCTCGGGTCCGGTTTTCGTCGGTGGATTCAGGCTGAGTGGCGGCGCGGTGGAGGCCGGCCGGCACCTTCACCGGGGCGCCCCGATGCCCGTCGTCGCGGCGTTCATCGTTCGTTTATCTCCGGGCGCGATGGTGGTGCCAGTCGATCCGTCGCGTCGGGGGGCAGGCGGGTCGTCAGGAGAGGCCGCAACACCGGCCCACCAGGGTCTTTCGTATGGATCAGGCCGGATCCGGGGGAACACGAGCCCGGCATGATCCGAACGGGAGGCACTGGGGTCGAGCGGCCGAAACGGCCCGTCCGGTCATCCTCGGGGGAGTGCCCGGACGGGCCGGACGACAGGAACACCACACAGGGGAGCAGGAAGAATCATGAGCGACGAGCAGATCGTCAAGCCGCAGCGCGACATCCACGCCACGTCCGAGCCGCTCGGCACCCAGGCCGAGGACAGCAGGACCGAGGACGGCGGCGCCACCCAGGGCGACATCCACGCCACGGACGAGCCGTTGGAGACCAAGGACATCCACGCCACGTCGGAGCCCTTCAAGCCGACCCGGTAGGCAGACCGCACCGGCACAAGGAATCGGATGGGCCGCGACGGCGCGGAGGGGGAGCCGTCGTGGCCCATTCGCCTGCCCGGAAAGGGCAGTCGGCCCGGGCAGGCCCTCCCTCTCCCCCTCCTCGGTTCGCTCTTCAGCGCCTTCCCGCTCGCATTGCGGACAGCCCGGACGGGAACTCGACCGTTCTCAGCACCTTGCAGTAGGCCATCTCCCGGCGAACGGCAGGCGGATTCGCTCGCCGGCGGCACCGCACGGACCCGAAGGCGTACCGGACGCGGTGAGGGGTGCCTCAAGATCCCCCTGGAGCCGGCGACTTCGGCCACCCGTCAACACCCCTCGGCGCCCCTCGGCGCCCCTCGGCGCCCGTCACGTCGTACGCGCCGTCCCCGTCCCCTTCTCCGCGTCCAGGGCGTAGACGCAACGGTCCTTGCTGCAGGCGTAGACGACCCCGTCCCGGACGACCGGGGAGCCGGTGATCTCGCCGCCGGTCGCGAGTTTCCATCTCAGCCGGCCGTCGTCGGCCTTCAGGGTGTAGAGGAGGTGGTCGGTGGAGCCGAAGTGGATCCTGCCCTCGGCGACCGCGGGGGCGCCCACGATGTCGCCGCCGGCCTGGAAGCGCCACTTGGGCGTGCCGGTGACGGCGTCCAGGGTGTAGAGGCCCTTTCCGCTGCCGACGTGGACGTGTCCGGCGGCGACCAGGACCGGCTCCACGGAGGAGCGGGCCTCGGTGGCGATGCGCCAGCGGTCGCGGCCGTCGGCGGCGTCGAGGGCGTAGACCGTACCGAGGTAGTCGGCGAGGTACACGCCGCCGCCGGTGACGGCCGGGCCGGGGACGAAGACGGGCGGCGAGAGGAAGACCGCGGGGGCCTCGAAGTGCCAGCGGACGTGCCCGCCGGCGATGTCCAGAGCGAGGACGCGGGTGCCGGCGGAGACGTACACGTACCCGTCGGGCGCGGGGGTGATACGGATGGGGACACCTCCGCAGGAGGCCGCGTCGCCGATGGGGTACGACCAGCGCTCGTCGCCCGTGCGCGCGTCCAGGGCGCGCAGGCGGGCGTCCTGCCAGAGGTAGACCGTGCCGTCGTGGACGGCGGGGCCGGCCTCCGGGGACTCGAAGTCGGTCTGGCAGCCGGTGGCCTCCCACAGCTTCTGGCCGGTGGCCGCCTCCCATCCCTGCACGCCGCCGCCGCGGGTGCCGGTGACGACGGTGCCGCGGTCGGCCTGGAGGGAGTACACCCAGGCGTCCGTGGACAGCCGCCACAGGTCGCCGCCCTCGCGGGCGTCCAGGGCGAACAGGGTGGGGCCGTCGGAGGCGTGGATCCGGCCGTCGGCGACCGCCATCGACCAGGCGACGTCCCGGGTCTTGAACCGGCGACGGCCGGTGGCCACGTCGAGGGCGTGCACCTCGAAGGAGGTGACGTAGACGAGGTCACCGGCGACGGACGGGGTGCCCCAGACGTCGTTGGACATCCGGAAGCGCCACGGCCGCCAGCCGCTCGGCTGTTCCGGCGGCGCGGCGGGCGCCCCGGCCGGGGCGGGGTCGGCGCCGTTGACGCCGGGGCGGGGCGTGGACCAGGAGGCGGCGAGGGCGGCCTCCGGCGGGGGCGGCTTGACGGCGGCGGCGCGCATGTCCGCGACGCGCGGGCCGGGCCCGATGGGCACCGCGGCACCGGCCAGCCGGACCGGGCCCGGGTCGGGGGCACCGACCGGCACCGGCGGAAGCGGCGGGACGACGGGGTCGTGCGGGGGCGGGGGCGGCACCGGAGGCGCTACCGGAGGACGGGCGCCGCCGGCGCTGCGGCCGCCGACGGGGGCGGGCCGGGCGGGCGGGCGGCCGCCCCGGCGTCCCTCGATCAGGCTCACCGCCTGCTCGGGCAGCCACGCGGAGGCCGTACCGCTGTCGTCGGAGCCGGAGCCGAACAGGTGCGGGGCGAGCTGGGACTGGAGGTCGGCGGGGCTGGGCCGGGCCGGGGCCTCCATCTGCATGCAGGATTCGATCAGCGGGCGCAGCTCGTCCGGGAGACCGTCCAGGTCCGGGCCCTCGCGCAGCAGCATGAAGACCGTCTCGACCGGGTTCGCGCCGTGGAACGGGGCGTGTCCGGTGGCCGCGAAGACCAGGGTGGAACCGAGGGAGAACACATCGCTGGCGCCGGTGACGCTGCGGGAGTCCTTGGCCTGCTCGGGAGACATGTAGGCGGGGGTGCCGACGGCGACGTTCGTCATCGTCAGACGTGTGTTCGACACACCGGAGGCGATCCCGAAGTCGATCACTCGCGGACCGTCCTCGACGACGAGAACGTTCGACGGCTTGAGGTCGCGGTGGACGAGCCCGGCGCCGTGGATGGAATGCAGCGCCTCCGCCACGCCGGCCGCCAGCCAGCGCACCGCCTGGGCCGGCATCGGCCCGCACTCGTTCACTATTTCCTCGAGGGAGGGCGCGGGGACGTACGCGGTCGCCAGCCACGGCACGGCGGCGCGCGGATCGGCATCCACCACGGCCGCGGTGTAGAAACCGGAGACCGCGCGGGCCGCCTCCACCTCGCGTGTGAAACGGACGCGGAACAACTGGTCCTCGGCCAGCTCGGTACGGACCGTCTTGATCGCCACGCGCCGGCCGGACGCCGAGCGCGCGAGATAGACCAGCCCCATGCCGCCGGCACCCAGCCGTCCCAGCACCTCGAACGGCCCAATACGCCGCGGATCGTGCTGCGTCAGCTGATCCACCACTTTGCCTGCCACCTCCCCGTACGAATCGCGCCACCACCTGTGCGCGACCGAAGTGCAGCGTCTCACCACCGCAGCCCCGTGGCGGCACGCACCCCGATTCTTCCTGTCCGGGGCGCTGGTTGCGAACCCGGCGACATAGGGGGTGTCTAGTCTTATATGCAAAGCAATGGGGTGGGCAGGGGGCAGGGCGGGCGGCCGGCGGGACCGAAGGAGTGTCCGGGAGGGCGGTCGGCGGGAGACCGAAGGGCCGTGCCGGGGTGGCCCGACAGGCATCCGGAGGAGTCGGGGCGGGCGGCGCGAGGGACTTTCCGGGACGGGAACGCGCGGGGCCGCTCAGCGGGACAGCAGGGCGAAGGACGCGCCCTGGTTGTCGGTGACCACGGCCACCGTGCCGTACGACGTCCCGAAGGGCGGCACCTGGACGCGGCCGCCGAGCCGGGTCACGTCCGCCATGGTGGCCTCGAGGTCCCCGACGGCGAAGTGGACGAGGAAGTGGGGCGGCATCTCGGCCGGGAAGACGTCAAAGACCGGAGCGCGGCCGAATTCGGGCTCGGCGCCCTTCCCGAACAGGGCGTCATGGAAGAGGGCGCCGTAGAAGGTGTTGGCCGCCTCGGTGTCGCGGGTGTAGAGCTCGACCCAGGCGAAGGCGCCCCGCTCGTGCCGACGGCCGAAACCGGGACGCTCGCCGGGCTGCCACAGGGAGAAGACGGCACCCTCGGGGTCCGTGACGAGCGCGGTGACGCCGAGCTCGCCGACCGCGCGCGGCGCGGAGACGAGCTGTCCGCCCGCCGCGAGGATCCGCCGGCACAGCGCTTCGGCGTCCGGGGTCGCGAAGGACACCGTCCACACGGTGGGGAGCCGGCCGTCCGTCTTGTGCGCGAGGGACGCCACCGGCCTGCCGCCGAGCAGTGCCCGCACGGTCCCCAGGGGCGGCGAGGGCCGCACGGTCTGCGTGGGCCGCGAGGCCGGTGCGGGCCACTCGGGCTGCTCCGACTGGTCTTCGAACGTCCAATCGAAAAGTTCACCGTAGAACCGCTTGCCCGCCTCCACGTCGGGAAGCTGTGCGTCCACCCAGCACGGGGTGCCCTCTGTGTACTCCGATGCCCTGTTTTCGGCCATGTCGCCAAAGTAGCGGCGCCGCACGCACCGCGCAGACCAGGCACACCAGGCACGGACAACCGGCACACCCCATTTGCAGTCGGCCGAATCGCGCTCCCCTCACCCCTCGGTAAGCTGACGTCATGACAGGACAAGTGCGTACCGTCGACGGCCGCGTGGCCGGCCGGCGAGGGCAGGCGACCCGGCAGAAGCTGCTCGACTGCCTCAGCGAGATGCTCAGCTCCTCCCCCTACCGGGATGTCAAAGTCATCGATGTCGCGCGGAGGGCGGGAACTTCACCCGCGACCTTCTATCAGTACTTCCCGGACGTCGAGGGCGCCGTCCTGGAGATCGCCGAGCAAATGGTCGCCGACGGAGCCGGGTTGGCGGAACTGCTCGAGGGACGCTCCTGGGCCGGCAAGGCCGGATGGCAGACTGCACAGATATTCGTGGACGGCTTCCTGGACTTCTGGAAGCGTAACGAGGCGATCCTGCGCGTCGTCGACCTCGGCGCCGCCGAGGGTGACAAGCGCTTCTACAAACTCCGCATGAGGATTCTCAACTCGGTGAACAGCTCCCTGGCCGACGCCGTCGCCGAGTTGCAGGCCAAGGGCCGGGTCGACAAGGACGTGAACCCCGCCGCGGTGGCCGGCGCCCTGGTCACCATGCTGGCGGCCATCGCCTCGCACCAGAAAGGTTTCACCTCCTGGGGCGTGAAGCAGGCCGAACTCAAACCCAATCTGGCCCTGTTGGTGCACCTGGGCGTCACCGGAAAGAAACCGACCAAGTAAGGCGAGGCACCCAAAGAACCTTCCCCCGCTTTCATAGTTTTTCCCGCGTCCTGTCTGACAGGCGGTGGTTCACTCCGGTGAGCCGCCGCCTGTCGCGCGTCCCGGCCGCCCGGCCACCGGCAGCCCAGTCGCCGGCGCCGGGTGCGGCGAGGGTGACGAGGTCGCCGGTGGCCGGCCCCGGGAGGAGCGCCGCGCGCCGGGGCCCCGTACCGAGTGAAGCGGGCGTCCATGGGCAGCTTCACCATATCTGACAGTACGTCACGTCGGGCCGGAGGGGCGGCACTGCACGGCGGCACGACATCTGCCACCCCTCCACTCACCTGATGAGTCGTCGGATTCACGACAGCAGCCCCCGAGGAAGGCGGGCGGCCGAGGCGGGGAGGGGCACGGCGAGCAGGTCGTCCTGCGCATGCGGCCCGAGCGCCGGGTGTCCTCCGACCTCGGATCCGTGTGAGAGCGACCCTGACAACGGCCCGCATGACGGCCTGACGACGCGACGGGCAGGAACAATCGGGGCATGGGAACCGATCTTCACGAGTTGCTGACGTCGCTGCGGGTGTGGGACCCGGAGCTCACCGACCTGCCGGTGCTCGATCCGGCCGCCGCCCCCGCCGAGCCACTTCAGCTGTTCACGCGGTGGTTCGCCGAGGCGGTGGCGGCCGGGCAGCCCGAACCGCACACCATGTCCCTGGCCACGGCGGACACGGAGGGGCTGCCCGACGTACGGATCGTGATGCTGCACGGCGCGGACGCGGACGGCTGGTCCTTCGCGACCCACGCCCACAGCCGCAAGGGCGGCCACCTCGCCGTCCGCCCGTATGCCGCGCTGGCCTTCTACTGGTCGGTGCTGGGCCGCCAGGTCCGGGTCCGCGGGCCCGTCGTCACCGCCCCGGCCGAGGAGGCGCGGGCCGACCTGCGCGCCCGCTCGGCCGGGGCGCTGGCCTCCGCGCTCACCGGCCGCCAGAGCGAGGTCCTCGGCTCCCCCGAGGAGCTGACCCGCGCCTCGGAGGCCGCCTGGAAGCTGGCCCGGCGGGAGCCGGACACCCCGGCCCCGTCCTGGACCCTGTACCGCCTGCGCCCGGACGAGGTGGAGTTCTTCCAGGGCGACGCCCTCCGCCGTCACACCCGTCTGCGCTACCGCCGGTCACCGCGGGAGGGGTGGGCCAGGGAACTCCTCTGGCCCTGAGGACAGCGGCAACGGCGGGGCGGGGCCGTTCGGGCCATCGACCCGAACGGCCCTACGGCCGGAACACGGGATTGCCCTCCCTGAAGGTCACCTCCAGGTCCGTCCCGGCCCGCAGGTCCGCCTCCGCCTCCGCCGGTGCCCCGCCGCCGTCCCGTTCCGTTCCGTTCCGTCCCTCCGCACGATCTTCGCCATCATCCGCGGCCTCTCGGCCAGATCGACGACCGCGGCGATGTACGGGGGAGGCCCGCCAAGGGCGGCAGGCCGCACAAGCCGCTTCCGACAGCGCATGACGGTGCGTCAACTCAGCGGACCGGGACGCGTTGCGCACGACACCCCTTCACATCCGGGCGCCCTACGCCACCGATCCCGCCCCCGACTCCTACAGACGTGATCAATCCGCAACCAATTCCGGTCTTGACCGAGACCCATCAACCATGGGCGAGATTACGCTCGCGCACATGGCCGACTCCACCACGCCCCCGAACCCCACGACACCGCATCAGGAGGACCGTCCCGTCTATGTCATCGGCGGTGGTCCCGGCGGGCTCTCCGTCGCGTACGCGCTGCGCGCCCGGGGCGTGCGGGCGGTCGTCCTCGAACGGTCCGACAGCGTGGGGACGTCCTGGCGGCGCCACTACGACCGGCTGCGGCTGCACACCACCCGCCATCTGTCCGCGCTGCCCGGTCTGCCGATACCGCGCCGGTTCGGGCGGTGGCTCACCCGCGACGACATGGTCCGGTACCTGGAGAAGTACGCCGAGTACCACCGGCTGGAGATCGTCACCGGGGTCGAGGTCTCCCGCGTCGAGCGCACCGCGGACGGCACCGGCTGGCTGCTGCACGCCACCGGGGGCCGCGAACTGACCGGCGCCGCGGTCGTGATCGCCACCGGCCTCAACCACACACCCCGCCTGCCGGACTGGCCCGGCCGGGACGCCTACACCGGCGAGTTCCTGCACGCCTCCGAGTACCGCAACGCGCAGCCCTTCGCCGGCCGGGACGTCCTCGTCGCGGGGATCGGCAACACGGGCGCCGACATCGCCGTCGACCTGGTGGAGGGCGGGGCCTCCCGGGTGCGGGTGGCGGTCCGCACCGTCCCGCACATCGTGCGCCGCTCGACCGCGGGCTGGCCCGCGCAGCGCTCGGCCGTCCTGGTGCGCCGGCTGCCGGTCGGGCTCGTCGACCGGCTGAGCCGGGCCCAGGCCAAGGTCGCCCTGCCGGACCTCTCGGCCCACGGTCTGCCGCGCCCCGACAGCGGTCTCTACAGCAGGGTGCTGGAGGGCGCCATCCCCGTGCAGGACGTCGGTCTGGTCGACGCCGTACGCAAGGGCACGGTGGAGATCGTGGCCGCCGTGGAAGGGTTCGAGGACGGCAAGGTCGTCCTCGCCGACGGCAACCGGATCGGCCCGGACGCGGTGATCACGGCCACCGGGTACTCCCCCGCCCTGGAGGGCCTCGTCGGCCACCTCGGCGTCCTCGACGGCCGGGGCAGACCCGTCGCCCGCGGCGCCGGCACCCCGCCCGACGCGCCCGGCCTGCACTTCACCGGCTTCACCAACCCCATCACCGGCAACCTCCGTGAAGCGGCCATCGACGCGGAGAAGATCGCCAAGGCGCTGACCCGCCGCGGGGCGCCGGGGATCGCCCGGCTCCCCGAGTGACGACCGCCGGGACCGGTTCCGGCACCGGAGCCGACTCCGGCTCGCCCCGGCCGGCCGGCGCCCTCGCCGGATCGACTGCGCCGTGCACGCGGCCCACACCGGCGGCACCGGCGGCGGCGACCACCTGATCGTGGTCGGCCGCGTGCACGCGCTCGGCACGGGCGACGAGACCGGCGCGCCCCTGCCGGTCCACCGGGGACGGTTCACCGAAGGACCGTCCAGCAGCCCGCCCAACACCCGTCAGCCCACGGCGAGTCCCGGCGTACGCGGCCGCCTGCGGATCACCAGCGCCATCAGCGCCGCCGCCGCGCACAGGGCGCCGGAGGCGTACCAGACCACGTCGTAGGAGCCGAAGACGTCCCGCGCGACGCCGCCGAGGAAGGCGACGAGGGCGGCGCCGACCTGGTGGGAGGCGAGGACCCAGCCGAAGACGATGGCGCTGTCGTCGCCGTAGTGCTCGCGGCACAGGGCGAGGGTGGGCGGGACGGTGGCGACCCAGTCGAGGCCGTAGAAGACGATGAAGAAGATCATCGGGGGCTGGACGCTGGGCGCCAGGAGCATGGGCAGGAAGAGCAGGGAGATGCCGCGCAGGGCGTAGTAGACGGCGAGCAGGCGGCGCGGTTCGAAGCGGTCGGTGAACCAGCCGGAGGCCACCGTGCCGACGACGTCGAAGATCCCGATGACGGCCAGCAGGGACGCGGCGGCGGTGATCGGCATGCCGTGGTCGTGGGACGCGGGCACGAAGTGGGTCTGGATCAGACCGTTGGTCGAGGCACCGCAGATCGCGAAGGAGCCGGCGAGCAGCCAGAACGGTCCGGTGCGCACCGCGGAGAACAGAACCTTGAGCGTGCGGCGGGCGGCGCCGGGGACGGGCTCGGGCTTGGGGACGAACTCCTGCGCCCCGTAAGGCTTCTGGCCCACGTCGGCCGGGTGGTCGCGCAGCAGCAGCCAGACGAAGGGGACGACCGCGAGCGCGGCGAGCGCCACCGTGACGGCCGCCGGGCGCCAGTCGTACGTCACGACGATCCAGGAGACCAGGGGCAGGAAGATCAGCTGCCCCGAGGCGGACGCGGCGGTGAGGATGCCGGTGACCAGGCCCCGGCGTTCGGTGAACCAGCGGTTGGTGACGGTCGCGGCGAAGGCCAGCGCCATCGAGCCGGAGCCGAGGCCCACCAGCAGGCCCCAGCACAGCATGAGCTGCCAGGCCGCCGTCATCCACACCGTCAGCCCCGAGCCGAGCGCGATCACGGTGAGGGCGACCGCGACGACCCGCCGGATGCCGTAGCGGTCCATCAGCGCCGCCGCGAAGGGGGCGGTGAGGCCGTACAGGGCGAGGTTCACGGAGACCGCGGCACCGATGGTCCCGCGTGACCAGCCGAACTCCTCGTTCAACGGGTCGATGAACAGTCCCGGAACCGCGCGGAAGGCGGCGGCGCCGATGATCGTCACGAAGGTGACGGCGGCGACGAACCACGCACGGTGGATGCGGGGGCGGCGCGGGCCGGGGCGGTTCCGCTCACTGCCGGCCCGTGCTGCGGCCCGTTCCTCGGCGTCCGACTGCTTCACGCTGTCCGGCTGCTTCACGGTGCCGGCTGTCTCGCTGGTCTGGGTCACGCCCTAGAGCTTCCGTGCGCGGGGCCCTCGTATCGAGTGGCCCGAAGGACAGTATTCACTAGGATCGGGCCATGGAATCGGTCGACCGTACCCCCAGCACCCCCAACGTCTCCAGCGTCTCCAGCGCTCCCGGTGCTCCCGGCGCCGACGTCTTCAGGTCGCACCGCGTCGTCGTCCTCGCCCTGGACGGGCTGCTCCCCTTCGAGCTGGGTATCCCGCACCGCATCTTCGGCCGCCCCCGTGACGCCGAGGGGCGGCCGCTGTACGAGGTCGTCACCTGCTCCGTCCGGCCGCCCGGACCGGTCGAGACCGACGCCGACTTCGCCCTCCACGTCGCCCACGGCCCGGAGGCCCTCGCCACCGCCGACACGGTGATCGTCCCGGCCTCCTACGAGCTCGGCCCGGTCTTCGACCGGGGCGAGCTGACCCCCGAGCTGGCCGCCGCCCTCGCCCTCGTCCGTCCCGGCACCCGGCTCGCCTCCATCTGCACCGGGGTGTACGTCCTCGCCGCCGCCGGTTACCTCGCGGGCCGGCCCGCGACCACGCACTGGGCGGACGCCGCGCGGTTCCAGCGGCTCTTCCCGCGCATCGAGGTCGACCCGGACGTGCTGTTCATCGACGACGGCGACATCCTGACCTCGGCCGGGGTCGCGGCCGGCATCGACCTGTGCCTGCACATGGTCCGGCGCGACCACGGCGCCGCCGTGGCCAACGACGTGGCCCGTCGTACGGTCGTACCGCCGCACCGCGACGGCGGGCAGGCACAGTACATCGAGCGGCCGGTGCCCGATCAGCAGCAGGCGTCCACGACCGGCGCCCGCGCCTGGGCGCTGGGACGGCTGCACGAACCGGTCCAGCTGCGCGACATGGCCGCCCAGGAGTCGATGTCGGTACGCACCTTCACCCGCCGTTTCCGTGAGGAGACGGGGGTCAGTCCGGGCCAGTGGCTGACCCGGCAGCGGGTGGAGCGGGCCCGGCATCTGCTGGAGTGCACGGACCTGTCCGTGGACCGGGTGGCCCGCGACGCCGGGTTCGGCACCGCCCAGTCGCTGCGGCAGCACTTCCAGGCGGCGCTGGGGGTGACGCCGTCCGCGTACCGGCGGACGTTCCGGGCCGGAGGCGGGAATCACGAGGGCCACCGCGGGAGCGAGGGCGGGGGCGGGGGCGAGCGCACGGCCGCAGCGGCCGGCATCGGAGAGTGAGGCACCGGGCGGGCCTTCTCGAAGTCCTCCACCGGGTAGGTGGGGGCGACGAGTTCGTCGAGGAGGAGGCGCCCCCGCCGGTACAGCTCGGCGTACCGGGCGATGTCCCGCCGGGGGCGGGAGGAAGGGAGATGATCCCGCCCTTGGCCACGCTGGAGCGGGCCCGGAAGACGGAGCCCTGGTGGTTGCCACTGATGAAGCCGGTCAGGGTGCCCGCGCTCGACCTGGTGGACCTGTGCGTGCCGCAGGGCCGGAGCCGGTATTCGGAAAAGTTGTCCACAGCCTGTGGATGGACCGGCCGCTACGCGTTTCCGCGGTCGGCGACACCCGAGCCGTTCGCCGGCGGAACGGGGTCCCCCGTCACACCGGTCGCCGTCCTCCCGTACGACAGGACTTGTCAGGACGACAGAACCCGCCCCCGATCACGGCACGCGGCGCCGCCGTTGACGACGGCGACAGGGAAGGCGTTGGCGATGGTGGTGGCGCGGTGCCGCCCGTCCCGAGCGCGGCGGCACCGCACCGCCTTTCGACTCCGGCGCTCCCGCCCGGCTCCCCTCGGCCATGAGGAAAGCGGCGCCGGAATCACGACCCACACTCGCCGAGGACTCCCGTAGTCGAAGCCCTCGCCGTCCCCTCGCAGCGAATCGCTGACGACCACAGTGATCACACGGTCACGTCACGTCAATGTCGATTCGTACAGTCACGGTTGGGTCTGCTACATATGCCCGGTTATTCGGCGCCGCGCACGGAAGCACACCCGGCGCACCGGCTCACGCCCCGACCCGCACGACCGACCCGCCATGCATCGGTGCACCTGCATGTACGCACAACCGTGCATCCGCCCACCGGATCCCCCCGGAGCCTCGGCGCCGCGGAGCGCCGAGGCGCTACACAGCCTCGTACTCGAAGCCGCCCCAGGCCGGGGCGGCGGCCTCCCGTGCCGCCGCGCAGCGGTCGAGTTCGCACCAGATACGCTTGCCGACACCGTCGGTGCTCCAGCCCCAGCGGTCGGCCAGGCCGTCGACAAGGGCGAGGCCACGCCCGCCGGTCGCGTCGCCGTCCACGCAGCGCGGCACCGGCGCCCTGCAGCTCCGGTCGGCCACCTCGAGGCGGACGGTGGCCTCCCCGGCCGTCGCACCCGGCAGGGAGAGTCTCAGTACGGCCGGACAGCCGGTGTGCACCACGGCGTTGGTGACGAGTTCCGAGACGAGCAGGATCAGCGTCTCGGCGAGCGGCTCGTCGGCCGCTATCCCCGATCCGGCCAGACGCGAGCGGGCCCACCGACGGGCCCGCCCCACCTCAGCAGGGTCGGGCCGGATCTCCAGCTGCACTTGAAGCACCTGCACCGCTCACACCATCCGAACCGGCGGACACTTGGACTCGCGCCTCACGAGGGCCACGATCGTAGCCATTCTGTGCATGGCCTGGACAACGGCCGGGACAGGGGTCACGGAACGTGAATCCCTTACGGGCCAGCATGGTTGACGTACAGTCACGCCAACAAGCGCTTCGGGCATATTCCAGCGCGAAGGAGTACCCGTGCGGCATACTGTGCGACGCCCGCCCCGGCAAGTCGAACAGGCGGTGACAGTAGTCCTGGTAGCGCGGCGAACGGCGGCAGGCACCGGTCGTTCCGGACTCGCCTCGGGGGCAACTCCGGTGCGGTGCGTGCTCACAACCACTCGCATCCCACACAAGGTACCGGAGCGGACAGCCGACTCCAGGCCGTGACGAGTCACGCGTAGGACACAACCCGATATCAACGCTCCGTGATACTCGGATGCCACAATCCGCGACATTCGCGCGAGGCGATCCACGACATCGCAGACAGGGTGCGGGACAGGCGGTTCCGGCGAGCGGTTCGACAGCGAGCAGCCCCTCACTCTCCGTGGTCCCTCCGGTACGCCGGGCCCGCCCCCGGCGCGTTTGAGGTGCGGATGAACGTCCGCCTCCCAGGTGAAGCCCACGCCTTCGTGCACCTGGAGGCAGTCGCGGGCGCCGCGTAGCCGGCGGCGCGGGTGGTCTCCGCGCGGACCAGCATGCGGGCGCACAGGGTGGGCCACCGCCTGGAAGGCCCCGATCGGCCGAACTGTTCACGGGTCCGGGCGTGTTGCACCACCGGTTCGCACGCGCGCGTGGCGGTGCCCAGTTGTTCGGCCACAGGGAGGAGGACGGCGACAGGGCCGGCGCCCTGGTCCGCCGCGGGGCCCGTGACGGACGTGACGGACGCGGGAGCCGCGTCCGGGAGCGGTACGGAGGCCGGTCCCGGGGAGCCGACGCTGGAGTCGGTGACCGCGTATCCGCGTATCCGCGCGCGGAAGGGCCGTCGGTGCACGAGCTGCCGGAGCGGCTGGAGGTGGCCGACGCCCTCCCGCGCGGCGAGTGCCTGCGGAAGGTGCTCGAGGACAAGCTGCGGGAGCGCTACTCGGGGACGGTGAAGTAGCGGGCGAAGGCGCCCACGATCTCTTCCTCTCCGATCCTGCCGTCGCCGTCCGTGTCCAGCGTGGCGGCGACGGACCCCGCCCGTTCCTCGGGGACGCCGAGCGCCGTCAGGACGCGGGCGATCTCCTCGACGCCCACTGCGTCGCCACCGGCCACGGCGAGGGCCGCGTGCAGGAAGGGGCGGGCGATCTCGGCGAACCGGCCCGGGTTGTCCCGCAGGCGCTTGACCGCGCCGTTCACGAACTCCTCGCGGGTGATGCGCTGGTCGCCGTCGCGGTCGGCGATCCCCGCCATGCCCTGCCAGAAGGCCTCGGCGCCGCCGTACAGGGCCTGGCCCTTGTCGGACCGGGCCCGGGTGCCGAACTCGGCGAGCAGCGCCTTGGCCGCTCCGCTGAAGTCCTCGCGGTCGATGTAGCCGTTGCCGTCCTGATCGAAGGTGGCGAAGCGGGCCGCGATCCTGCGCTCGTATTCGCTGGTGACCATGTCTCTTTCAGGCCGCCTTAGTCAGTGGGGTCCCAGTAGGGGTCGTCTCGCCCGGAGCGTACGACGTGCAGCGCCTCCGTGAGCCCGGAAACGACGCTTGTACCAAAAACGGGAGAATTCCGGGACAACCACGGGGCACGCGCGAGCCTGCGCGAGCACCCGCGGGGTGCGCGCGCCGGCCGCCCGCATCGGCTGCCGGCTCCCGGGGCCGGTTCAGGCCGACAGCGGGCGCGAGTCCCCGTCCACCGCGGACGGGACGTCCGGGTGGACGTCGAAGAGGCGGCGCACCCCGAGCACGCCGAGCACCCGGTTGACGTGGCTGCCGTCGGCGGCTCCCTGGGCGGGAAGGATCAGCCGCAGACTGCCCTGGCAGGAGCGGAGCAGCCGGCGGGTGGCGATGAGCACTCCCACGCCGCTGGAGTCGCAGAACCACACCTCGGAGAGATCGAGGACAAGGCTGTGTCTGCCGTCGGCCACGACGTCGTGCACGCGCTGGCGCAGCACCGGCGAGGTCATCAGGTCCAGTTCGCCCGACACCCGGAGCACGGCCCAGTCGCCCTGCTCTCCGTCGGTCACGTTGAAGGTCACCACCACGTCCTTCGCTCGCCGAAACGGAAGAAGTGCCTACGCTTCCTTGCAGCACGGCTGCCCACCGGCCGTGCCCTGAAACACGACCCGAGAAACGGTAACCGAACAAAAAAGGCTTGTTTCAGTCGACTTCGCTCCCATTCGATCGGTTCCGATCGGCGGCGAGGTGGGTAGGCAGGCCACCGGACGGCATCCGAGGTGCGCGCCGGCAGCCTCCTACCACCTGGGGCCCGGCGGGGGGCGCACATTGCCGCAAAGGGGCGTGCGTGCGCGTACGTGCCGACTACATTCGTGGAGTCGGTGGGAACCTGCCGGACAGGGCCGTCCCGGGACGCCGGAAGGAACAGGGGGTGAAGGGGTCGCATGACACAACGGAACGTACCGCCCCGCTGGGACCGCACGATGCAGCAGCGGCTCGCCCGTGGAGAGGCCGCCGCGCTCGGTGAGCTCTACGACCGGTTCGCCTCCCTCGTGCACGGCCTCGCCCACCGCGTCCTCGGCGACGAGGACGCGGCGGACACCGTCACGCGCGACGTCTTCGCCCACATCTGGGAGCACCCGGACGCCTACGGCCCCCAGCAGGGCCCGCTGCGCACGTGGATCGCCGCGCTGGCCCACGGGCTGGCCGTCGAGCGGCTGCGCGCCGCCGGGACCGCCGCGCTCACCCACGGCGGCGCCGGCAGCGCGGAGGATCTGGAGCACCAGGTGCGCCACGCCTCGGTGGCCGCCCGCGCGGACTACATCGTGCACGCCATGCCGGTGCCGCTGCGGGCCGCGCTGGAGCTGGCGTACTTCCAGCGCAGGGACTACCAGCAGACCGCTGCCGACCTCGGCGTCACCGAGGACGAGGCCCGCCGGCGCCTCCGGCTGGGCCTCCAACTGCTGGCCACGGCCCACGACACCGAGACCCCGGGCGCCCCGCCCGGAATCGGGGGTGTGGCGTGAGCGGCGACCGTTCCGAGCCGTACGGCGACCATGGGCACATCGGCCATGACCACGAGGAGCATGAGGAGCACGAGGGAGACGGGGAGCGTCACGAGGAAGCGGGCACGGACGCGGGCACGGACGCGGGCACGGGAAACGGGGCGGACGGTACGCGCGAGCAGGACATTCCGGGTAGGCCGGGTGGCGGCAGGGACGGCCCGGACCCCGGTGACGGCCCGGACCGCGATGCCGGGCCCGGCCACTCCGCCCGCATACCGCCATCCCGCGCCTCCGTCGAGGACACCGGACAGCCCCTGCCCGTACCCGTACCCGCAACCGCAACCGCACCGATGCCCGAGCAGCCCGCCAGGGTCGCACCGCCGGCACCCGAGCCGCTGATGCTGGAGCACCGGGTGCTGAAGTCGCTGCTGGGCGCGTGGGCGCTGGCCGCCTGCGCGCCGGAGGAGACGGCAGCCGTCGAGGAGCACCTCGGCGAGTGCGGGGCCTGCGCCGACGAGGCGCTGCGCCTGCGGAACGCCGTCGGGCTGTTGCAGCGGCCCGAGAGCCTCGACCTGGACCCGGGGCTGCGCACCCGCGTCCTGGAGTCCTGCCTCAAGCGGCGTCCGCCGCGCATCCCCGTGCCGGACTGGGCCGCCGCCTACGACGCCGAGACGGCACGGCTGGACGCGCTGCTCCAGGACTTCGGCGACACCGAGTGGCACGCGCCCGTGCGGCTGCGCTGGTACGAGGCCGACGAGGCGGCCACCCGCCGCACCACCGTCGCCGGGGTCATCGCGCATCTGCTGGCGGTCGACGGGCTGGTCGCGGCCGCCCTCGGCCTGCCCGACCCGCTCGACGGTCTCGCGCCCGAGCGGGCCACCCCGTCGGCCCGCACCGAGGCGTTCTGGCGCGGAACCCCCTACCCGCCGACCCGCTCCGTGCGGGCGCCCTGGCGTGCGCAGACCCACGACCTGGTACGGACGGTGTCCTTCACCGGCAGCAGGGCGGGGCGGATGCCGGTCTCGTACGGCGGCTACGAGCTGCCGCTGCACGACGCGATGCTGGACCGCGCCTTCGAGTGCTGGGTGCACGGGGAGGACATCGCCGAGGCGGTGGACTATCCGTACGAGCCGCCGACCGGACGGCATCTGCACGGCATGGTCGACCTGGCCGCGCGGATGCTGCCGGCCGTCCTCGAAGCACGCCGGCAGGCCGGGCAGGAGGTCTCCACCGAGCGGCGGCTGGTCGCGGCCGGTGCGCCGGGGCGGAGCCTGCGGCTGGAGATCGAGGGGTCCGGTGGCGGGGAGTGGCTGATCCCGCTGGACTCCCCGGCGGCCAAAGGGTCCGCGGAGCACGAGGTGGCCCACATAGCGCTCGACGGCTCGGAGTTCTGCCGTCTGGCCGCGGGCCATGTGCCTCCGCGGGAGGCAGCCGCCGGGCAGGTCGGGGACAAGGCCGCCATCCGGGACGTCCTGCTGGCGGCGGCCTCGATGAGCCGGATCTAGGGCCTGTCCGGGTCCAGGGCCTGTCCGTCGGATCGTGCCGGACGGGCCCTGGCCGCGCGTTCCGGCCCCGTCCCTGTGCCGCCCGTGTCCCGACGGCTCAGGCGAAGACCACCGTCCGCCGCCCGTTCAGCAGGATGCGGCGCTCCGCGTGCCACTTCACGGCGCGGGCCAGCGCCTGGCACTCCACGTCGCGGCCGACGGCGACGAGCTGGTCGGGGGTGACGTCGTGACCCACCCGCTCGACCTCCTGCTCGATGATCGGGCCCTCGTCGAGGTCGGCGGTGACGTAGTGCGCGGTGGCACCGATCAGCTTCACACCTCGGGCGTGCGCCTGGTGGTACGGCTTCGCGCCCTTGAAGCTCGGCAGGAAGGAGTGGTGGATGTTGATGATCTGCCCGGAGAGCTGCTTGCACAGGTCGTCCGAGAGGACCTGCATGTAGCGGGCGAGCACGACGAGTTCGACGCCCTCCTCGCGCACGATCTCCAGCAGCTTCGCCTCGGCCTCCACCCTGGTGTCCTTCGTTACCGGAATGTGATGGAAGGGGACGTTGTACGAAGCCACCAGTTCGGCGAAATCGGTGTGATTGGACACCACGCCGGCGATCTCCACCGGCAGCGCACCGATCCGGACGCGGAACAGCAGGTCGTTCAGGCAGTGGCCGAACCTGCTGACCATCAGGACGATGCGCATCTTCTCGTCGCCCCGGCTTATCCGCCAGTCCATCCGGAACGCGTCACCGATCGCCGTGAAGCTCGCCCGCAGTTTCTCCACGGTCACGGGGGCCTCCGCGGAGAAGTGGACCCGCATGAAGAACAGCCCGGTGTCGTGGTCACCGAACTGCTGACTGTCCTCGATGTTGCAACCGGTCATGAACAGGTAGCTCGACACGGCGTGCACGATGCCCTGCTTGTCAGGGCAGGACAGGGTCAGAACGTACTGGTCGGCCGGGGCCTCTGCTCGGGCGGGCTGCTCACTCATGCGGAAAAGGGTCCCATACGCGGATCCCGGCCGGGGGGCCGTTCCGCTACGCGGACCGGGTCAGGATGTTCAGCACCTCAAGGGTCTGCGGCGGAGTGTCGGGGTCCTCCCCGTCACTGGTCGCCAGCCGCACATGCGCGTCGCGCGCGGCACGCACCGCGTCCGGCCATCCCTCGTGCGCGAGGTAGGCGGTGACGGGCGCGTCCGGACCGACCTGGTGCATGATCCGCAGCACGCGCAGCACCGCGGTGTCCACGAGCGCCGCCTCCTGCGAGTCGCGGAAGATCGTGCCCACGTACTTCTCGGCGGACCAGTTGTCCAGCCAGGTGTCCTCGACCAGTCGGTAGACCGCGTCGGTGACGTCGCCGTAGCCGTCCACACCGGCCAGCCAGACGCCGTGCTGAAACCCGGGGTCGGACAGCATGTGCAGCGCGGAGCGCACATTGCTGCGCCAGCGCCACCAGGGCATGTCATTGAGTGGCATGCCGCCCATGGTGAAGGAGCGACGGCTTCGACGGGAAGAGTTCTCCGAACCTTGCACGGTCATCGATCGTACGTTTCCCCTCGCCACCGGTCACACCGGGCCCGGCAATTCACCTCCACGTCACCATCTGTTGACCGTGAGTCGCCCAATGGTTGGCGATGTGAGGGAATCGTGCGTAAGCATGACCGGCAGTCCGCGCAACCGCAGCCGCAGCAGCCTCCTCCCCCGCCGCAGCCCCCGGCCGTTCAGAGCCGGCGCCCTGACCTCGGGCGCGCTGGCGGCGACGATACTGGCCACCGGGTGCGGAGTCGCCCCCGGCCCGGGGGGCGGCAGTGACGAACCGATCACCGTCATGACCTGGGCACCCGAGAAGACCAACGCCACCAACAAGCCCGGTATGCCCGCTTTCGCCAGGGCGTATGCCCGCTGGGTGAACGCCGAGGGCGGCATCAACGGCCGCGAGCTCAAAGTGATCACCTGCAACGAGCGCAACGACAACGTGGCCGCCTCGCGGTGCGCCCGGACCGCCGTCAAGGAGAACGTGGTCGCGGTCGTCGGCTCGTACAGCCAGCACGCCGACACGTTCCTGCCGACCCTCGAGGGCGCCGGCATCCCGTACATAGGCGGCTACGGCATCACCACCGACGAGTTCACCAGCCCGCTGTCCTACCCCGTCAACGGCGGCCAGCCGGCGCTGCTGGCGGGCCTCGGCCGCGCCCTCGCCGACGTCTGCGGGCCGGTCACCCTGATCCGTCCTGACACCATCGCGGGCGACCAGCTGCCCCCGCTGCTCAACTCGGGCCTGTCCGCGGGCGACCACGAGCCGACCGCGGACCAGCGGGCGGCGGAGGAGGCCACCGAGTACGGCGGGCAGGCGGAGCAGGCCCTGGAGACCAGTACCGCCGACCCGGAGGCGGAGGGCTGTGTGGTGCCCGCGCTCGGGGACAGCACCAGCACCTTCATGGACTCCTTCCGGCGCGCCCGCGCCGACCACCCGGACGTGCGCACCGCGACCGTGCTGGGCAGCGTCGACCAGACGACGATCAACACGACCGGCGGGGCCTCGGGCCCGTACGAGGGGTCGTACGTCACCGGCTGGTACCCGGCGTCGAGCGACAAGCTCTGGGACCCGATGAAGGACATGATCAAGAAGGAGGCGTTCGGCGACAACCGGATCGACCCCGCCGACGCCGGTGTGCAGACCACCTGGATCGCCTACACGGTGTTCAAGCAGGTCGTCGAGTCGCTCGGCGACGGCGAGGTGAGCGCCGACACCGTGACCCGGACGCTGAACAGTGGTCTGAAGGTCCAGACGGGCGGGCTCACCCCCACCCTGCACTGGCAGTTCCAGGACAAGCTGGCCTCCGTCGGATTCCCCCGGCTGGTCAACGCCAACGTGACCTTCCAGGAGGTCAAGGACGGCCGGCTCGTGTCCAGCCGCGACGGCTTCATCGACGTGACGGACACGCTGCGCAACGCCGACCTGGCCTGACGCGGCGAGGCGCGGGCCGCCCGCCACCGCCCCTCCGTCGTGCTCATCGCCCTCCGTCAGCCCCACGCCGGGCCGCTCCGGTCACCGCACGCCGGCCGTCCGGGCCGGCCCGGGCTCCGGCCGGTCACAGATCGGTCGGCTGCCGTTCGGTCAGGCTGTGCTGCTTGGCGATCGCGTTCCACAGCTGGGCGGCCCTGGTCTTCTCGGCGGTCGCGGTGCCGCTGTCGTTGTTGGCGGCCGCGGTCTCGCCGGTCGAGCGGGCCTGGCCCTTCCGACAGCCCTTCTTGCCCGCGGTCTGGTCGGCCCAGGCCGCGTAGTGGTTGTCGGCCGACGCCGACGCCTGCCACGCCTTGGTGAGCGCGTCGGTGAGCGCCGCGTGCTCGGGCAGTTTGTCCACCGAGAGCGCGGTCAGGTCGGTGACCAGCTGGTTGCGCTGCCCCGCCGCTTCCCGCAGGTCCTCGGCCGCCTGCTGGAGGTCCTTGCAGGCCTTCACCTTCTCCACCGCGCTGATCACCGTGGACCGGCTGTCGCCGCTGTGGGCCAGCAGCTTGTCCAGCTCGACGGCCTGCTGCCGGACCGGGTCGACGGACGGCTCGGCCGACGGCTCGGCCGACGGCGCCTCGCTCGCGGGCCCGGTGGCGGAGACCGGCTGGTTCTTGCTGTCGTCGTCGCCCCCGCCGCCGAGCAGCGCGCCCGCGCCGACGCCGAGGACAACGAGACCGACGCCGACCGCCGCGATCAGCGGCACCTTCGAACCCGTACGGCCACCCCGGCCGCCCCGGCCGCCCCGGCCTCCGGTGTCGCTCCCGCGGGCGGCACGGCGGCCGCCGCCGTGCCCGGCCTGCGGGTAGGCGGGCTGCTGGTGCTCGACGCGGGGCATCTGCTGGGTGGAACCGGCCGGGGCCTCGCCACCGGAAGCGCGGAAGAGGTTGTCGAACTCGGCGGGCGGCTGCCGGCTCTCTTCGCCGGCGGGACCATCGGAGTGCGCACCGGGCCCGGCTCCGTACGGCGCGCCCTGGGGCTGGTCGGTCACCGGGGCCATGAACTGGGTGGCCTCGGCGTCGGGGTTGCCCGCGGGCGTCAGCGGCCCGCCGGCCTGGCCCTGCTCGGGCAGGTTCAGGTACCGGGTCGCCTCGGAGTCGTGTGCGGCGGGCATCTCGGGAGGCAGTGCTCCCGGGCCCACCGGGGGTATGAACTGCGTCGCGCCCTCGTCCATGGGGGCGGCGGGCACCGGCGGCAGGAACTGGGTGGCCCCCTCCGACCCGTCGGGCAGCGCGCCCGCGACGCCGGAGCCGTACGCGCCGGCGGGGGCGCCGTACCCGGAACCGTGCTGCGGCGGCAGCGGAGCGCCCCCGCCCTGCTGCCCGTAACCGTCCGGCCCACCGGCCGCTGAGCCGTGGGCGTCACCGCTGTGGTGTCCGCCGTAGCCGGGATCCTGGCCGGTGGCCTGCGGCGGCATCGGCGCGGACGGGCCGCCGGTGTTCGGGCCGTACGAGGAGTGGGTGCCGTGGGTCCCGCCGTGGGCCGGGGCCTGCGCGCCCTCGGGCGGCAGCGGGCCCGGACCCTGCTGTCCCTGCGCGCCCCAGGGGGCCGGTTCCTGCGCGCCCCACTGCTGGGCGGGCGGGGACTGCCACTCCTGGCCGGGCGGCGTCTGCTGCTCGGGCCCCCACGGCGTGCCCCACGTCTGACCGCCGGGCGGCGCCGAGGCGGGCGCCTGCCCGCCCGGCGGGACCGGACCGGCCGGGGTACCCGCCATGCCCGGAAGCAAGGGCTCGCCGCCGTCGGAGGGCAGCACGATGCCTTCGCGCGCGGGGCGCGCCGAGGGCTCCTCGCCCTGTCCACTCTGCGTCACCGGGACTCCTACCCATGGGGGAACCTTGTGGATCGTCGGCTCACGCTACCGGGTCCCCGGAGCCCGGTGCCACGCAGCACAGGACCCGACCTCATGCCCTGTGAGCGCGGTAACAAAACCGGATCACCGCACGCTGCTCATGTCACCTCTCCCGCATCAACTCCGCATTGCCCGCACGTTCACTCAAGATCACCCGAAATATTCACCACCCGCTGTCCGCCGCCGAGTTCGCACGACGACCGAATCTTGATCACACCGTGCCCCTGCCGCGCC
>NZ_JBHSOA010000014.1:124252-185547 GCF_042655885.1 Streptomyces chlorus
GCGACGGCCGGGCGCGGCAGCGTCGCGACGTCGTGCTCACGCCGCCGCGGGCAGGGCCATACGCGCGCCGAACTCCCTTACCACCGGCTCCTCCTGATACGGCTCCAGCCGCTGCTGGAAGTCCTCCAGGTACTCGGCGCCCCGGTGGGATCTGAGCCCGTCCAGCAGTTCCACCGCCTTCAGGCCCGTGCTGCAGGCCTGTTCGACCTCCCGCTGCTGCACCTGTGCTGTGGCGAGCAACACATAGCCGATCGCCCGGCGCCGCACCCGCGACTCGGGATGCCCGGCCAGCGACTCGCGCGCGCACCGCGCGGCGTCCTCGGCCTGCCCCAGGTCCCGGTGGCAGTGCGCCAACTCGTCGGACAGGTAGGCCTCGTCGAAATGGGCGATCCACACGGGGTCGTCCCCCGAGGCCGGCTCGGCCGCCTCCATGGCGCCGATCGCGCGCCCGGCCGCCTCCTCCGCGGCGCGCGCGTCACCCATGAGCGCGTGCCCGCGCGCCTCCGCCGCACGGAACATCGCCTCCGCGCGGGGTGTCGCCCGCCCTCGCGCGCCTTCCTGTGCGGCACGCGCCAACTGCGCGATCTCGCGCGGGTTTCCGAGCTGCGCGGCCAGATGACTCATGGAGGCGGCGAGCACGTACCCGCCGTACCCGCGGTCGCCGGCCGCCTGGGCCAGTCGCAGCGACTGGATGTAGTAGCGCTGGGCGAGGCCCGGCTGCCCGGTGTCGACGGCCATGTACCCGGCGAGTTCGGTCAGTCGGGCGACCGCCGCGAACAACTCCCGTCCGACGGCCTCCCGGTACGAGCCGGCGAGCAGCCCGGAGACGACGCTGTTGAGGTAGTGCACGACGACCGGACGCACGTGCCCGCTGCCGTACTGGTGGTCCAGGTCCACCAGGGACTGCGTCATGGCCCGCACGGCTCCCACGTCGGACTGCCCGACCCGCGGCCCGGCCGAGCGCGCCACCTGCGGGTCGGGGGCGGAGATCAGCCAGTCCCGGCTCGGCTCCACCAGCGCGGACGCGGCGACGGAGGAGCCGGACAGGAAGTCCCGCCGGCCCACGTCGCTGCGCCACAGCTCGCAGACCTGCTCTATGGCCCCCAGTACCGTCGGCGAGAACTGGAGACCGACACCCGACGCGAGGTTCTTGCCGTTGGCCATGCCGATCTCGTCGATCGTGACCGTACGGCCCAGCTTGCGCCCGAGTGCCTCCGCGATGATCGCCGGTGCCCGGCCCCGCGGCTGCTGTCCGCGCAGCCAGCGGGCCACCGACGTCTTGTCGTACCGGAGGTCGAGGCCGTGCTCGGCGCCGCACATGTTGACTCTGCGGGCCAGCCCGGCATGGGAGCATCCGGCTTCCTGGATGAGCGCCTGCAGTCGTTCGTTCGGCTGCCGCGCGACGAGAGGCCTTGCGGCCATGGCATACCCCCTGAGGCTGCGGTGCCTGCCCACGCACCGAGTTGACGTGTCTTCGGCGGCCGGACCCGCCCATCCCCTGACAACTCCCCTCGTGAAGGGACGAAGAGTTCCGGCCGTGAAGATCAATGCCCCGCCGAGGTGCCGAAGATGCGAGGCATGGGCGAATTGCCGGAGTGACGGCGGATGCCGGCCCCGTCCTGGCTACCCACCCTTGGCTACCCACCCGCGGACACCGATCCTCCTGCGCGCCCCCGCACATGCACCCATGCGCCCCGGCCACGGAGCGCATGCCCCTCCCCCGCGCATGGGCACGGGCGTAACCCCTGGTGACGGACGTAGTTGTGTTCATCGTGGAAGAGACGATCCCGGGCACCGATGCCGGACAGATCCCGAAGCAGCGCGGGGAAACCCTGCTGGACACCGCGGTTCGCTACACCGAGGAGCGACACTGGGACGTGTTCCCGGGCACGTGGCTGGAGGCCTTCGACGGGGTGCACCGCTGCTCGTGCGGTGTCGTCGAGTGCCCGGCCCCCGGCGCACACCCGGCGCGCTCCGACTGGGCGGCCCAGGCGACCGGCAGCGCGACGGCCGTCCGCCGCATGTGGCAGACGTGGCCGACAGCCTCGATCCTGCTGCCCACCGGCCACTCCTTCGACACGATCTCCGTCCCCGAGACGGCGGGGTTCCTGGCGCTGGCCCGGATGGAGCGGATGGAACTGGCGCTCGGTCCGGTGACCCTGACGCCCGCCCGGCGCATGGAGTTCTTCGTGCTCCCCGGCGCCGCGGCGAAGGTGCCGGGCCTGATCCGCTCCCTGGGCTGGTCGCTGTCCCCGCTCGATCTGACCGTGCGGGGCGAGGGGGCGTACGTGGCGGCGCCGCCCACGCGGTTCGGGTCCAGGGGGGCCGTGCAGTGGGCCGGCAGGCCGACACCGGCGAACCGGTGGCTGCTGGACGCCGCGGAGCTGATCTCGCCACTGGCGTACGCGTGCGGCCGGGACCGGCAGGACCGCCGGGAACGCCGGGAACGGCGGGAGCAGTAGGGCGCTGCGGGAGAGGATCTCGGCGTGCACGACCCGCCCCACCGTCGGATCGGCCCCCATGGGGTGCTTCGTATGACGGAGGGAACAGGGCGAACAGAAGTGGGTCCGGCCGCCGTTCGTGTGCGGGGGCTCTGGAAGCGGTTCGGCCGGCAGGTCGCGGTGGCCGGGATCGATCCGGAGCTGCCCGCGGGCAGGTTCATCGGGCTCGTCGGGCCGAACGGGCCGGCAAGACCACCACGCTGTCGATGGTGACCGGGCTGCTGCGGCCCGACCAGGGCACCGTCGAGGTCGTGGGACACGACGTGCGGCGCGACCCGGTCGAGGTCAAGGCGCGGATCGGGGTGCTGCCGGAAGGGCTGCTGTGGCCGGCAGGCACGGCGTACGGCGCCGCCCTCACCCTCCTCGGCCTCCGCCTCGCGGCGCCGAGCACGGCCCACCGCCTGCCGGAGATCCTCACGGCGGTCAGCAAGGGCTGAGGGGCAGGGCGGGGGCACGGGGCCCGCAGCAGGGCGAGGGCTCGGGGCTCAGGCGTCCTGGAGGGCGTCCAGGAACGGTTCGATGGCGGTGCGCCAGGCGTCGGGCTGGTCGTAGTGGACGAGGTGGCCGGCGTCGACCACCTCCGCGTACTGGCCGCGGGGCAGGACCCGGACCATCTCCTGGGCCTCCGCGCGGCCCAGTTCGCCGTCGAGGCCGCGGACCACCAGGGCCGGGCACCGCACCTGGGCCAGTTCTTCCCAGTGCGCGTCGTACACCCAGGTCTCGCGGGAGCGGAGCATCTGGCCGAAATCGAAAACCGGCCGCCATCCGTCCGGGGACTCGGCCATCACCTCGGCGTAGAACTCACCGCGGGCCGGGTTCGGCCGCTCCACCCAGGGGTCGTCCTCGCCGAACCACTTGCGGACGTCGGCGAGGGTGGCGAACGGAACGGGCCAGGCCTTGAACCACTGGGCCCACTCGCGCTGCGAGGCAGCCCCGAGCGCGGAGGCCCGCATGTCACAGATGACCAGCCCGTGCACCAGGTCGGGTCGTTTGGCTGCCAGCTGCCAGGCGGTCAGCGCACCCATGGCGTGGCCGATGAGGACGGCCGGGCCGAGGCCCAGCTGATCGAGGGCGGCCTCGGCGTCGTCGACGTAGGCGTCACGGGTGAACGAGGCCTGCGGGGGCTTGTCGCTGCGGCCGTGGCCGCGCTGGTCCAGGGCGACCGCCCGGCACCGCCCGGAGAGCCGGCGGGCGGTGGACGCCCAGTGCGAGGCACGGCCCATGAGCCCGTGGAGCAGCAGCACGCTCGAGGCGTCACCCCCGGTGGGGTGCTCCGTCGGATCGCTGCCGGTCTTGGGCGGATCGCCGAACTCCCAGGCCGCGAGACGTACGCCGTCCGTCCCCGTCACGTCGATGCGTCGCGCCATCGTCTTGGCACCCCCAGCTCGCTGCTTGCCGTGCTGCTTGCCCTGCCTGCTGTTGCCGCCCCACAGATTATCGAATGCGCTTTCGAGAATTCGGTTCCAGCCGTCAACACCCCTCGTACGAGTGACACCGCTCGGGGATTGATCGCCGCGGCCGGGGGGAGATCTCCAACGGGAGGCGGACCTCTCGGGGAAATTGGTCCGCAGGGAATGACCCTGGGAGCTCGGGGCTCCGGGTCAGCACAGGGGAGGGCAGGCCCCGGCGCCGTGCGGCGCCGGGGCTCCTCGCGTGGTCACGGCACATCCTCCCGCCCCTCCCCGGCCGGGTGACAGCGCGGTCGGCCCGGCCAAGAGCCCCTCAGGCCATATGCCTCACGCGACAGCCTCGCACGCGAACCGCGCGAGCGCTGCGCTTCGGCGCACTCGGCCCGGATTCGGCGCGATCGCACCGGCGCCGCGACGCCACCGGAGCAACTTCCTTTCACAGCAGTCGAGTTGACCGGACGCGAACACATGCCCACCATCGCGGGATCACCACCGTGCCGGCGCCCGCCCCTGCCCGACCGCTGTCCGCAACCGGACCCGGGACTACGGCTTGGCGACGAACACGTGGGAGGCGACGTCCCTCTCCAGCTCGGCCGCCTCACCGCTGCTGCCCACCAGCACACCGCCCGCCGACTCCGTCACACTGACCACCGAACCCGGCTGGACGCCCGCCCGGCGCAGCGTGTACATCAGCTGCGCGTCCGTCTGGATCGGCTCGCCGATACGGCGCACCACGACCGTCTTGCCCTCGAGACCCGGGTCGAGATCGGCCAGGGACACCATGCCCTCGTCCAGGAACGGGTCGGCGCCGTCCTTCTCGCCCAGCTCCTCCAGGCCCGGGATCGGGTTGCCGTAGGGCGACTCGGTGGGATGCCGCAGCAGCTCCAGCACACGGCGCTCGACGGCCTCGCTCATCACGTGCTCCCAGCGGCAGGCCTCGGCGTGCACCTGCTCCCACTCCAGGCCGATCACGTCGACGAGCAGACACTCGGCGAGGCGGTGCTTGCGCATCACGCGGGTGGCGAGCCGGCGGCCCTCGGCGGTGAACTCCAGATGCCGGTCGGCGGCGACGGACACCAGGCCGTCGCGCTCCATCCGGGCCACCGTCTGGCTGACCGTCGGCCCGCTCTGGTCGAGCCGCTCCGCGATCCTGGCGCGCATGGGGACCACCCCCTCCTCCTCCAGCTCGAGGATGGTGCGGAGATACATCTCCGTGGTGTCGATCAGTCCGGACATACGTGCCCCTCGATGAGATCTGCGATTGGCTCTGCCGGAGGCTGGACGGCTCACCGGCGCATGTGCTGGCCCTGGACTCAATTCTGACGCATGGCGCCGACAACCGAGGCGCGCCGTGGAACGAAAGGTATGCGCGGGGTGGTACACGGTGGTGCGGGGCCGTCGCGGAGGGCTTCCCTGCCCCTCGGGCCGCCATATTGACACGGTACTGGTCCGGACCGCACGGTGATCGGCAGCAGTCCACCCCGAAGGGATGCCGCATGAGCGACCGTACGCCGGCCGGCCAGTTCCTCGATGCCGCGATCGGCCTGCTGCACCGGGTCCGCGACGAGGAGGCCGCCTCCGTCGCGGCCGCGGGCACCCTGCTCGCCGACACGGTCGCGGGCGGCGGACGCCTCTTCGCCTTCGGCGCCGGCCACTCCTCGCTCGCCGCGCAGGACATCGTCTACCGCGCGGGCGGGCTCGCCCTGATGAACCTGCTCGCCGTCCCGGGCGTCGTCGGCATCGACGTGATGCCGGCCACCCTCGGCTCGGCCCTCGAGCGTGTCGACGGGCTCGCGAGCGCCGTGCTCGACTCGTCCCCGGCCCGCGCGGGCGACGCGCTGGTGATCGTCTCCCTGTCCGGGCGCAACGCGCTCCCCGTGGAGATGGCCATGAACGCCCGCGCCCTGGGCCTGAAGGTCATCGGCGTGACCTCGGTGGCCTACGCGACGGAAACGACGTCCCGGCACGTGTCGGGGACGTACCTCAAGGACCACTGCGATCTCGTCCTGGACTCCAAGATCGCGGTCGGTGACGCGGAGCTGACCCGGGACAACGTCCCCGCCCCCTTCGCCCCCGCCTCCACCGTCGTCACCACGGCCCTCCTCCAGGCGGTCATGGCCACCGCGGCCGCCACCCTGGCCGACCGCGGCATCGAGCCGCCCCTCCTGCGCTCCGGCAACGTCGACGGCGGCCACGCCTGGAACGGCCGCGTCCTGGAGCAGTACGGCGACCGGATCTTCTACCGGCACTGAACCCCGCCGCCGCCCCGCCACCCGTCGCTGTCACCGGCCCGGCGCCGGTCACCATGACCGCTTTGGCCGCCGTTGCCACTCCGACCGCCGGTCACCGCCATTCCCATCGCCGGGCCACCCTCACCACTCCGGCCGCCGGTCACCGCGACCGCGCTCCCGTCACCACTCCGGCCGCCGGTCACCGCGACCGCGCTCCCGTCACCACTCCGGCCGCCGGTCACCGCGACCGCGCTCCCGTCACCACTCCGGCCGCCGGTCACCGCGACCGCGCTCCCGTCACCGCTCCGCCGTCACTCCGCCCGCCGGGTCGGGGTCACTCCCGCTGTCCGGTCGCTCCCATCAGGTCCAGGGCCGTGGCGATGCGGTGGGCCACGTCCTCCGCGTACATCGCGTCGGGGCGTTCGAAGGCGTTGCGTCCCGGGCCCCGCAGAAACGTCACGGCACCGAGCGTGCGGCCCCGGCTGCGCAGCACCGTGCACAGGGCGTGCGCCGCGTCCGCCGGCCACTGCCGGGACACCGCCCACGCGCGCGCATCCTCCGCCGGCACCGCCCCCACGTCGGCCCGTACGGAACCGGCCCGCTCGACGCACCGCAGGGCGGGATGGCCCTGGCCGTACCGCACCGGCAGACCCGCCTGCCCGGCGAGCCTGCTCGGCCCCGGCACCCCTGACGGAGTGGCCGCGATCCGCACCAGCCGGATCCGGCCCGCGCTCTCCGCGTCACCCGCGGCCCCGTCGGCCGCCCGGTCCGCCACGCGGTCGATCAGCGCGTGGTCGGCAAATCCGGGGAGCGCGAAGTCCAGATGGACGGTGACGGCCTCCGCCGGGTCCTCGCACTCGGCCGCCGCCCGCGCCGCCCGGTGCAGCTGCTGCGCCCGGAACCGCACCAGCGAGGCCTCCTGCTCGCTCTGCCGGGCCTCGGTCACGTCCTGGAACAGCCAGCCCACGCCGAGCGGCACCGGCTCCTCCGCCAGCGGCGACGCCAGCCGCACGAAGCCGCACCGCCAGCACCGCCGCCGCTCGCCCTTCGGCTCCCGCACACTCACCCAGATCTCGGCGGGCGCGGGCGGAGCGCCCTGGGCCAGCACATGGGTGAGCGCGCTCTCCAGTTCCTCCACTCCCTGCGACAGCAGCTCCCCGAGCGGCCGCCCCAGCACGGAGGTGCGCCCGGTGCCGAGCGCCTTCGCCGCGTGCGCGTTGATCACGGCGGGCCGCAGATCGGCGTCGACGAGGACGACGCCCCAGCTCGCGTCCTCCAGCAGCGCCTCGCTCAGCGCGATCGACCGCTCCAGGTCGATCTGCGCGTGCACCTCGCTGAACGCGCAGTACACACCCGCCGGCTTCCCGTCGGGCCCGCGTACGGCCGCGGACTGCGTCCGCACCAGCACCCGGCCGCCGTCCTTGGTCAGCAGCGCGAACTCGTGCACCTGCCGGCCCGAGGCGTCCATGGCCGACATCAGCTGCCCCTCGACCTCCGCGGCGTCCGCGCCGCGCACCGCCCATCCGGCGAAGCCCTGCCGGCCCACGGCCTCGGCCGCGGTCCATCCGAGGATGCGCTCCGCCTCACGGTTCCAGTGCGTCACCACCGCGTCCGCGTCGAAGGCACACAGGGCGGCGTCCATGCCGTCCAACAACGCGGCCAGCAGATCGGAACCGTCCGAACTCTCCCGCTCGGGCTCGTCGGGCCCCAGTTCGTCGGTGGTCCCACTACGCCGGGAAGCACTCACCTGGACCCCCTGCAGCTGCGTCCTACGTACGGCACGTCGGTCCGCCCACTTGCAATCATTCAACTTGAACGTGACTCAGCGCACATCGGGTTCCCGCAACATTGAGAAAATCGTTGTACGCCACCGGCATTCCGCCCCCGGTCCCGCTCGCCCCGCCCGGTCCCGGCCGCCGACCCCGTCCGGAGTCCCCGCCCTCCGCTCAGCCGCCGCCGTCCCGGGGTTTCCCGCCGCTCCCCCGCCGGGCGTCCACCTCGATCTCGATCCTCATCCGGGGGTCGGCGAGCCCGCACACCTGCATGGTCGCCGCGGGCCGGACCTCGCCGAAGCAGCGCTTCAGCACGGGCCAGCACGGCTCGAAGTCCTCCCGCGCGGGCAGCAGGTAACGCACCCGCACGACGTCCGCGAAGGTGCATCCCGCCTCGTCCAGGGCCGCTTCGATGTTCCGCAGGCACTGCTCGGCCTGCTCGACCACGTCGTCGGAGATCGTCATGGCCGCGTAGTCGAACCCGGTGGTCCCGGACACGTACACCCGGTCCCCGTCCACCACGGCCCGCGCGTAGCCGATCCGCTCCTCGAACACCGACCCGCCCGCGATCGCCCGCCGCCCCGTGTCCTCCATGCGCCGCACGGTAGGTGACCGGCGGCGACACGTCCAACGGTCAATATCTCGAAAAACCGGTTGATCCGACGGCAGGACGGTTCCTAGGGTGGGGGTATTCCGGAAAGGAGGTGGTTCGGCACATGTATTCATACCGGACGGAAGAGGTGGCTGCGGGCCAGTAGCCCGTCGCCGTACTCGGTTCGGCGCCGGACCAGCGTGTGCGTGATGCACGCGACCGGCCCCAATCCAACGCAGTCGCCCGACCCGCGAGTCGCCGGTACGTCCGGCCGGCCCCTCCTTCGGAGGGCCAGGCTCGCGGGTCGTCTGCGTTTCCGGGAGCGCCGGAACCCCTCGGGCCCCGGGCGCCCGTCGTGCTCCGGGTGTCAGGCCCGGTCGGCGATGTCCGCGTAGCCCTCGATCTCCTTCGGGTCGCGGTTGCCGGGGCCGATGTAGTGGGCGGAGGGACGGACCAGGCGGCCGGTGCGCTTCTGCTCGAGGATGTGGGCCGACCAGCCCGCGGTACGGGCACAGGTGAACATCGAGGTGAACATGTGGGCCGGCACCTCGGCGAAGTCCAGGACGATGGCGGCCCAGAACTCGACGTTGGTGGCCAGGACGCGATCGGGACGGCGGGCGTGGAGTTCGGCCAGGGCGGCCTTCTCCAGCGCCTCGGCGACCTCGAAGCGCGGGGCACCGAGATCGCGCGCGGTGCGGCGCAGCACGCGGGCGCGGGGGTCCTCGGCGCGGTAGACGCGGTGGCCGAAGCCCATGAGGCGTTCGCCCTGGTCGAGCACCCGCTTCACATACGCCTCGGCGTCTCCGGTGCGTTCGATCTCCTCGATCATGCCGAGGACGCGCGAGGGCGCGCCACCGTGCAGGGGCCCCGACATGGCGCCGACGGCGCCCGAGAGGGCCGCGGCCACGTCCGCGCCGGTGGAGGCGATGACGCGGGCCGTGAAGGTGGAGGCGTTCATGCCGTGCTCGGCGGCGGAGGTCCAGTACGCGTCGACGGCGGCGACGTGCTTGGGGTCGGGTTCGCCGCGCCAGCGGATCATGAAGCGTTCGACGACGGACCTCGCCTTGTCGATCTCGCTCTGCGGGACCATGGGCCGGCCCTGGCCGCGCGCGGACTGGGCGACGTAGGAGAGGGCCATGACGGCGGCGCGCGCGAGGTCGTCGCGGGCCTGCTCGGCATCGATGTCGAGCAGCGGTTTCAGACCCCAGACGGGTGCCAGCATGGCGAGCGCGGACTGGACGTCGACGCGGACGTCACCGGAGTGGACGGGGATCGGGAAGGGCTCGGCGGGCGGCAGACCGGGGTTGAAGGCGCCGTCGACGAGAAGGCCCCAGACGTTCCCGAAGGAGACGTGCCCGACCAGATTCTCGATGTCGACGCCCCGGTACCGGAGGGCGCCGCCCTCCTTGTCCGGTTCGGCGATCTCCGTCTCGAACGCGACGACTCCTTCGAGCCCGGGTACGAAGTCGGACATCAGGCGGCTCCTCATGATGGGGGCGACGGATGGTGGTGTGGGTGGGACGACCACGCGCCGGCCGGTCGGTGGGTCGATCGGTCGGTAACCGGTCGATCTGTTGAGGCGAGTGCGCGTCCGAAGGCTCCGCGGTCGTCATCGCGAGGACTCGCGGTCCGGGGCGTCACCCCTGTGATGCCCGGCCGGCGGCCACCCAACCGGATCACTGTCCAGCACGATATCCCTGAGTGCCATTTTTGGGGAGAGTTCGCGGCACTCAGTGCCACACACTCGCGGACGGGCATCCGCTCCGGACCGCCCTCCCGACCTCCCCTCCCGACCTCCCCTCCCGACCGCCCTCCCGACCTGCGGACACCCCGCCCGCGGCCTCCGCGCATGCGGCAGGATGACAGCGTGACCGACCGAGAATCCGTTCCCCTCGCTCTCGCCTCGATGCGCAAGCAGTACCGGGCCGAGGGGCTTTCCGAGACCGACCTGGCCACCACTCCCCTCGAGCAGTTCGCACGCTGGTTCAAGCAGGCGGCGACGGACGGCGGCCTCTTCGAGCCGAACGCGATGATCGTGTCCACGGCGGACACCCAGGGACGGCCCAGCTCCCGCACGGTGCTGCTGAAGCACTTCGACGAGCGGGGGTTCGTGTTCTACACGAACTACGACTCCCGCAAGGGGCGCGAGCTGACCGGGAACCCGTACGTCTCGCTGCTGTTCCCGTGGCATCCGATGGCCCGGCAGGTCATCGTCACCGGAGTCGCGCGGCGCACCGGCCGGGACGAGACGGCCGCCTACTTCCGCACCCGGCCGCACGGCTCGCAGCTGGGCGCGTGGGCGAGCGGCCAGTCGTCGGTGCTGGCCGACCGTACGGACCTGGACGCGGCGTACGCGGAGCTGGCGGCCCGTTATCCGGAGGGCGAGCAGGTGCCGGTCCCGCCGCACTGGGGCGGCTTCCGGGTGGCCCCGCAGGCGGTGGAGTTCTGGCAGGGCCGCGAGAACCGCCTCCACGACCGCCTGCGGTACGCGGCCCGGCCGGACGGCGGCTGGCGGGTGGAGCGGCTGAGCCCGTGAGCCTTCAGCCCAGTACCTCGTCCAGCAGGGCCGCCCACTGCCGTACCACCCTCTCGCGCCGGGCCGCGTCGTCGGTGAGGAGGGTGGCGAGGCCCAGGCCGCGGGCCATGTCGAGGAGACCCTGGACGGTCTCGCGGACCCCGGAGCGGGTCTCGTCGGCGGCGAGGAGTTCCACGGCGACGCGGTGGCTCTCGCGGCCGATGCGGGATTCCAGCTCGGTCACACGGGGCCGCAGCTGCTCCTCGTTGGAGGCGGCGACCCACAGGTGCAGGGCGGCGCGGAACAAAGGCCCGGTGTAGAGGTCGATCAGGGCGGTGACCACCGCGCGGCGGTCGCCGGCGGCGGTGCCGTCGGCGAAGAGGGCACGCAGGGCCGTGGAGCGTTCCTCGGCCACGTACTCCACGGCAGCCGTGAAGAGGTCCTCACGGGTCGGGAAGTGGTGCTGGGCCGCTCCCCGGGAGACGCCCGCGCGTTCGGCGACGACGAGGACCGTGGAGCCCGCCCAGCCGTGTTCGGCGAGGCAGGCCACAGCGGCTTCCAGGAGGCGCTGCCGGGTGGCCCGGCTGCGGTCCTGCTTGGGGACGCGTTCGACACGTTCGGCACGGTCGCCGCGGCCGGCACGATCGCCGAGATCGCCGAGATCGCCGTGGTCACTGCGATCGCTGCGGTCGGTCGTGCTCACACCACCCATTCCGGATCCCGTCGTTCGAGGAAGGCCGTCATCCCCTCCCGCGCGGTGGCGGAGGCGAAGAGGCGGGCCGAGAGCGCGGTCAGGTCGGCGGCGTCCCGGTCGAAGGTCTCCAGCACCCTAGCCGTGAGCAGCCGTTTCGTCTCGGCCAGGGCCTCGGGGGCGGCTCGGCGCAGGCCGTCGAGGACGGAGGCGAGGACCTCGTCGACGTCCTCGCCGTAGGCGGTGAGCAGGCCGATGCGGGCGGCTTCGGCGGCGTCGAGGCGCTCCCCGGTGAGGGAGTAGCGGGCGAGCGCGCGCGGGTCGGTGCGGGGCAGCAGCGGCAGGGAGACGACGGCGGGGGCGACGCCGATGCGGACCTCGGTGAAGGCGAACGTGGCCGTGTCCGAGGCGGCGGCGATGTCACAGGCGCCGAGCAGTCCGAGGCCGCCCGCGCGAACGTGCCCGGTGACCCGCGCGACGACCGGTTTCGGCAGTTCGACGAGCTGCCGCAGCAGGCCGGTCAGGGCCTGTGGGGACGGAGGGTCGCGCAGGTCGGCGCCCGCGCTGAAGGTGTTCCCGGTGTGCGTGAGCACGACCGCGCGGACGCCGTCGTCCCGGCCGGCGTCGGTGAGCGCGTCGGCCAGCTCGGCGACGAGGGCGGCGGACAGGGCGTTGCGGCGCTCGGGGGCGTCGAGGCTGAGGGTCTCGACGCCCCGCGCGCGCGTGCGGCCGATCAGGGTCACGAGGGCTCCTCGGACTGCGCCCTGAGTTCGCGGCGCAGGATCTTCCCGGAGGCCGCGCGGGGGACGGCGTCGATGAACGTGACGTGGCGGACCCGCTTGTACGGGGCGACGCGTCTTACGGTGTTCACTGCGCGATCTCTGACAATGCTGTGCGCGCGGAGCACAACACAGCGTGGCGCTCCGGAACTTACCGCCGGAGCGCCACGCCGCACCCTCAGCAGCGGCTTGGTTTTCGCTGAGCTCCTGAGAACGAGGCCCCCGCGTCCAGTCCTTGGACGGGGAAGCCCTTGTACTTGTTGGTCTCCCCCCCACCACGAATGGTTGGGACCCCGATCCTCACGGACCAGTCTTTCTGCTTCGACGCCCGTGGCTGCCCCCATGAGGGCAAGGGGCGGCTCGCCGCCCGGCAGTCTTACACCAACTCCACAGACATGACTTCCCACCGACCCGGTGGTAGGCACGCGTACCCTTACGGAAACCCGCGCATCACAATGTGCAGCAGAGTAACTACAGAACGTCAACAGGTGCCGTGACTCCGGCGAATGGTGGATGTTCGGCGAGAGCTCCGTCATGCCGTACGCCTGGCCGACGGGCGGCAGGCCGAGCCGCTGCGAGCAGGCGGCGGCGAGGCTCGCGTCCAGGGGAGCGGCGGCGCTGATGATGTGCTTCAGGGAGCTGAGGTCGTACTCGGCGACCAGGGGGTGCTTGGCGAGCGCCAGGACGATGGGCGGGGCCACGTACAGGCCGGTGATGCGGTGGTTCTGGATGGCCGTCAGGAACGTCTCCAGGTCGAAGCGCGGGAGGACGACGACGGTGGCGCCCTTGCGCAGGGGGGCGTTCATCAGGGCCGTGAGGCCGTAGATGTGGAAGAACGGCAGCACGGCGAGGACGCGGTCGCCGGGTCCTGCGGTGATCAGCGGTTCGAGCTGGGCGAGGTTCGTGGCGATCTGGCGGTGCGTGAGCATCACCCCCTTGGGGGTGCCGGTGGTGCCGGAGGAGTACGGCAGGGCGGCGACGTCCTCGGCGGGGTCGATGGCGACCTGCGGCTCGGGGGCGGTGGAGGCCAGCATGTCGATCAGCGAGCGGTGGCCGGGCGCGCTGTCGCAGACGAGGATCTCCTCGACGCCGCCCGCGAGTTCGGCCGCCCTGCGCGCGGTCTGAAGCAGCGGGGACACGGTGACGATCCAGCGGGCCCCGGAGTCCGCCAGCTGCCTGCCGAACTCCTCGGCGGTGGCGAGCGGGTGAATGGTGGTGACCGAGGCACCCGCGCGGGTGGCCGCGTAGAAGGCGAGCGGGAAGGCGACCGTGTTGGGGCTGTGCAGCGCGAGCACGTCGCCCTTGCGCACGCCTGCCTCGGCGAGAGCGGCGGCGACGCGCCGGTGGAACCGGTCCACCTGCTCGTACGTGAGGGTGGTGCCGTCGGTGCCGTCGATGAGCGCCGCGGTGCTCCCGAACTCGGCGGCGCGCGCGAGCACCGCGTCGTGGATGGGGAGCTCGACGGGTGGAACGTCTGCGTACTCGCTGCGGAACATGGTTCCTCCTCGCACAACGCTGTGCCGGTTCGGTACGACTCGGTACTCCTGGATATGCCGTGACGCCTCTCAGGACTACTGGTTACTGCCGGTTTCAGCACTGCTCGGCGCTGCTCGGCCCTACTGGCCCTACTCGGTGAAGGCCCCCACCGCTCAGTACGACTTGGGCAGGCCCAGGGTCTGGTGGGAGACGTAGTTCAGGATCATCTCCCGGCTCACCGGGGCGATCCGGGACACCCGCGCGGCCGTCACCAGTGAGGCGAGGCCGAACTCGCGCGTGAGACCGTTCCCGCCGAGGGTGTGCACGGCCTGGTCGACAGCCTTCACACAGGCCTCGGCGGCGGCGTACTTGGCCATGTTGGCGGCCTCGCCCGCGCCCACGTCGTCGCCGGCGTCGTAGAGATGGGCGGCCTTCTGCATCATCAGGCGGGCCAGTTCGAGTTCGATGTGCGCCTGCGCGAGAGGGTGCGCGATGGCCTGGTGCGCGCCGATGGGCGCCTTCCACACCGTGCGTTCCCGCGCGTACTCGACGGCCTTGGCGAGGGCGTAGCGGCCCATGCCGATCGCGAAGGCGGCCGTCATGATCCGCTCGGGGTTGAGCCCGGCGAACAGCTGGAGCAGGCCCGCGTCCTCTCCTCCACTGCCGAAAGCGTGGGAGGTGCCCCCACCGACGAGGGCGTCGGCGGGCAGCCGTACGTCGTCGAGGGTCAGCTCGAACTGCTTCTCGGCGGCACTGAGCTCCATGTCGATCCGCCGCCGCTGGAACCCCTCGGTGTCGCGCGGAACGATGAACAGGACCGGCTTGAGCCGCCCGGTGCGGCCCTCTTCGGCGGACACGGTCTCGGTGCGGCCGACGATGAGGGTGGCGTCGGCGATGTCGACGCAGGAGACGAACACCTTGCGGCCGGTGAGCAGCCAGTCCCCGGTGTCGGGGTCGCGGCGCGCGGTGGTCGTGATGCGGTGCGCGTTGGAACCGGCGTCGGGTTCGGTGATGCCAAACGCCATGGTGCGGGTGCCGTCGGCGAGGCCCGGCAGCCACGCCCGCTTCTGCTCCTCGGTGCCGAAGCGGGCGATGACGGTGCCGCAGATGGCGGGCGAGACGACGAGCAGCAGGAGCGGGCAGCCGGCGGCGCCCAGTTCCTCCAGGACGATGGACAGCTCGGCGATACCGCCGCCGCCACCGCCGTACTCCTCCGGCAGGTTGACGCCGAGGTAGCCGAGCTTGCCGGCGTCCGCCCAGAGTTCGGCGGCGGGCACGCCTTCGTCGACGGTCCGGGTGAAGTAGGCGCGGCCGTAGCGGTTGCCGAGGGCGGAGACGGCCGCGCGGAGGGCCTTGTGCTCTTCGGATTCGATGACCGGGGACATTCAGCGCTCCTAGGGGCTTGCGGGCCTGAGGATGTACGGACCTGAGGGCGTTCGGTCTTACGCGCGTTCGGACGTACGGGCTTACGGACGTACGGGCTTACGGGCTCGCGGACTTGCAGACGTACGGTCTGCGAGCTCACGGGCGTTCGGCGGGCGTGCGGGCGTGCGGTTGCGCGTGCGAGGGCGGTCAGGGGGTGTCCGGGTCCACGACGGCCAGGAGGGCGCCGACCTCCACCTGCTGTCCCTCGGTCGCGTGCAGGGCGCTCAGCGTTCCGGTGACCGGCGCGGAGATCCTGTGCTGCATCTTCATCGCCTCCAGCCAGAGCAGGGGGTCTCCGGCCCGTACGGAGGCGCCTGCGGCCAGTCCGTCCGCGACCCGTACGACCGTGCCCGGCATCGGGGCCAGCAGGGAACCCGGCGCGAGCTGGGCGGTGGGGTCGGGGAAGCGGGGCAGGACGGTGAGGGCGGTGCCGTTGACCCACACCCGGTCGCCGTGCCGGCCGACCTCGAACCGGTGCCGGACGCCGTCCACGTCGAGGACGACGAGCCCGGCCTCGGCGCGCACCACCTGGACCTCGTCGGCGGCGAGCCCGTCCCGGGTGTGCCGGTAGCGCGCCTCGTGCTCCTCGCCGGCCAGGGCGTACCGCTTGACCTGCGGCTGCGAGGGCAGGTTGCGCCAGCCGCCGAACCGGGAGCGGCCGTGGGCGTCGGCGAGGGCGGCGGCGAGCGGGGCGTACGGGTCGGGGGCCGGTTCGGTCAGCGCGGGCAGGTGCCGGTCGTAGAAGCCGGTGTCCATGCGGCCTTCCACGAACTCCGGGTGCCGCAGGGAGCGGACGAGCAGGTCCCGGTTGGTGACGGGACCGTGGACCACCGCCCGCTCCAGGGCGGACGCCAGCTTGCGGACCGCCTCCGCGCGGGTGGGCGCGTGGGCGACGACCTTGGCGATCATCGGGTCGTAGTGGACGCCGATGTCGTCGCCGTCGGCGAATCCGGTGTCCAGGCGGACCCCTCCGGGGACGGCGAGGCGGTGCAGGCGGCCGGTCTGCGGCGCCCAGTCATGGGCGGGGTCCTCGGCGTACAGGCGGGCCTCCACGGCGTGCCCACGCGCGCGTGGCGGGTCGTTCTCGAGGGTGTGGCCCTCGGCGACGCGGATCTGTTCGGCGACGAGGTCGAGGCCGAACACGGCCTCCGTGACCGGGTGTTCCACTTGCAGCCGGGTGTTCATCTCCAGGAAGTGCGCCCTGCCCCCGGCCACGAGGAACTCGACGGTTCCGGCACCCGTGTAGCCGACCGCGCGGGCGGCGCGCACGGCGAGCGCGTGGAGTTCCGCGGTGAGTTCCCCGGTCAGGGCGGGTGCCGGGGACTCCTCGATCACCTTCTGGTGGCGGCGCTGAAGGGAGCAGTCCCGGGTGCCGAGCGCCCACACCGTGCCGTGCGTGTCGGCGAGGACCTGCACCTCCACATGGCGCCCGCCCTCCACATACGGCTCGACGAACACCTCGCCGTCTCCGAAGGCGCTCGCGGCCTCCGCGCGCGCGGCGGCCAGTTCGGCGTCCAGGTCGGCGAGGCCGCGTACGACGCGCATGCCGCGCCCGCCGCCGCCCGCGGCCGCCTTCACCAGCACCGGCAGGTCGGCCTCGGTGACCTCGCGCAGGGGCGCGACGCCCATGAGTTCCTTGGCGCGCGTCTTGGACGCCATCGCCTCGATCGCCTCGGGGGGCGGCCCGATCCACACCAGGCCGGCGTCCTGGACGGCGCGCGCGAAGTCGGCGTTCTCGGAGAGGAAGCCGTAGCCGGGGTGCACGGCGTCCGCGCCGGCCGCGAGCGCGGCCTTCACGACGAGGTCGCCGCGCAGATACGTGTCGGCGGGCGCCGCCCCCGGAAGGCGTACGGACGCGTCCGCCACGCGCGCGTGCAGCGCGTTCTCGTCGGCGTCCGAGTGCACGGCCACCGTCCGGATGCCCAGTTCACCGCAGGTGCGGGCGATCCGGCAGGCGATTTCGCCCCGGTTGGCGACGAGGACAGTACTGATCACCATGATCCCCTCACATCCGGAAGACGCCGAAGCCACCGCGCACGCCCTCGTAGGGCGCCGTGTGGACGGCCGACAGGCACAGGCCGAGGACGGTGCGGGTGTCGCGCGGGTCGATGACGCCGTCGTCGTACAGCCGCCCGGACAGGAACATGGGCAGCGACTCGGACTCGATCTGCTGCTCGACCATGGCGCGCAGCGCCGCGTCCGCCTCGTCGTCGTAGGGCCGGCCCTTCGCCGCCGCCGACTGCCGGGCGACGATGGACAGCACCCCGGCGAGCTGCTGCGGGCCCATGACGGCGGACTTGGCGCCGGGCCAGGCGAACAGGAACCGCGGGTCGTACGCCCGCCCGCACATGCCGTAGTGCCCGGCGCCGTACGAGGCGCCCATGAGGACCGACAGGTGGGGGACCTTCGAGTTGCTGACCGCGTTGATCATCATGGCGCCGTGCTTGATGATGCCGCCCTGCTCGTACTCCTTGCCGACCATGTAGCCGGTGGTGTTGTGCAGGAAGAGCAGCGGGATGTCGCGCTGGTTGGCGAGCTGGATGAACTGGGCGGCCTTCTGCGACTCCTCGCTGAACAGCACCCCTTGGGCGTTCGCGAGGATGCCCACGGGATAGCCGTGCAGGGCGGCCCAGCCGGTGGTCAGGCTGGTCCCGTAGAGCGGTTTGAACTCGTCGAAGTCGGAGCCGTCGACGATCCGGGCGATCACCTCGCGCGGGTCGAAGGGGATCTTCAGGTCGCCGGGGACGATGCCCAGGAGCTCGTCCTGGTCGTACGTGGGCGGCTCGGCCGGCCCGGGGTCGGGGTACGCCTTGCGGTGGTTGAGGCGGGCCACGACCCGCCGGGCCTGGCGCAGGGCGTCCGGTTCGTCGACGGCGAAGTGGTCGGCGAGGCCCGACACGCGCGCGTGCATCCCGGCGCCGCCCAGGGACTCGTCGTCGCTCTCCTCCCCGGTGGCCATCTTCACCAGCGGCGGACCGCCGAGAAACACCTTCGCCCGCTCCTTGACCATGATCACGTGGTCGGACATGCCGGGGATGTACGCGCCCCCGGCGGTGGAGTTGCCGAAGACGACGGCGACGGTCGGGATGCCGGCCGCCGACAGCCTGGTCAGGTCCCGGAAGATCGCCCCGCCGGGGATGAAGATCTCCTTCTGCGAGGGCAGGTCGGCGCCGCCGGACTCCACCAGGCTGATGACCGGCAGCCGGTTGGCGAGCGCGATGTCGTTCGCTCTCAGGGCCTTCTTCAGGCTCCACGGGTTGCTGGCGCCGCCGCGCACCGTCGGGTCGTTGGCCGTGATCAGGCACTCCACGCCCTCGACGACACCGATCCCGGTGACCAGGGAGGCGCCGGTCGTGTACTCGCTGCCCCAGGCGGCCAGCGGGGACAGCTCCAGGAACGGGGTGTCGGGGTCGAGGAGCAGTTCGATGCGTTCGCGCGCGAGCAGCTTGCCGCGTCCGCGGTGCCGGTCGACGTACTTCCCGCCGCCGCCCGCCAGGGCCTTGGCGTGTTCGGTGTCGAGTGCGGCGAGCTTGCCGAGCATGGCCTCGCGGTGGGCCCGGTAGTCGGGTCCCGCCGTGTCCAGGGCGGATGCGAGGACCGTCACAGGAGGACCTCCGGGATGTCCAGATGGCGGGAGCGCAGCCATTCGCCGAGCGCTTTGGCCTGCGGGTCGAAACGGGCCTGCGCGGCGACGCCCTCGCCGAGGATGCCCTCGACGACGAAGTTCAGGGCGCGCAGGCGGGGCAGTACGTGCCGGGTGACGGGCAGGCCGGCGGCCTCGGGGATCAGTTCGCGCAACCGCCCGACGGTCAGCTCGTGCGCGAGCCACCGCCAGGCGTCGTCGTCCCGCGCCCACACCCCGACGTTGGCGTTCCCGCCCTTGTCCCCGCTGCGGGCGCCGGCGATCAGGCCGAGGGGGGCGCGTCGGGCCGGGCCGGGGGCCAGGGGGTGTGGCAGCTCCGGCTCCGGCACGTCCGCGAGTACGGCGGTGGCGGGGGGCCGGCCCACCGGGATGCGACGGCCGTCATGGAGGACGGCCACATGGTCGACGGAACCATGGGGGACGTACACATCCTCGAACACCCCATACGGGGCGCCCTTCCCCGGTGGGGCCGCCACATGGAATCCGGGGTAACTGGCCAGCGCCAGCTCGATGGCGGCCCCGCTCAACGCCCGCCCGACCGCCTCCTGCTCCGGGTCCCGTACGACGAGCCGCAGCAGCGCACTCGCGGTCTCCTCCGTACCGGCGTCGGGCCGGTCGGTCCGCACGAGGTCCCAGCGCACCTCGGCGGGCGGCGACTTGGCGAGCGCGCCGGTCATCTGCTCCTTCACCAGGTCCGCCTTGGCCTCGATGTCGAGGCCGGTGAGGACGAACACGACCTCGTTGCGGAATCCGCCGAGCCGGCTCCGCCCGACCTTGAGCGTGGGCGGCGGCGCCTCTCCTTCGGCTCCTTCGACGCGTACCCGGTCGGGCCCGTCCTGGCCGATCCGCACACGGTCGAGCCGGGCGGTGACGTCCGGCCCGGCGTACCGGGCGCCGCCGGTCTCGTAGAGCAGCTGTGCGGTGACGGTGCCGACATCGACGAAGCCGCCGGTGCCGGGGTGCTTGGTGATGACGCTGCTGCCGTCCTCACGCAGCTCGGCGAGCGGGAAGCCGGGCCGCAGGAGGTCGCCGGGGGGCCGCTCGCCGAAGAAGGCGTAGTTGCCACCGGTGGCCTGGGTTCCGCACTCCAGCACGTGCCCGGCGACGACGGCCCCCGCGAGCCGGTCGTAATCGGTCGGCGCCCATCCGAAGTGCGCGGCGGCCGGACCGGTGACCAGGGCGGCGTCGGTGACCCGCCCGGTCACGACGACGTCGGCGCCCTCGCGCAGACAGGCCGCGATGCCGAAGCCGCCGAGGTAGGCGTGCGCGGCGAGGCTCCCCGGATGCCGGGCGGTGAGGTCGTCGCCCTCGACGTGCGCGACCCGCACCGGGATGCCGAGCCGCCCGGCCAGCTCCCGCACGGCACCGGCGAGCCCTCCCGGGTTGAGCCCTCCGGCGTTGGCGACGATGCGCACCCCCCGCTCGTGGGCGAGGCCGAGGCACTCCTCCAGTTGCCGCAGGAAGGTGCGGGCGTACCCGGCGGAGGGGTCCCCCAGCCGGTCGCGGGCGAGGATGAGCATGGTCAGCTCGGCGAGGTAGTCGCCGGTGAGGACGTCGAGTTCACCGTCGGCGAGCATCTCGCGCAGGGCGTCGAAGCGGTCCCCGTAGAAGCCGGAGGCGTTGCCGATCCGCAGGGCCGCCGTCACGGGGTGTTCCCCTCGCCGTCCTCGCCCTCCCCCTTGGGGGGACGTCCGCCGCCGGGCGGCCCGGCGAAGGCCTGGGCGATGTCGAGCCAGCGGTCGGCGTCGGGCCCCTCGGCGGTGAGGGCGAGATCGGCGCGGTGGGCGCGCTGGGTGACCAGGAGGCAGAAGTCGAGCGCGGGCCCGCTGACGCGCTGCGGGGCGTCGACGGGACCGTACCCCCACAGCTCACCCCCCGGCGCGACGAGTTCGACGCGGAAGGGGCCGTCGGGCGGGGTGAGCCCCTGCACGCCGTAGGCGAAGTCCCGGGTCCGCACCCCGAGCCAGGCCACATGCCTCAGCCGGTCGGTGGGTGGCCGCAACACACCGATCGTGTCCGCGAGGTCGAGCCCGTGGGCCCAGGTCTCCATGAGCCGGGCCGTCGCCATGGAGGCCGCCGACATGGGCGGCCCGTACCAGGGAAAGCGCATGCCGGGGGGCGCGGAGCGCAGCCCCTTCTCCAGCGCCGCCCGCCCCTCGCGCCACCGCGCGAGCAGCTCGGCGGGCGCGAGCCGCGCGTACTCCTCGGCGCCCTCGTCGACGAAGGTGTGCGGGGCGGCGAGCGCCTGTTCCACCAGCCGATGGAAGCCTTCCGGGTCCGTGACGGCGAGCAGTGCCGAATGGTCGGTCCAGGCGAGGTGCGCGATCTGATGGGCGACGCTCCACCCGGCGGCGGGCGTCGCGAGCCCCCACTCCTCGGGCTCGAGCCCGGCCACGAGCCGGTCGACCTCCTCGCTCTCCTCACGCAGATCGTCGATCACGGACAGCGGATCGGACACGAGGCGCTCCCCTCGGGGCACGGGCACGGCGGTGTGCGGCGCGGATTCCCGGAGCATGGCAGCGGCACCAGAAACAATCAAGCATGCTTGCATGAATTGGGGCGGGACCTGTCCCGCCGTCGGGCGCGGGCACCCGTGGCCGGCCCGGGAGGCCGGCACCATGAGCAATCCATGAGCAATCAGGGAAGGGAGGCGTCCATCGCCCGGCGGTCATGCCACCGGATCGGGCGTGACCTGCCAGATGGCGACGAGCTCCGAGCGTGACGTGACCATGTACACGAAGAAGCCGCCGGCGACGAAAGCGTGCTTCGCCCCCTCGTCCATCCCCTCGTACGCGGGGCCGTGGAGATGCAGGGCTTCCGCCGCCCCGACCAGTTCATCGGCCGTCTTCGCCACCTCGGCCAGAAACGCCGCCGGGGCTCCCGACGCCACGGTCTCCTCGTCGGGTACGTACTCCCAGCCCCAGGTCACCCGGCCAGCACCGCCCTGGCCGCCTCGCGGTACAGGGAACTCGCCGTGGCCAGATGGCCGCGTGCCTCTTCCACCGTGGTCGCGATCCCGGCCAGGTACTCGGCGCGGTGGTAGTCCTTCGCCGCAGCCGGATGACGCTCGATTTCGATGAGGGCAGCCCAGTGGCTGAGATAGGCGTGGACCGGCTTGAGCGATCCGTGCTCCACCGCTTCGGCCGGCGCTTGGTCCTTCGCCTGGTCGTACGCGGCCAGAAGGCCGGGCGCGACGACCGCACAGGCGGCCCGGAGGGCGCCCGGCGTGCGCTCGGGACGAGGAATCAGCGGTCGGTCACCGGCGGTCTCGGTGTGCTGCACGCTCATGTCGCTGTTCCCTCCGTGTCCTCGGCGGACGAGCCAGTCACCCTCCGGAGAACGACTGGTTGTTGATTCGAGATACGGAAGGGACTCTAATACCGCCTCTCCCCTCCCCGTCGCCGTAACCGTCAGGACTCGCCCCCCGGCACCTTCGCGCGCCCCCGCCCCACCTGTGTCCGTACCGCCCCCATGCTCGCCACGATGACCAGGGCGATGGCGGCGGCCTGGGTGAGGGTGAGGGCCTGGCTGAGGATGAGGAAGCCGGCGGCCGCGGCGATCGCGGGTTCCAGGCTCATGAGGACGGCGAACGTGGAGGCGGGCAGCCTGCGCAGGGCGAGGAGTTCCAGGGTGTACGGGAGGACGGAGGAGAGCACCGCGACCGCCGCGCCCAGGGCGAGGATCGTGGGATCGATGAGCTTCGTGCCGGACTCGGCGATGCCCAGCGGCAGGAACAGCAGCGCCGCCACCGCCATGGCGAGGGCGAGCCCGTCGGCCTGCGGGAAGCGGCGGCCCGTCCGCGCGCTGAAGATGATGTAGGCCGCCCACATGACTCCCGCCCCCAGGGCGAAGACGACACCCAGGGGATCGAGGCTGCCGAAGCCTCCGCCACCGAGCAGGAAGACGCCGGCGAGGGCGAGTCCGGCCCAGACGAAGTTGATCGCGCGCCGGGAGGCCAGGACGGAGAGGGCGAGCGGGCCGAGAACCTCCAGGGTGACCGCCGTACCGAGGGGGATGCGGGCGACGGACTGGTAGAAGAGGCCGTTCATCCCGGCCATGGCGACACCGAAGGCGATCACCGTGGTCCAGTCGGCGCGCGAGTGCCCGCGCAGCCGGGGCCGGCACACCACGAGCAGCACGATCGCGGCCACCATCAGCCGCAGCGTCACGACCCCGAGCGCACCGGCCCGCGGCATCAGCGTCACCGCGAGCGCCCCGCCGAACTGCACGGAGATCCCCCCGGCGAGCACCAGGCCGACCGGCCCCAGGGAGCCGCGCCCGCGCGGGGCGCCCGTCGGCGCGGACGCATGGCCCCGGCCTGTCGAAGGAGCGGCGGCGGCCGGGTTGGACGTGGTGGCGGCACTGGGGGTGGTCACGGGGCCTTCCAGACATGTGTCGTGCGGGAGCGGGGCGCGGGAGCCGGCCTTCGCGGAGGGTGCGTCCGGAGGCACTGCCCGGTCCCGACCAGTGGACCGGGTCAGGACCGTGGAGCTTTTACATACCTGACCATGCGGCCCCCGCCCCGCCACGGTCAACTCCGTCCGTCACCCGGACCGGCCTACGGACCCGCCCCCTGGGGGACCTCGGCCCGCAACTCCCTCACCAAGGCGCGCACGACGGCGGACCCGGCCAGTTCGCTGGTGGTGACATAGCCGACCCGGCGGGTCGGACGCCCGGGTCCGAGATCGGTGATCTCGACCGAGTCCGGCGCTCCGACCAAGGAGAGCGCGGGCATGATCGCCATTCCGTGGCCTCCGCCCACCAAGGAGAGCACCGCTCCGTCGTCCTCGGCCTCGACGGTCGCCATCGGGATCCAGTCCTGCGCGGCCCACCAGTCGCGGGTGTACGAGCCGCAGTTCTCGACCCAGTCGACCAGCGGCAGCGAGCGCGGGTCGGCCTGGCCCGCCGCGTGCACCAGGGCATACGGCTCCTCCAGGAGTCCGCCGGCGACCAGCCCCGGCGGAAGCGGCACGGAGCCGCCCAGCGTGGTGATGCCCATGTCGGCTTTCCCGTCGGCCACTTCGCCCGCGGTACCGCGCCCCACCTCGCGTACGATCCGCACCCGTGGCTCGATTCCGGGATGCCGGGCGCGCAGCCGCCGCAGGACGGGCGGCAGCAGGTGGAGAGCCGCGCTGCGGAAGGCCGCGATCCGCAGCGGCCCCTCCGCCGGGCCGGGCCGGGCCGCGCCGCGCGCCTCGGCGGTCAGGACGTCCAGCAGACGGAGCACGCGGCGGGCGTACGCGACGGCCCTCTCTCCCGCGGGGGTGGGGCGGGCGCCGGTGCGGCCTCGTTCGAAGAGGACAGCACCGATCTTGCGCTCGCTGCCGCGCACCGAGTGGGAGACCGCGGACTGGGTCAGACCGAGTGCGCCGGCCGCGGCGGAGAAGCCGCCGGTGTCCGCGACCGCCACCACGACGCGCAGCTCGTGCGGGGCGCTCGCGGTGCCGCATCTGCAGAGCGGCCGGCTCGCCCCGGACGAGACGGTGGTCGACGGGTTCGAGCACATCGTGGACGCGTTCCTGGGAATGCTGCGCGGCGAGAACACCGACAAGATCATCGTGCGGGGGGCGAGTGAGCAGCCCTGACTGCGGTGAGCGGCCCTCACGCGGCAGGTGCCGGGGAGCGTGCTGTCCCGGGCACCTGCCGCCGTCAGGAAAGCCGGGGCGGGGTGGGAGCGGGGCGCCGGGTCGGGTGGGCGAGGTCCGGGACCTCGATGCCCGGCTCGCGCAGGCGGGCGGCCACCTCGGCCGGACTCCTGCCCGTCCTGCTCGCCACGGCCAGGATCTCCGCGATGTCCATCGACTTGCCGAGCTGGGGCATGGCCTCCAGCAGATCACTGCCGCGCACGTCGAGCACGGGCGGCACGTGGACCTCGTGGCCGAGCAGTGTCAGGCGTTCCCCGCTCTCCTGGGGGCTGCGGCCGGTGGCCCGCGCGGCACGCAGCACGTGCTTCAACGATGGGGTCCTTCCCCAGTGGAGCCAGGGCCCGCGGGCATCCAGGCCCTCGCTGAGCAGGAGGATGTCCTCCTCTTCGAAACCGCCCGCGTCGGGCAGCTGTCGCTCGCCGTAACCGAGCTCCCCGCAGCGGTCGTTGATCTCCTTCGGGGTGCGGCCGAGGATCTTCGCCACGAGGAGGACGTGAAAGGTGTCGGAGGTGTCGACGGGCGAGGGGCGGGCACCGGGACGGGTACCGTCCCCACCAGGGAACCCCTTGTCCGCCCCGCTCCTACCTCCCGAGGCCCCGTGCGACGACTCATTGCCCGTCTCTGGCGACTTCTGCGCCCCGTTCAGAGCCGCGTCATGTGGTTCCTGAACGCCAAGTTCGTGGTCGGTGTGACCGGCGTCGTACGCGACGACGAGGGGCGGGTCCTGCTGCTCCGGCACCGGATGTGGCCACCGGGCCGTCAGTGGGGCCTGCCGAGCGGCTTCGCGCACAAGGATGAGGACTTCCGGCACACCGTGGTGCGCGAGGTCAAGGAGGAGACCGGCCTCGACGTGGAGGTGGGCCGCCTCGTCATGCTGAACAGCGGTTTCCGCACCCGCCTGGAAGTGGCCTACGAGGCCCGCCTGCTGGGCGGCGAGCTGCGCATCGACCCCTTCGAGATCCTGGAGGCCCGCTGGTGCCGCCCGGACGACCTCCCCGAGGACATCCAGCCGGTGTGCGGGCCGCTGGTACGGGGCGAGACCGTGCCGTGAACCACGCGTGCTTCCGCCTTGCCGAATGCCCGGCGGACCACCGGACGATCTTCACGGACCGACCCGCCCCTGCCCCTCCCCCGCAGAACGGGGTTCCGGAGGGGAACGAATCGTCGCAGCGGCTGCGGCGGCTCATTCGAGCGGGTCGAGGACAACAGGGCGGTATCTGCTCACGCTTGTCCGTCCAGGGCCTGAGCCAGCACCTCCGCCAGGTGCCTGCCCCGCACCCCCGCCAGTTGCTCCAGCTGCGTCCGGCAGGAGAAGCCGTCGGCCAGGACCACCGCGTCCTTTGGTGCCTCCCGCACCGCCGGCAGGAGCTGGTCCTCCGCACAGGCCGTGGACACCTCGTAGTGGCCCTTCTCGAAGCCGAAGTTGCCCGCGAGGCCGCAGCAGCCGCCGCTCAGTTCGCCGGTGAGACCCGCCGCGGCACGCAGCCCGCGGTCGGCCGTGTCGCCGAGGACCGCGTGCTGGTGGCAGTGGGTCTGGCCGGTCACCGGAAGGTCCAGGGCGGGCGGGGTCCAGTGGGGCGCGTACTGCTGCAGGGTCTCCGCGAAGGTGCGCACGCGGGCAGCCAGGAGCGCCGCGCGGGGGTCGTCGTGCAGCAGCTCCGGCGCGTCCGTGCGCAGGGCCGCCGCGCAGCTCGGTTCGAGGACGACGACCGGGACGTCGGTGGCCAGTACCGGTTCCATCAGGTCGAGGGTGCGGCGCAGCACCGCACGGGCGTGGTCGAGCTGGCCCGTCGAGAGGTACGTGAGGCCGCAGCAGACCCGGCCCCGACGGGCCGTCAGCAACCGTGCCGCCGACCGTGAGCGGCCGTCCCCCACCGGGCGCCCGTCCAGTCGCAGCGTCGGCGGCAGGGCCACCCGCAGGCCCGCCGCCTCCAGGACCCGTACGGCCGCCCGGCCCACGGAGGGCGAGAGGTGCTCGGTGAAGGTGTCCGGCCACAGGATCACCAGGTCACCGTCACCGGAGGGCACGGCGGTTCGCCGTCCCCGCCACCACCGCGTGAACGTCTCCCCCGCGACCCGCGGGATCTCCCGCTCCCGCGCGATCCCGCCCAGCCGCTTCGCCACCCGGGCGAGCGGGCCCACCGAGGCCAGTCCGTTGACCACCCCCGCCGACCTCGTCCGCGCCACCCAGCCCAGCCACACCGGCAGCCGTCCCATCGCGTAGTGGGCGGCGGGGCGGCGGCGGCCGGCGTAGTGGTGGTGGAGGAACTCCGCCTTGTAGGTGGCCATGTCGACCCCGACCGGGCAGTCCGAACGGCAGCCCTTGCAGGACAGGCACAGGTCCAGGGCGTCCCGTACCTCCGTGGACCGCCAGCCGTCGGTCACCAGCTCGCCGGCGAGCATCTCGTGCAGCAGACGGGCGCGCCCGCGCGTGGAGTGTTCTTCCTCGCCCGTCGCCCGGAAGGAGGGGCACATCACCGCCGGCCCCGACACCGACGTCGTACGGCACTTGGCGACGCCCACGCAACGGCGGACCGCCGCCGAGAAGTCACCGCCGTCGGACGGGTAGCCGAAGGCCACGTCCACCGGCTCCCTCGGCAGGACGGAGAAGCGGAGGTTCGCGTCCAGGGGCGCGGGGCGCACCAGCATCCCCGGGTTGAGCAGGTCGTCCGGGTCCCAGACGCCCTTCACCCGCTCGAAGAGGGCCACCATGTCCGGGCCGTACATGCGCGGCAGCAGTTCGGCGCGCGCCTGCCCGTCGCCGTGTTCGCCGGAGAGCGATCCGCCGTGCGCCACGACCAGGCCGGCCAGTTCCTCGGAGAAGTGGCGGAAGCGGGCGACACCCGGACCGGTCAGCAGGTCGAAGTCGATCCGGACGTGGATGCAGCCGTCCCCGAAGTGCCCGTACGGGGCGCCGCGCAGTCCGTGGGCGGCCAGCAGGCCCCGGAAGTCCCGCAGGTACGCGCCGAGCCGGGCGGGCGGTACCGCGCAGTCCTCCCAGCCGGGCCAGGCCTCGGTGCCGTCCGTCATCCGGGTCGCCGTGCCGCTCGCGTCCTCCCGGATCCGCCACAGCGTCCGCTGCCGGCCCGGGTCGGTGACCACCAGGGCGTCCACGACGTCCGCCGCGCGGACGATCGTCTCCGCACGCGCGCGTGCCTCCCCTTCCGTCTCCCCGCCGGTCTCCACGAACAGCCAGGCTCCCCCGCGCGGGAGGTCCACCGCGGACGGCACCAGGTCGGCCGCCATGCCCTCCACGGTCAGCGGGCGGTGCTCCAGCAGCCCGGCCGCGGCCTCGGCGGCCCCGCTCTCGTCGGCGTAGGCCAGCACGGCGAGCGCACGCGCGCGGGGCGCCTCGACGAGCCGGACCACCGCCTCCGTCAGCACGCCCAGCGTGCCCTCCGAGCCGCAGAAGGAGCGGGCGACGTCGGCGCCCTTCTCGGGCAGCAGGGCGTCCAGGGCGTATCCGGAGATACGGCGGGGCAGCTCGGGGAAGCCGGTGCGCAGGCGGGCGAGTTCGCCCTCGGCCAGCTCCCGCAGTCCCGCCGGGGCCCCGGCCCATGCCCGCCCCAGCAGCAGCCGCTCGCCGCGCGGGGTGACGACCGACAGGTGCCGCACGCTGTCCGCCGTGGTGCCCCAGGCGACGGAGTGGGAGCCGCAGGAGTTGTTGCCGATCATGCCGCCGAGGGTGCAGCGGCTGTGGGTGGAGGGGTCGGGGCCGAAGCGCAGTCCGTGCGGGGCGGCAGCTTCCTGGAGCCGGTCGAGGACGAGACCGGGCTGCACGACGGCCGTGCGGGTCCGAGGGTCGAGGGAGAGCAGGCGGTTCATGTGCCGGGTGAAGTCGAGCACCACACCGGTGCCGGTGGCCTGCCCCGCGATCGACGTGCCGCCACCGCGCGGCACCACGGGGACGCCGTACGTCCGGCAGACCGACAGCGCCGCCACCACGTCGTCGGCGTCCCGGGGAGCCACCACGCCGAGCGGCACCCGGCGGTAATTGGAGGCGTCCATGGTCGTCAGCGCCCGCGCGGTGGTGCCGAAGTCCACCTCGCCGCGCACGGCCGCGCGCAGCCCTGCCCGCAGTTCCCGCAGATCCGTCATGCTTTCAGGATGCCTCGGGGACGGGCGGAGCACCGACGAGGGCGCACCTCCCCGCACGGCACCCGCGGCGAGGGGTACCGCCACGGGACCGGCTGGAACCGCCACACGCCCCGCCGTAGGACCACCACACCCACCGTGGAACCGCCGCAGGACCGGCTGAAACCACCGCACGCCCCGCCGCGGAACCGCCACACCCACCGTGGAACCGCCGCAGGACCGGCTGAAACCACCGCACCTCCCGCCGCGGAACCGCCGCAGGACCGGCTGAAACCACCGCACCTCCCGCCGCGGAACCGCCACACGTCCCGCCGCACGCCCGCCCTGGGACCGCCCTGGGGTCCATTCCCCTCCAGGTTGGCCCACCTCCCGAAAAACGGAACCTGAATCTTCCCAAGCTGATCACAAACTCTCATATAGTGAGCGCGAGTTGCGCGCAGTTGTCGGACCTCGTTCCCAAGGCGACCCCGGAACCGGGTCCGGCGACCCCATCGAACCGCCCGAGCGCCGCAGGGACGACGGCACCCGGGCGGACCCGACCGAGGACCGACCGAGGACCTGATTGATGACCTCCCCCCTGCTCCCCGGCAACCGCCCCACCCCCCGCAGCCTGTTGCCCGCCCCCCTGATCACCGCGGTGCTCGCCGCGGTCGGGGTCGTCGCCGCGGTGCTGCTGGGACCGGAACCCGCACGCGGCGCCGTCGGGGTGACCGGGACGGTGGCGGCCCTGCTGCTGTGTGCGGCCGTCACCTGGGCCACCCACGCCGTCCTGTCCGCGCGAGCGCTCCGCGTGCGGCTGGAGACGGCCAACGTGGACGTCGACCGGCTGATCCAGGAACGCACCCGGCAGGCGGAGGAGGCCCGCCGCCAGCACGAGCGGCTGACCGGCGAACTCACCCGGGAACGGGCCCGCCTGTCGGCCGAGCTGGACCAGGAGCGGGCCCACCTCGCCCAGTCCCTGGCCGCGGAACGCGATCGCCTCGACGAACAACACCTCATCACCACCCAACGGTTGACGCAGGGGCACACCGTCGAGCGGGCGCGGCTCACCGACGAGCACACCGCCGAGCGGTCCCGGCTCACCGAGCAGCACACCGCCGAGATCGCCCGCCTCACGGACGGCCACACGGCCTCGCTCGCCCGGCTCACCGACGAGCACACCGCCGCACTCTCGCGGCTCGCCGACGAGCACGCCGCGGAACTGCGCCGGCGCGACGAGGAACACGCCGCCCACACCGCTGCGTTGGTCCAGGAGCGCACCGCCGAGCGCGACCGGCTCGGCCAGGTGCGCGACCGGCTGAGCGAGGAACGGGACCGGCTGTCCCGGGACCGGGACCGGCACATCGACGAGAACGCCCGGCTGGCCGTCCGGCTGCGCGAGGCCAACAGCGCCCGCTCCGCGGCGCTCTCCGCGACCGCCAACGTCGCCGGCCGGATGCAGGCCCTGTCCACCGGCATGCTCGCGGACCTGCGCGCGATGGAGGACAAGCATCACGACGAGGAGGTCCTCGCGGATCTCCTCCACCTCGACCACCGCACCGCACAGGCGGGCAGGCTCGCCGACTCCGTCGCCGTCCTCACCGGCGCCCGTTCGGGCCGTCGTTGGGCCCGGCCGATCGGCATGGAGTCGATCCTGCGCGGCGCCATGGGCCGGATCAGCGGCTATCAGCGCGTCCGCGTCCACTCCGCGAGCGACATCGCCGTCGCCGGGCACGCCGCCGAGGGCGTGATGCACGCGGTCGCCGAACTCCTCGACAACGCGGCCAACTTCTCGCCACCGACCGCCGAAGTGCATGTCTACGTCGAGGAAGTGCCGGCCGGGGTCATCGTGTCCGTCGAGGACAGCGGGCTCGTCATGGGCGAGGCCCAACTGCGGCGCGCCGAGCGGGCGGTCTCCGGCGAGACCACCGGGCTCGGGGGCCTCACCGGCACACGGCTCGGACTCGCCGTGGTGGGCCGGCTGGCCCGACGGTACGGACTCCGGGTCTCGTACCGTCCCTCGGCCCGCGGCGGCACGGGCGTCCTCATACTCGTCCCGCAGGACATCCTCGTACCGCCGGACGCTCCCAGGACGCCGTCCGCCGTCGCCGCCGCACCGTCCTCCCTCTCCTCGTCGCTCCCGGCCGCGCCGACGGCTCCCACCACGCCACCGGCACGGTCCGCATCGGCCGGAGAGACCGTGCCGTCCGGGAAGACGTCCGGGAAGACTCCGGCGACAGCACCGACGACGGCGCCGGACGAGTCGTCGGGCCCGACCCTGCCCCGCCGTCGCGACAACCGTCCGGCCGACGCACCGGCGGCCCACCCGGCCGAGAGCACGACCGGCAGTACGGCCCCGGAGCCGAGCCGCGGCATCCCGTCCGGCACGATCCCTGCGCCACGGAACCCGGCCACCCGCACCCCCTCCCGTACGGCGCCCACGGCAAGCGCCACGGGCCACTCGACGTCCCGCGCCGGAGCCGACGGCCCCGACCCCGATCCGGTGCCCGCGCACGATTCCGCCGGCCGGGGCACGGACACGCCCTCGCTGAACCTCCCCCGCCGCCGCCGCGGCCGGACCCTGGCCGAGGCCGAGCGCACCCACGGCACAAGCCGTGCCGACGCCCCGCCCAAGGCTCCGCCCACCGCCGAGGAGACGAAGGCCCGCACGGCCCGCTTCAGCAGCTTCCGCCAGGCCGTACGCGCCACCGCGACGGAACCGGCCACAGACCCCACAACGGACACGGCCCCAGACACGGCCACCGACGCGACCGCAGACACGGCCGCAGGCGCCGGAGGCACCCCGAACGGGGACGCCGAAGCGATCACCTCCACCCCCACCCCCGCAACACCGGAAGGCGACACCACCTCATGACCGGCACGACGACCGCCGACGAGAAGCTCACCTGGCTGATAGAGGGCCTGCTGGAGCGCACCCCGGGCGCGCGGCACGCGCTCGTGCTGTCCAGGGACGGCCTGAAACTGTGCCGCACCCCCGAACTCTCCGCCGACCAGGCCGACCAGCTCGCCGCGATCGCCGCGGGCATCCAGTCGCTGTCGCACGGCGCGTCCGTGGAGTTCGGCGACGGCAGCGGAGGCGTCCGCTCGGCGATGACCGAGTTCTACGGCGGCGTGCTGTTCATCGTGGAGGCCGGCCAGGGCGCGCATCTGGCCGTGGTCACCAGTGAGGACGCCGACGCAGGGCTCATCGGGCACAACATGAGCGAGCTCGTGGAGCAGATCGGGGAGCACCTGACCGCTCCGCCGCGCTCCGCATGAGCAGGCCGGGCAGGGACGACTCCCCGGACCGCCTCTACACCCTCACCGGCGGACGCAGCCGGTCCGGGCCCGACAACCCCTTCGACCTGGTCACCCTGGTCGTCGCCGAGTGCGATCCGGTGCCCGGCATGCAGTCCGAGCACGCCGCGATCCTGCGGCTGACCGAACGACCCACGGCGGTCGTGGAGATCGCGGCCGAGCTGAAACTGCCGGTGAGCATCACCCGCATCCTGCTCGCCGACCTCCAGGCGTCGGGCCGCGTCAGCGCCCGGCACCCGCGCAAGGCCGCCGTACCCGACCCCGACATCCTGGAGCAGGTGCTCGTTGGACTCCGCAACCTCTGACACGCGTACACCACTGGGCGCGTCGGCCGACAACGGCCTCAAGATCGTGGTCGTGGGCGGCTTCGGCGCCGGCAAGACGACGATGGTCCGCTCGGTGAGCGAGATACGTCCCCTCAACACCGAGGAGACGATGACCCAGGCCGGCGAGGCCGTCGACGACCTCAGCGGGGTGCACGGCAAGACCGCGACGACCGTGGCCTTCGACTTCGGCCGCATCACCCTGGACAGCCGCAACGTGCTGTACCTGTTCGGGGCGCCCGGCCAGGAGCGCTTCTGGTTCCTGTGGGACCGGCTGTTCTCCGGCACCCTGGGCGCGGTCGTCCTGGTCGACACCCGGCGCATCGACGACTCCTGGTACGCCATCGACCGGCTGGAGAAGCACGGCACGCCGTTCATCGTGGCCTGCAACGACTTCGGCGGCCCCGCCTTCGCGCCGGAACAGATCCGCGAGGCCCTCGACCTCGATCCGCACGTCCCGCTGGTCACCTGTGACGCGCGGTCCCGGGAGTCCAGCAAGCTGGTGCTGATCACGCTGGTGGAGCACATCCAGACCCTCTACGCCGACCAGGCCCGAGCCTCCCGTCAGGAGCTGGTGTGAGCCCTGCTTCCGCTCCCCACCCCGTCCACTTCAGCGGCCCCCTGCTCCAGGACGACCCGGCCGGGGTGTACCGGGAGATGCGGCGCGACCACGGCAGCGTGGTCCCGGTGCTGCTGGACGGCGACGTACCGGCCTGGCTGGTGGTCGGCTACCGCGAACTGCACCAGATCACCGGGGACCCGGTGCTGTTCAGCCGCGACTCCGACCTGTGGAACCAGTGGGAGAACATCCCCGACGACTGGCCGCTGCTGCCGATGATCGGCCGCAAGCAGCCGTCGATCCTCTACACGGTCGGCGAGCGGCACCGCGAGCGGGCCGGGATGCTGGTCGACGCGCTGGAGGCGGTCGATCCGTTCGAACTGCGCGGCTACGCCGAGAAGTTCGCCGACGAACTGATCGACGGCATCTGCCCCCGGGGCGCGGCCGACATCATCAACGAGTTCGCGACGCTGCTGCCCGTACGCGTGCTGGCCCGGCTCTACGGCTTCTCCGACGAGCAGGGGCCGGCGCTCGTCACCGCCCTCAACGACATGATCGACGGGCGGGAGCGGGCGCTGGCCGGCCAGACCCACCTGTTCACGTCGATGACCGAACTGGTCACCGCGCGCAGGAAGGCGCCCGCCGACGACGTGGCGTCACGGATGCTCGCCGACACCTCCGGGTTCACCGACGAGGAGATCGTCCAGGACCTGATGGTGATGCTGGCGGCCGGACACCAGCCGACCGCCGACTGGATCGGCAACTCCCTGCACCTGATGCTGACGGACAAGCGGTTCGCCGCTTCCCTGTTCGGCGGCCGCAACAGCGTCGCCGAGGCGATGAACGAGGTGCTGTGGGAGGACACTCCCACCCAGAACGTGGCCGGCCGCTGGGCCTCCCGCGACACCCAGCTCGGCGGGTGCCGCGTCCGCGCCGGAGACATGCTGCTCCTCGGCCTCCAGGGCGCCAACTCCGATCCCCAGGTGCGGACCGACAGCTCGGCCCTGACCGGCGGCAACAGCGCGCACTTCTCCTTCGGCCACGGGGAGCACCGCTGCCCGTTCCCGGCGCAGGAGATCGCCGAGGTGATCGCACGGACCGGCATCGAGGTCGTCCTGGACCGCCTGCCGGACATCGACCTGGCGGTGCCGGCCCCGTCCCTGTCCCGCCGCCCGTCGCCGTGGCTGCGCGGCATGTCCGAACTTCCGGTCACTTTCACACCCACTCCCGCCCTTGGAGGCTCCCTCACATGACGGCTGGTACGGACACACGGACACCCGCGCCCGGCACCGAGGGGAACCCGATCCCCCTGGACCCGTTCGTCTCCGACCTGGACGCGGAGAGCGCGGCGCTGCGCGCCGCGGGCCCGCTCGCACGCGTGGTCCTGCCGGGCGATGTGCCGGTATGGGCGGTCACGCACCACGCCGAGGCCAAGAAGCTGCTCACCGACCCCCGCGTGGTGAAGGACATCAACGTCTGGGGCGCCTGGCAGCGCGGCGAGATCGCCCCCGACTGGGCACTGATCGGACTGGCCAACCCGGGCCGCTCCATGCTGACCGTGGACGGCGCCGACCACCGTCGCCTGCGCACCCTGGTCGCCCAGGCGCTCACCGTGCGCCGGGTGGAGCGGATGCGTGAGCGCATCACGGAGCTGACCGAGGGCCTGCTGGACCGGGTGGCCGAGGCGCAGGGCGAAACGGTCGACCTGAAGGCCCTGTTCGCCTACCCGCTGCCGATGTACGTGGTCGCCGACCTGATGGGGCTCGCGGAGGAGCGGCTGCCGCGGCTGAAGGAGCTGTTCGAGAAGTTCTTCTCGACGCAGACCCCGCCCGAGGAGGTCATCGCCACGCTGACCGAGCTGGCGCAGATCATGGCCGAGACGGTCGCGCGCAAGCGGGAGAACCCCGGCGACGACCTGACGTCCGCGCTGATCCAGGCGTCCGAGGACGGCGACCGGCTCACCGACCAGGAGATCGTCTCCACCCTCCAGTTGATGATCGCGGCCGGTCACGAGACGACGATCTCGCTCATCGTCAACGCGGTGGTCGGCCTCTCCCTCCACCCCGAGCAGCGGGCGCTGGTGCTGTCCGGCAAGGTGGACTGGTCGGCGGTGGTCGAGGAGACGCTGCGGCACTCCACGCCCACCTCCCACGTGCTGATCCGGTTCGCCACCGAGGACGTACCGGTCGGCGACACCGTCCTCCCGGCCGGGGAGGCGCTGATCGTGTCGTACGCCGCGATCGGCCGGGACGAGCAGGCGCACGGTCCGAGCGCCGTCGACTTCGACATCACCCGCGAGAGTGCCAACCGGCACATCTCCTTCGGCCACGGCCCGCACGTGTGCCCCGGCGCGGCCCTGTCCCGCCTGGAGGCGGGCGTGGCCCTGCCCGCCCTGTACGCGCGCTTCCCGAAGCTGGACCTGGCGGTCCCGGCGGACGAACTGCGCAACAAGCCGGTGGTCACGCAGAACGACCTGTACGAGCTGCCGGTGAAGCTCGGCGGCTGACCGGGGCCGGGGCGGGTGCGGGAGGACGGTGGACCGTTCTCCCGCACCCGCCCCGCACACGTCCGTGGTGGTGCGACACCCGTCTCAGCCGACGGACGATGTTTCGCCCGGGTTTCCCGGAGCCGCTAGGCTCCCGTCTCGTGGCTGAGATCCGGATTCCTGCTGACATCAAGCCCGCCGACGGTCGTTTCGGTGCGGGCCCCTCCAAGGTGCGGACGGAAGCGCTGGACGCGCTGGCCGCGACCGGCACGTCCCTGCTGGGCACCTCCCACCGCCAGGCCCCGGTGAAGAACCTGGTCGGCGAGGTGCGCGAGGGCATCGGCGAGCTGTTCCAGCTCCCCGAGGGCTACGAGGTCGTCCTCGGCAACGGCGGCTCCACCGCCTTCTGGGACATCGCGACCCACGGCCTGATCGAGAACAAGTCGCAGCACCTCACCTTCGGCGAGTTCAGCTCCAAGTTCGCCAAGGCCGCCAAGCTCGCCCCGTGGCTCGCCGAGCCGACCGTCGTCTCCGCCGACCCGGGCACGCACCCCGAGGCGACCGCCGAGGCCGGTGTGGACGTCTACGCCTTCACGCACAACGAGACCTCCACCGGCGTCGCCATGCCGATCAAGCGGGTGCCCGGCGCCGACGAGGGTGCCCTGGTCCTCGTGGACGCGACGAGCGGCGCCGGCGGCCTGCCCGTCGACATCGCCGAGACGGACGTCTACTACTTCGCCCCGCAGAAGTCCTTCGCCTCCGACGGCGGCCTGTGGATCGGCGTGTTCTCCCCGGCCGCGATCGAGCGCGCCGAGCGCGTCCACGCCTCCGGCCGCCACATCCCGGAGTTCTTCAGCCTGCCCACGGCGATCGACAACTCCCGCAAGAACCAGACGTACAACACCCCGGCCCTCGCCACCGTGTTCCTGCTGAACGAGCAGCTGAAGTGGCTCAACGGCCAGGGCGGCCTCGACTTCGCCACCGGCCGCACCAAGGACTCGTCGTCCCGCCTGTACGGCTGGGCCGAGGAGTCGAAGTTCGCGACCCCGTTCGTCACCGACCCGGCGAAGCGCTCCCAGGTCATCGGCACCATCGACTTCACGGACGAGGTCGACGCCGCCGCGGTCGCCAAGGTGCTGCGCGCCAACGGCATCGTCGACACCGAGCCCTACCGCAAGCTCGGCCGCAACCAGCTCCGGGTCGCGATGTTCCCGGCGATCGACCCGGCGGACGTCGAGGCCCTGACGAAGTGCGTGGACTACGTCATCGGGCAGCTGTAGGCATCACCCGCACGACGACGAAGGGCGCCCGGCGGATCACCCCGGGCGCCCTTTCGTGCGTGCGGTGCCTACGCGAACTGACGCAGGAACGCCTGCCAGCCCTCTCGGGAGACGGTGAGCAGAGGGCCGTTGCACTGCTTGCTGTCGCGGACGGCTCGGCCGTGGTCGGCCGTGTCGGCGATCTCCACGCATTCGCCCTGCTGACTGGAGTACGACGACTTCCGGAAGAGGCCCACTATTTCGCTCACGATCGGCTCCCCTAGATGCTCTGCAGTACGTCTCGGACGAGCTTCGCGCTCGCGTCCGGTGCCAGTGCCAGTGCCAGTGCCAGTGCCAGTGCCAGTGCCAGTGCCGTCGATCGTAGGAGTTCGTACGAACTCGCGTAAACAGCCAGGTCGTCCGGAGACTCGATAACAGACGTACTCATCAGGTCGTCCATGGTCACCGCCTCGATCGCCGACTCCGCATCGAAGCTGAAGGCAGAGAAAGCCGAGGCGGCAGCCGCCAGTGTTCCAGCACTGAACGGCAGAACCTGCACGGTGATGTTCTCGCGTTCCCCGGCTTCAAGGAGCGCCGACAACTGCTTTCGGTGAACGTCCGCACCCACCAGGGGGTACATGACGACCGCTTCCCAGATGACAGCGGTGTACCGGGCCCTGCCCTCCGCGATCTTCTCTTGCCGCCGCCTCCGCACCCCCACCAGCCGGGCGACCTGCTCAGGGTCAAGCCGGTTGGGACCGCCTGCGATGACCTCTTCCGCGTAGGCCAGGGTCTGCAACAGTCCTCCCGAGCCGCCTCCGGCCGAGAGCCGACCGGAACTGGTCCAGCGGTACCGCGAGGTGGCCGCGGAGTTCCCGACGTCGGATCTGCCCCCGCTGGAAACGGCGTACTGGCTCGTCAAACCGCGCTCCTTGGTACGGGGCACATGGCCGGCCCCCTCGGAGGCGGTGGCGTAGCTCGCCGAGCGGCTGACCGAGTTCGCCCCCCGGTTCGCGAGTGAGGCGCAGCGCGACGGCCGGCACCTTACCGCCCTCGTCGCCTCCGCCGCCCGGCGCATCGGATCGGGCGGGAACGTATCACTGGGTTTCTACCTCAAACGCCCCTCCTTCCTTTCCCTGGCCCTGGTGACCTGCCTCCCGGGCCACAGGCACCTGGAACTCCGGTGCCCCCTGGCCTGAGCCGCGTGGCCCGTACGCCGGCGGGGGCCCGGCAGGTCACTGGACGCTGTGGGCGCATCCGGCGGACCTGGGGCATGAGTCCGCCGAGCGTGACACTTTCCGGGAATGTGTCACGGTCGCGGCCGGAGTACCCGGCTCCGGCGGTACGGGCTCGCGGAGCCCGGAACGCCAGGCCGAATCGACCAGCAGCATCCGCCACTGCGCCGGGCCCCTGATCACACATCACTCACGTCGCCGTGCAGCTCACGCTCGGCGCGCTCCCGCCGCCGGGTGCGCCTCCGAAGCCGAGACTCGCCGAACCGCCCGTCGGAACTGCGCCGTTGTGCGCGGCGTTGACGGCGGTGACGGTCGCCCCGGACTGGGTGTACGAGGCGTTCCACATACTGGTGACCCGCTGGGTGCCGCTCCAGGTCCACGTCACCTTCCAGGACTTCAGCGGCACGGTCCCGGTGTTGGTGACCTTCACGTCGGCGTTGAAGCCGCCGCCCCAGTCACTGCTGACGGTGTAGGCGGCGGTGCACTTGGCCGTGTCACCGGGGCCGCCCGGGTCTCCCGGTCCGCCGGGGTCTCCCGCCGCGAATCCCGGCGCCTTGATGTCCGCGAGGTAGCCGTCCTTCACCGTGTCCACGGTCGTCCAGTCGTCCTTCAGGATGCCGCCGGTGTCACCGGAGTTGGGGTTCCAGGACCAGAACGTCCAGTGGAAGCTGTCGGCCCCGTGCCCCGACGTGGACCGCAGATACGACACCAGTGCGGACAGCCACCGCTGGTCCACGCCCGACTGGAGCGTCGTACCGAACTCGCCGAGCCAGACCGGGGCGATGTCCTGCTTGAAGATGTAGCCCCAGTACTTGTCCCAGATCCCGGACATGTTGGCGGGGAACGACGGGTCCTCGAACCAGGGCTGTCGGCCCACGCTGGTGGCGTAGTCGTGCGCGGAGTAGACGAGCCGGTTCGGCACGGCCAGGCGGACCGGATACTGGGCGACGCCCATCAGGTTGCCGCCCCACCAACCGTTGACCCCGTTGTGCGACTGCACGCCCTCGACGAAGACCAGCAGGTCGGGGTTGACGGACAGCACCGCGTTGCCGGCCCGCTCGGCGGCCAGCCGCCAGTCCCGCGCCGTGTCGCCGCAGCCCCAGCAGGCGGGGTCGTGAGGCTCGTTGTGCGGGTCGATGCCGATGACGGTCGCATTGCCCAGGTAACGGGCAGCGAGCGCCTTGAGGTTGGTGATCCAGGTCGACTCCGGGACCGCCGAGGTGTACCAGAGCGCGGACTGCGCGGCCGCGTCGGGGCGGTGCCGGTCGAGCACGACCTTCAGGCCCTTCTGCCCCGCGTACGCCACGATCCTGTCCAGCACCTGGAGCGAGGTCAGGCCCCGCAGATCGGTGTTGATGCCGTCGTGGTTGATGCTGCCGGGCATGGCGCCCGGCTTGAGGATGTCGTCGCTGTAGGGGACGCGGAGGGTGTTGTAGCCGAGGGACTTGATCTGGTCGAGCATGCCCTTGTAGTCGCGGGCCCACAGGCCGTGGGCCACCCGGACATCGGTCTCGAAGCCGAACCAGTTGATCCCGGCGATCCGCACGGGCTGCCCCGCCGCGTCCAGGATCTTCCGGCCGCTGGTGTGCCAGTACCCTTCACCGGCCGCCGCCGCGCGGGTCGTCGCGGTACCGGCCGCCGCACGGGCCGCACTGTCGCCCGGCTCCGCCGCACCGGCCGGCTGCACACCCGCCAGCGGCAGCAGGAACGCCGTCACGGCCACGCACACCGCTCTTCGCAAGCTGCGGAACATGTCGCTGCTTCCTCTCGGAGGGCGGGCCCGGAACGAGTGGGAGCGCTCCCACTACCCCGCACCCTCCATGCAAGCCATGTCACATGGACACGTCAAGAAGGCGGACGGCATTCACTTCCCGAACGCCGTCCGCCCCACCCTCGACCCGTCCCACCCTCGACCCGCCCCAGACTCGCCCCCGTCGCGCCAGCGGCTCATCGGCTGAGCCGCTGGAACCTCCGTACCGCGAGCGGCAGGAAGACCGCCGTCAGGACGAGTGGCCACACCCCCGCCATCAGCAGTGCGTGCTGCTCGACCCAGGAGTCGCCGCCGCCGACCGGCGTACCGAACAGCTCACGGGTGGCCGCGGCCGTGGACGAGATCGGGTTCCAGGCGGCTGTCCAGCCCAGCCAGTCGGGCATGAGCTGTGGGGCCACGAAGATGCTGGAGATCATCGTCAGCGGGAAGGCGACCGCGAACAGCCCGCCCGCCGCCTCCGGGTTGGGCACCAGGAGCCCGAGCCAGACCCCGAGCCAGATGAGCGCGAACCGCAGCCACAGCAGCAGGCCGAACGCCGCGAGGAAGCCCCAGCCGCCGTCCGGCCGCCAGCCCATGGCCAGTGCGGTGAGCACGAGGATCCCCAACTCGGCGCAGGCGACGACCAGATCGGTCACCCCGCGCCCGGCCACCACCGCGGACGGCGCCATCGGCATCGAGCGGAACCGGTCGATCACGCCTTTGGTGGCGTCGTGCACCACGATGGTCGCGGTGTTGATGAAGCCGAACGCCATCGTCATCACGAACATCCCGGGCATCAGGAAGTCCTTGTAGTCCCCGCCGCCGGGCACCGTCATCGCGCTGCCGAAGACATAGCCGTAGAGCAGCACCGACAGGATCGGGAAGCCCAACTGCCATGCGATGTTGACGGGTTGGCGCCGGTAGTGGGTCAGGCCTCGGCGGACGATGTTCCAGCAGTCGGCGAGCGCCCAGTACGCGCGACCGTGTTCGGCGGGCTCGGTGGCCGGATCAGCGAGGAAGTCGGTGCCCCGGTCGGTGCCCCGGCCGGTGGCCAGGTCGGCGGCGCTCATGCGGCGGCCTCCTTGCCGCCCGGAGCGGCATGATCGGTGGCGGGTGCGGTGGTGCGGTGCCCGGTCAGCCGCAGGAACACGTCGTCGAGGCTCGGCCTGCGCAGCCCGATGTCCTCGACCCGCACCCCCTCGTCCTGGAGTGTGCGCGCCACCTCGGTCAGCGCGGCCACCCGGTCGGTCACCGGGGCGTGTACGCGCAACTCGCTCTCGTCCGACTCCGGTTCGCCGTCGGCGACCCGGGCCACCACCTTCACCGCCCGTGCGACATCGGCCCGTTCGGCGACGACGACCTCGATCCGGTCGCCGCCGACGAGGTTCTTCAGCCCGTCCGGGGTGTCGTCCGCGATGGCCCGGCCCTGGTCGATGACGGTGATGTGCGAGGCCAGCTTGTCGGCCTCCTCCAGATACTGCGTGGTCAGCAGCACGGTCGTGCCGTCCGCGACCAACGCCCTGACCGAGTCCCAGACTTCGTTCCGGCTGCGGGGATCGAGCCCCGTCGTCGGCTCGTCCAGGAAGAGCACGGCCGGCGCGAGGATCATGGAGGCGGCGAGGTCCAGGCGCCGTCGCATGCCGCCGCTGTAGTCGCCGACGCCCTGGTCGGCGGCGTCGCTCAGGTCGAACCGCTCCAGCAGTTCGGTGGCTCGCGACCGGGCCCGCTTCCCGCCCAGGTGGAACAGCCGCCCGAACATCTCGAGGTTCTGCCGTCCGGTGAGCACCTCGTCCACCGCCGCGTACTGCCCCGTGAGCCCGATCCTCGCCCGCACCTCGCGCGCCTGCCGTCCGACGTCGAGATCGGCCACCGTGGCCCGTCCCCCGGCCGGCCGGACCAGTGTCGACAGGATGCGCACGGCGGTGGTCTTCCCTGCGCCGTTCGGTCCCAACAGGCCGTGCACGGTGCCCGTGCGGACGGCGAGATCGAAGCCGTCGAGGGCGCGCTTCTCGCCGTACCGCTTGTCCAGCCCCTCGGCCCTCACCGCGTAGTCGCCGTGGTCGCCGGATCCGCCATGGCCGCTGCCGGGCCCGTCGCCCTTGTCATGACCGTCGTTCATGGTCCCCCTTCCACGTAACTGAGTACACCGTACCCGATTACGCGTACGCCGTACTCAGTTTTTTCACGCGGATCTAGACTGACCCCATGACAAGCGGTGGGGAGACCAGCGACAGGGAGACGAGCGGGAGCGGTGACATCACCCGCACCCTCGACCTGCTGTGGGGCACGGGCCGGCGGCCGAGCCGCGGGCCGAAACCGAACCTGACGCTGGAGCGGGTCGTGGAGGCCGCCGTCGAGCTCGCGGACCGGGAAGGGCTCGGCGCGCTCTCCATGCGCCGGATCGCCGCGGAACTCGGCACCGGCACGATGTCCCTGTACCGCTACGTCCCGGGCAAGGCCGAGCTGCTCGATCTGATGCTGGACCGCGTCCAGCGCACTTCCGAGGACCCCGACGGCTTCGGTGACGGCCACTGGCGCACGACGCTGGAGATCCTGGGCCGCTCCACGCTCGCCCTGTACCGCCGCCACCCCTGGCTGCTGGAGGTCAACCAGTCCCGCCCGATCCTCGGCCCCAGCGCGCTCGACGGCCTGGAGAAGGTGATGTCCCGGATCAGGCCGATGGGCCTGTCCGACCCCGAACTGCTGTCGGCGATCACCACGATCGAGGGGTACGTCGCCGGCGCGGCCCGCACCCAGCTCTACCAGCAGGAGGCCGAGCGCACCTCCGGGCTGACGGACGCGGAGTTCTGGGAGGCCCAGCAGCCGGTCCTGGAGAAGGCCATACTCAGCGGGCGCTACCCCGTCCTGGCCTCCCTCTCCGAGGACACCTTCAGCCCCGACTTCGACCACTTCGAGTTCGGACTGCAACGCATCCTGGACGGCCTGGAACTGTTCGTGACCGCCCGCACCGCGAAAGCCTCCCCGTCGTCCGCCCCCCCAGCCGGGCCGGACCGTTCAACCGGGCCGAACCGCTCAGTTCCGCCGGAACAGCCGTCGTAGCCCGAGCAGGACGGCACCCACGACGATCGCGCCGATCACTCCGACCTTGAGCCCGTCGCCGCCGAGGCCGCCCTCGCCCCCGTCCTCCCCGGCGGCCGCGCCGCCGTCCGCGGACGACCCGCCCTTCCCGCCACCCTCGCCCCCGGGCACCTCCCGGGCCTCGACCGGGCTCTGCTCGCCCTCGCTCCCGTACATCAGCCGGGAGCCGTCGGCGGAGTAACTGACGGACTCGCCCTGCCCCGCGAGGGGCACGCTGAGCCGCCCCTTGCGCTCGATCTTTCCGTCCGTCGCGTCGTCCCACGCGTACTGGATGCCGCCGAAGTACGACCGTACGGCGAGCTGCCGGCCGTCGGGTGAGAAGGCGGCGTCGGTGGCCCACAGGTCGACGGGGGCGATCGGCCGGAAGACGTTGCCGCCCGAGGCGGAGAGTTCGGCGGGCCCCTCGTACAGGTGGCCGCCCTCCTCCTTCTTGTCGATGAGGTAGACGCGCCCGGTCTTCGGGTGCACGACGAGGGACTCGGCGTCGCGGGCCCCGTCGGAGTACGTCACGACGTACTGCGTGGCCCGCACGGTCTGGTCCCGCAGCTCCTTCGGCTCGGGCAGCTCGTAGATCCACACGTACGGCCAGGTGCCGCCGAGGTTGTCGCCGATGTCCCCGACGAAGATCCGGTCGTCCGGCCCGATGGAGATGGCCTCGACGTCCCGGGGGGTGCCGATTCCGGTGAGGGTGACCCGGGCGACGGTGTCGCCGGTCGCGCTGTCGACGGCGTAGAGGTAGGGGCCGTCGTCGCTGTCGTTGTGGGTCCAGTAGACGCCCGGGTGGAGCCGGGAGGCGGCGAGCCCGCTGGACTCGGTGATCCGCGGGTCCTGGATCGTGAAGGAGTCGTTCCCGGCACCCGCGTCGTCGCCGCCGGCGGCCGAGGCCGGCACGCCGAGCGCGCCCACGAGGAGAGCCGGAGCTGCGAACAGGACGGCCACGGCGAGCGGGGCGAAGGGTCGGCGCATGACCCAAGAGTGCCACTGCGCCGCGCAGTTCACGGCGGGTGGTCGGACTCACATCGCGGTGGCGGGGTGGATCGACGATGATGACCGGATGCTCAGGTTCATGCCCGTCGGCGACTCGATGACCATCGGGAGCGCGGGTGAACACACCTGGCGCTACCGGCTGTGGCAGCACCTGTGCGCGGAGTACGGCGGCCCCTTCACCCTCGTCGGCCCGCGCGAGACACTGCACGACCAGCAGACGGACTCTCCCACCTCGTACGCCTACGCCGACCCGGACTTCCCGCGCGGGCACCTGGCCGGCTGGGGCGAGGGCTGGCACCACATGGTGCCGCTGATCGGCGAGGCCGTCCGGACCCTGCGCGCCGACGTGCTCCTGATCTCCCTGGGCCTGATCGACCTCGGCTTCTACACGAACCCCGAGCAGACCGCGGACAACGTCCGCGTCTTCGTCGCGGAGGCACGCGCGGCCCGGCGGCGCGTGCGTCTGGTCCTGCTCCCGGTGATACCCAACATCCGCGCGGAGGTCGACCCGGGCTTCGCCGCCCAGGTCGCCCGCTTCAACGACCTCCTGGCGAAGACGGCCGTCGACCTGGACACCCCAGACTCCCCCGTCCTCCTGGCCGCGCTTCCGCCGACGTACGACATCCACACCGACACGTACGACGGCACCCACCCCAACGCGAACGGCGAACACAAGATCGCCGAAGCCTTCACGGAGGCGCTGTACCAGGGCTGGGAACTGGGCGGCCCCTACACCTCGGCGTAGGGGCTCGCTCCGAGGGGCCGGAAGGACCGGGAGATTCCCGGTGGTTCTGAGCTGCCCTGGGCGGTTCTAGGTGGATCGGGGCGGATCCGGATTGATCAGAGATGATCAGGGATGAATCCGGGTGACTCCGGGTGACTTCGGGTGACTCCGGAGGCCGTCTTCAGGGCGCCCTGCCCTGCGGCGTTCGGCCCTGGGACGTCCTGCCTGGAACGTCCTGCCCTGTGGTCGGTCCGCGGCTCAGGCGTCCTCGGCGATCCTGGTCGCGATGCCGTTGCTGATGGTGAGCTCGGCTCCGACGCCCTTCTTGGCCGCCTGCTCGAGTTCGGCCTCGGTGCACTCGGTGGCGCTCTGCCCCTCCGCGTCACCGCAGATGTCGCCGGCGCCCCAGATCTCGGTCTCCTCAGAGACGAAGAACGCCTGCTCGGTGCCCTTCATGTCGGAGACCGTGTACTTGCCCGGCGCCAGGTAGGAGGCGTTGCCGAACCAGGTTCCGTTGACGCCCTCGCCCTTTGCGATGCCTTCACCGGCGGCCTCCCCGGAGCCCGAGCCCGAGCCGGAGCCGGAGCCCGAGCCGGAGTCGCCCTCGGCGGCGCGCCGCTCGGTGACCTGGGTCGCGGCACCGTCCTTCATCTCCACGTCGGCGTTCACGGCGCCCTTCTTGGCCGCCGCCTCCAGCTGGTCCAGCGTGCACGGCGCGTCCACCTTGGCCCCCGCCTCGCCGCATATCGTGCCGGCGCCGTAGACCTCGGTGTCGTCGGCGACCAGGAACTGCTGGTCGTCCTTGCCCGGCACGGAGACGATGTACTTGCCCGGGGCGAGATACGTGACCTTCCCGTTGTTGAACGAGCCGCTGACACCCTGCGCGTCCCCGGAGGCCGACGTCTCCACGCCCTCGGCGGGCGTGTCCGTGACGTCCTCGTTCTGGCACGCCGTCATCAGCAGACCGGCGGTGATCGCGGCGGTGACGACGAGGGTCTTGCGCAGGTGGCGGTTCATCATGGGAGTTTCCTTCCGGGGAGGGAGCGGAACGCCGATAGCGTTTCCGCCGGTCTCCCGCTCTGCACTGATCATGACGCGCCCCATCGGCCCCGGGTAACCCTCGTCTTCCCTTGAGAGCGACGCTGCGACGCCCCCGCGACACAGCAACACCTCGCCTGGGGAAGGCAGTTCGTCGGCGCGCCGCCTTGTGCCGGTCGGACGGGGGCGGACTTCGGCGACCTCTTCGACCCGACCGGCACGGTGGCGGGCCCTACGGTCGCGACCGGCGGCTTTTCCCACGGCCGGTCCCGTTCCCGCTCGACTGGAGCGCACTCCAGGCCGTTGGCTGGGGAACCATGGAGTACACACAGCTCGGACGCACAGGACTGAAGGTCGGCCGGCTCGTCCTCGGGACGATGAACTTCGGTCCGCAGACCGACGAGGCCGACAGTCACGCCATCATGGACGCGGCGCCGGACGCCGGGATAAACCTCTTCGACACCGTCAACTGACAACTTTGACGCCAGGTTGCACAGCAGTGCATCGCTGACGCTCACCGTTCCTGCGGACCCCGAGTGGGAACGACGAAGCCGCCGCCTCCAACTCGCTTCGAAGGCAAGCAGAAGGCGACGGCCCCTCGCACAGATCTGCTATCTCACCATGCGAAGGCTTCGGGAGACGGTCCGGGGCCGGGGAAGATCTCGTCCAGAGACGTCAGCAGCTCTTCGCTCAGCTCCAGCTCCAGGGCGCGCAGCGCCGAGTCCAGCTGCTCCTGCGTGCGGGGGCCGACGATCGGGCCGGTGACGCCGGGGCGGGTCAGCAGCCAGGCGAGCGCCGCTTCACCGGGCTCCAGGCCGTGCTTGTCGAGGAGGTTCTCGTACGCCTGGATCTGCTCGCGTGTCTTGGTGTCCTTGAGCGCGTCGGCAGCGCGGCCGCTCGCCCGGCGCCCCTGTGTGGCCTCCTTCTTGAGGACGCCGCCGAGCAGTCCGCCGTGCAGCGGCGACCAGGCGATGACCCCGAGGCCGTAGTCCTGCGCGGCCGGGATGACCTCCATCTCGGCGCGGCGCTCGGCGAGGTTGTAGAGGCACTGCTCGCTGACCAGGCCCATGCGGCCGTGCCGGGCGGCGGTCTCGTTCGCCTGGGCGATCTTGTACCCGGGGAAGTTGGACGACCCCACGTAGAGGATCTTGCCCTGCTGGACCAGGACGTCGATCGCCTGCCAGATCTCCTCGAACGGCGTCGACCGGTCGATGTGATGGAACTGGTAGATGTCGATGTAGTCCGTCCGCAGCCGCTTGAGGGAGGCGTCGACGGCCCGGCGGATGTTCACCGCGGAGAGCTTGTCGTGGTTGGGCCAGACGTCTCCGTCGCCCGCCATGTTCCCGTACACCTTGGTGGCGAGGACCGTCCTGTCGCGCCGCCCGCCACCCTGGGCGAACCAAGTACCGATGATCTCCTCGGTGCGGCCCTTGTTCTCACCCCACCCATAGACGTTGGCCGTGTCTACGAAGTTCAGACCCGCGTCGAGAGCGGCGTCCATGATGCCGTGGCTGGTTGATTCGTCTGTCTGCGGACCGAAGTTCATCGTGCCGAGAACGAGTCGGCTGACCTTGAGTCCGGTGCGTCCGAGGTGCGTATACTTCATGGGCCACAAGCCAACTGCTTCGAGTCCGCTCCAGGCAAGGGCATCAGGTGCCGCCGTCAGGAGTCGTCCCCGAGGTGGCGGTACAGCGTAGCCCGGGAGACGCCCAGAGCCTTGGCGATGGCGCTGACGCTTTCTCCCTTCGCCTTCCTCTCGCGGGCCACGGTCAGCACGTCCTCGTTCACGACGGACGGCCGTCCGCCGGTACGCCTCTGTGCCTTGGCTGCGTCGAGTCCGGCGCGGGTGCGCTCCTTGATGAGGCTGCGTTCGAACTCCGCCACGGCTCCTACCACCTGAAGCTGAGCTTCCCCCGAGATGCGGTGAGGGTGACAGAGGGTCGGATGGGTCTCATGAGAGGAGCCCACACGATGCCCGCACCGAGGAAATACCCGCTGGAGTTGCGTGAGCGTGCGGTGCGGATGTACCGCACGGCCGAGCCGAAGCCCGTGATCCGCCGCCTGGCAGAGGAACTCGGCGTGCACCACGAGGCCCTGCGCGGCTGGCGGGACATGTGCCTCCCTTTCTTCGCGGGGGTGGACCGTGCACGGATGGCGCGGTCTCTCTTCACAGGTGGACGCCCAAGCCTTCGGGCCTGGACTCGGACTCGTGCGGTCGGGAGCGACGGCGGCGACCTGCCAAGCAACTTACGAACGCGCAGGAGGGCCCCGACCACAGGGCCCTCCTCGTCACATGCAGTTGTCGGTCAGCCTTCGCTGTGGACCGCCGCCATGTTGCGCAGACTCTGCTTGAAGTCCATCGGGATCAGAACCTGAACCCTCCCGACTGGGTGTTGCCACATCCCGTCATGGCCATCGGGAGCCATGAGCTGCGCGGCGGTCATCCCGGGAATCGGCTCGGCATGGATGACGGCCTTGACCCCTGCGGCGCGTAGCTCCCTGCCCTTTTCGTGCTGGGTCGACAACGTGCTCCACCGTTCCCGGTAGGTCTCTCCTGTCGGGATCTCCTCCCAGGTGTCCGGGCGCGTGGGCTGCGCGATGAGCTGTTCACGTCGCGCATCCAACCGCTTGTACGCCTTCCGGTACTCCTGCTTGCCCAGCTCACTGGAGTAGAGGCCCGCCTCGCGGTCCTCCCTCAGGTCCGACAGGGCGCGGTTCACTTCCTCGATGTCGCGCGTGTAGTCCACGCCCGGCCGGAAGACCTTCCGGACGATCTCGACGTCCCCGGCAGCGAGGAGGAACGCCTTTCCCACGGCGTCCTCCAGCGTGTGCGCCGCGATGCCCTTGCTTCCGGTCGGACACGGCTTGTGCGTGGTACGGGAGGCGCAGCGGTAGTAGGGCCAGTTACGGCCAGGGCCGAGATATGCCGGCTCCCCACATGTGCAGAACGCGACCCGGAGCAAGGGCGACCCACCCTTGCGGTTGCCGTTGCGCTTGCTGGTGTTCTCGTCCAGCTTCTTGTTGGCCAGCCCCCACTCCTCGTGCGTGATCAGAGGCTCCGCACGCTGGAGCGGCTGACCGTCCGCGTCCCGGACGACCCGGCGTCGTGTCGTCTTCTTCCCGTCGATCATCACCTCCTCGGATACTTCCATCTGCCCCAGGATGCAGCGGGAGCGCACGACCTTGGCCGTGTTCGCGGCGGTCCAGCGGCTTCCCTTCGGGGTTTTGCCGCTGCGGATCATCTGAGCGTCGAGTGACGTCGGGGTCTTCGACACGTCCTCGTTGAGCCACTGCGCGATGCTGTTCGCCGACTCGCCCGCGATGAGACGGCGGACGATCTCACGGAGCGTCCCAGTCGTGTCGGTCCCGTAGTCGTCAGGGACGAGCTTCCATCCGTCGCCGGTCTCCTGCTTCTCCTCGCGGTAACCGTACGGAGTGCGGCCGCCGCGCCAGCGCCCCTCCTTCACCAGGTGGTTGTACGAGGACTTGGCCCGCGCCTTGATGGCTTCGAGCTCCCCTTCCGCGAAGGACGCGATCAGGCTGAAGAGGAGCTTCCCCATCTGCGTGTTGAGGTTGATCCCGTCCTCGACGGTCGCGACCTCCTTGCCGTTCTTCTCGCACCACTCCAGGAGGGTGTGCACGTGGAGCACGCGCCGCGAGAGACGGTCGATCTTCAGCGCGCAGATGATGTCGTACGCGTCGGCGCGCGACTCCTCCACCGCGATCCGGTGCTCGATCGCGCTGACCTCCTTCCCGATAGTCGAGGGAAGCCACTTGCCGAACTCCGGACGCTTCCACGGCTCGACCCCGCCGGACACGTCGATGTCCTCGACCCACCCCACGACGACGTGCCCCTCCTGATCGGCCCATCGCTGGATGGACCGACGCTGACGCTCCGGCGATGTGGTCTCGTCCGACACCCTCGACAGACGAACCACGCCCAGAACTCTCGCCATGCCCGTTCACCCTCTCCCCGTCGGTAACCGGATGGTCACCTTATGCAGTCAGGGTCACAGCGTCGAAATTCATCATTGGACACCGCCAACGTGTACGGCTGGGACGAGAAAAAGGGCCGCACCGAGGAGATCATCGGCAACTGGTTCGCCAAGGGCGGCGAGCGGCGCGACAAGGTCGTGCTCGCCACCAAGGTGTACGGGAACATGGCCGCCGACGGTGAGGCGTGGCCCAACCACGACAAGCTGTCCGCCCTGAACATCCGGCGGGCCGTGGACGCCTCGCTGAAGCGGCTGCGGACCGACCACATCGACCTGTACCAGTTCCACCACATCGACCGCGATACCTCGTTCGACGAGATCTTCCCGGCCCGGGACCGTCCCCGGAGGCCTTCGCCTGGTAGGGCTGGTAGGGCACGGTCGGCTCCGGCGCCGGGTGCGACAGGCGTCGGAGCAGGCCGGCAGTGATGTCGCGGTTAACCGAGCGCCGACGCCACTGCCACCACGACGAACATCAGTACGAGCGCACCGGCCATGATCCGGTTCCGGGTTTTCGGGTCCACGCCATCGAGCCTAACCGGCCGCCCCGAGCGGACAGCGCGCGACCACCTCGTAACGGGGCTGTTCGCCCGGCACACCCGACCTCGGCAGGTTGCTGCGCACCAGCGCGAACTCGCCCACGGTCCAGGCGCGGCTGCGGAACCCGGCCAGCGCCCGCAGGTACGGCTGCGTGTCGATGGCGGTGCCGCTGCGGGCCAGCGTCAGGTGGGCCTTGTAGCGGCGGTGCTCCCCCGTCCCGACGCCCGCCTTGCGCCCCGCCGCCTCGGCGCGCTCGGCGAGCAGGCTCAGGGTACGCAGGTCGCCGTCCGCTCCGGCCCACAACGTCCTCCCGTGCCCGAACTGGCCGCCACCGTCCAGGGCCAGCCCGAACGGCTCGGTCCGGGCCGCGGCCCGCTCCAGGCGCGCCGTCAGCTCGGGTACGAGATCGTCGTCGACCTCGCCGTAGAAGGCGACGGTGAAGTGCCGGCCGGGAGGTCCCGTCCAGCGCAGGCCGTCCGCACCGGGAAGCCGCCGCAACGCCTCGACCTCGACGGCAAGCTCACGGGACACGTCCTCGGGGGGCAGTACGGCGGCGAAGAGTCTCATGCGTCCAGTCTCACCGGGGAACGCATGTACGTCCGCGCGTGTCCTGGTCACCGTGCGTATCGTTGTACCGCGCGGCTGCACTCGTCCGGGGCGCAGTCGGGGAGGAGCGCCACGATGACCGTCCTTGCAGACAGGATCGAGATGGCCGAGAGCACTGGCGAACTCACGCTCGACATGATGTTCGAGTGGCTGGAGAAGATGCCCGTCCCCGAGGGATACAAGACCGAGATCGTCGGGGGGCACATCTTCATGACGCCGCAGCGCCGCACCCACTGGGACATCACCCTGAATATCGTCGAACAGTTGCGCGTCAAGTATCCGCGCACGCGCTTGATGTCCGACGTCCGCATGGACTATCCAGGACATCTCAATGGGTTCGCGTCCGACGTGGTGGCTCTTGCGGAGGGAGCCGAGGAAGACGCCAACGGACGCCGGCGCCACGAGGACGTCGAGTTCATCGCCGAGGTGATCTCCAGGAAAACCGCCGGCAACGACTACGGCCCGAAGAAGGACGCCTACGCCACCGCCGGCGTACCGGTGTACCTGATCGTGGACCCGTACACCGGCGAGTGGCACCTGCACACCCTGCCGAAGGACGGTACGTACCACGGTGACGTCACCTTCGGCTTCGGCGAGGAGATCGACCTGACCCGGACGGTCGTCGGCCTCGTCCTCAAGACCGACGAGTTCCCCCGCGACTGACCGCGGGGGTGCGCGCCCCGGCAGCTTGCCCGGTCAGGCCACCGACGTCAGCGTCTTCTGCCCTTCCCGGGGCACGAACCGCATCCGCGGATGCCCGCCGTCCCAGCCGACCGTCAGGCGCAGGTTGCCGACGCGGGCCAGGATCAGGCCGATCACGGCGGCGGCGAGGGCCGCGACGGCGCCGCCCGTCGCCAGGCCCACCCGGGCACCGTAGGTGTCGGTGATCCAGCCGACGATCGGGGCGCCGACGGGCGCGCCGCCGAGGAAGACCATCATGTACAGGGCCATGACGCGACCGCGCACGGCCGGGTCGGTGGCCATCTGGATGCTGGTGTTGGTGGTGACGTTGACCGTCATGGCGAACAGGCCGATCGGGATCATGAGCAGGGCGAACAGCCACAGGGTGGGTGCCCCGGCCGCCACGATCTCCAGTCCGCCGAAGGCCACCGCCGCCAGGATCAGCAGCCGCAGACGGGCCGTGCCGCGCCGGGCGGCGAGCAGGGCGCCGGCCAGGGAGCCGACCGCCATCAGCGTGTTGAACAGGCTGTAGACGCCCGCGCCCCCGTGGAAGACGTCGCCGGCGAAGGCCGAGAGGTAGACGGGGAAGTTGAAGGCGAAGGTGCCGATGAACCCCACCAGGACGATGGGCCAGACCAGCTCGGGCCGGCCCGCGACATAGCGCAGCCCCTCCCGCAGCTGCCCCTTGCCGCGCGGGGACGGCGTGACGGCGTGCAGTTCGCGGGCCCGCATCATCAGCAGGCCGGCCAGCGGCGCGATGAAGGACAGGCCGTTGAGGAGGAACGCCCAGCCCGTGCCGACGCCGGTGATCAGCAGGCCCGCGACGGCGGGGCCGACCAGGCGGGCGGACTGGAAGTTCGCGGAGTTCAGGCTGACCGCGTTCTGCAGCTGGCCGGGGCCGACGAGTTCCGCGACGAAGGACTGGCGGGCGGGGTTGTCGACCACCGTGGCCAGACCGGTGACGAAGGCGGCGACGTAGACGTGCCAGACGTCGACCTGTCCGGTGAGGGTGAGGACGGCGAGCGTCAGCGAGGTGAGGGCCATCGCCGACTGGGTGACGAGCAGCGTGGGGCGCTTGCGCAGGCGGTCGACGAGGACGCCGCCGTACAGGCCGAACAGCAGCATCGGCAGGAACTGCAGGGCCGTGGTGATACCGACGGCGGCCGAGGAGGCGGTGAGGGTGAGCACCAGCCAGTCCTGGGCGATGCGCTGCATCCAGGTGCCGATGTTGGAGACGACCTGGCCGATGAAGAACAGGCGGTAGTTCCTGACCCTCAGCGAGGAGAACATCCCGGACTTGCGGGTGCTTCGGTCCGGCGCTTCGGCGTCGGTCGGGGTGTCGTGGGTGTCAGGTGCGGGGGCGGAGTCTGCTCCGGGTCCCGTACTCAAGGTTCGCCTCCTAGCGACAGCTGCTGGGTTTCCTAGATGTGCGCGAGCTTCTCCAGGACGGGGGCGGCGGCACGGAGCTTCGCCCACTCGTCCTCGTCGAGCCCCTCGGTCAGGATGGCGAGGAAGGCGTTCCGCTTGCGGCGGCTCTCTTCGAGCATCGCCTCCGCCTGTTCGGTCTGCGTGACGACCTTCTGGCGCCGGTCGTCCGGGTGCGGCTCCAGCCGGACCAGCTCCTTGGCCTCCAGCAGCGCCACGATGCGGGTCATCGAGGGCGGCTGGACATGCTCCTTGCGGGCGAGCTCGCCCGGGGTGGCTTGGCCGCAACGGGCCAGGGTGCCCAGCACCGACATCTCGGTGGGGCTGAGCGACTCGTCGACGCGCTGATGCTTGAGCCGACGGGACAGGCGCATCACGGCGGATCGAAGGGCGTTCACGGCGGCTTCGTCGCCCTGGCTGAGGTCCGGCATGTTATTTAGCGTAACTCATTACTCTCGCTAAAGGACCACTCGGAGCGAGCTCACGTCCCACCGGTGACCATGGCGTCGGCCACTCATGCGCGGAATCGCTCGGTCAAATCGCTCACTCGAGTCACTCATATGGGTGATCCCGGCGTGGATGCGGGCACGCCGAGCCGGGATGTGCGGCAACGCTCATGTCCATGGGGACCGACGTACTCAGCCTGCGCATGAACCACGAGCTGCTCGAACGGCTCCGGGAGCATGCCGCCAAACGCGGAATGAGCGTCCAGGACTATGTCGTCCAGACGCTCATTCGCGATGACTTCGACCAGCGGTTCCAGACCGCCGTCGAGGAGACGGAGAAGTTCTACGACGTCACCTGAGCCGCAGCGCTGAGCCGCAGCGCTTCTCCCGCCGGGTCGGGTCCGATCAGGTCAGGCCCAGCGCCGGCATCAGGTAGTAGAAGGCGAAGACCGCCGACACCACGTACAGCGGCACCGGCACCTCCTTGCCGCGCCCGGCCGCCAGGCGCAGCACCACGAAGGTGATGAAGCCCATGCCGATGCCGTTGGTGATCGAGTAGGTGAACGGCATCATCACCATGGTCACGAAGGCCGGGATGGCGATGGTGTGGTCCGCCCAGTCGATCTCCTTGATCGAGCCCGCCAGGATCAGGAAACCGACCGCGAGCAGCGCCGGGGTCGCCGCCTGCGACGGGACCATGGTGGCGATGGGCGTGAGGAACAGCGCGACGGCGAAGAGCGCGCCGGTGACGACGTTGGCGAAGCCGGTGCGCGCGCCCTCGCCGACACCGGCGGTGGACTCCACGAAGGCGGTGGTGGCGGAGGCGGAGCTGGCACCGCCCGCGGCGACCGCGACACCGTCGATGAACAGGACCTTGTTGATGCCGGGCATCTGGCCCTCGCTGTCGGTCAGCTTGGCCTCGTCGGAGACGCCCATGATCGTGCCCATCGCGTCGAAGAAGCACGACAGCAGCACGGTGAAGACGAACAGGATGCCGGTCAGTATGCCGACCTTCTCAAAGCCGCCGAACAGGCTGACCTCGCCGATCAGGCCGAAGTCGGGGGTGGAGACCGGGTTGCCGGGCCAGGTCGGGTTCGTCAGGCCCCAGGAGGGGATGTCGGCCACAGCGTTGATGATCATGGCGAGGACGGTCATCGCGATGATCGAGATGAGGATCGCGCCGGGCACCTTGCGCATGATCAGCGCCAGCGTGAGCAGCGCGCCGAGGATGAAGACGAGAACCGGCCAGCCGGTGAGGTGACCGCCGCTGCCGAGCTGCAGCGGCACCGTGGTGTTCGCGGCGTCCGGGATGCGGGAGATGAACCCGGAGTCGACGAGGCCGATCAGCATGATGAACAGGCCGATACCGATGGCGATGGCCTTGCGCAGGCCGTACGGGACGGCGTTCATCACGCGCTCACGCAGACCGGTGGCGACCAGCAGCATGACGACGAAGCCGGCCAGCACCACCATGCCCATGGCGTCCGGCCAGGACATGCGCGGGGCGAGCTGGAGCGCGACGACCGAGTTCACGCCGAGGCCGGCGGCCAGCGCGATCGGCACATTGCCGATGACGCCCATGAGCAGCGTGGTGAACGCCGCCGTCAGGGCGGTCGCGGTGACCAGCTGACCGTTGTCGAGCTGGTTGCCGTACAGGTCCTTCGCGCTGCCCAGGATGATCGGGTTCAGCACGATGATGTAGGCCATCGCGAAGAAGGTGGCGAATCCGCCACGGATCTCGCGGGGCAGGGAACTGCCCCGCTCGGAGATCTTGAAGTAGCGGTCCAGTGCTCCGGAGTCGGGTGCGGGCCCCGGCTGATCGGGCATCGGAGCCTTGGCGGGGGCCGACGTGGACATGGGAAACCTCATCACCGGCGGGCTCTATCCAAAACCCTTTGGTGTTTTCTACGAACAGAAGCGGCCAGAGACAAACGGATTCAGTATGAACATATAACGCCGCCCACGCTATCTCCGCGCGTAGACGAGCGCGGGCGGTGCAGCGCGGACGCGGCGGACGTCACACTCTCCGTTCCTCGTAAGCTGTCCACATGGCCGCTTTCTTCTCGGGTCTCTCCGACATCGTCAAGGGGACCCCCAAGCACGAGGCGCCGGAGCCCCTTGAGGGCCCCGTGGTCGCCACCATCGTCGGCGGCACGATCATCTGGTTCGCCCTCTTCCTGGTGCAGCTGCCGTTCTACGGCTGGTTCGACGACCGCGGCCACACCTGGTGGCTGTGGACCTGTCTGGCCGGCGGCGGGCTCGGCTTCATCGGCATCTGGTACGTCCGCCGGCGCGACGCGGCGCTCAAGCGCGCGCAGGCCGCGCAGGCGGCGCAGGCGGCGCAGACCTTGGAGACCGTGGACGCCGCGGAAGCGGCCTCCGGGATCCCGGAGGCAGAAACCCTCCGCGGCTCCTCCCCCGCCTCCCCCGCCCCCTCGGCCGACTGACGGCTCGGGCGGTCGGGCAGTCGGCAGGCCGCCCGCGACTCCCGTACCACCACGGGCCCACAACCACCCCTCCCCAGGTCGGATCTTCGGCGCATCGGCCGGTGAAGCCCTTCCGGCCCACGTACCGTCATCTGCATGACCCCTCTCGACGCGGACACGCGGGCCGACGCCGCGCGTCCTGCCTCCCTGACATCACCGGTGACCGGCCTGACCTCCGCCCAGGTGGCGGAGCGGGTGGCCCTCGGGCAGGTCAACGACGTGCCGGTGCGCAGCAGCCGGTCGTTGACCGAGATCGTCCGCGCGAACGTCTTCACCCGGTTCAACGCGATCATCGGCATCCTCTGGGTGATCATGCTGGGCGTCGCGCCCATCCAGGACAGCCTGTTCGGCTTCGTGATCCTCGCCAACACCGGGATCGGCATCATCCAGGAGTGGCGGGCGAAGAAGACCCTGGACTCCCTGGCCGTGATCGGCGAGGCACGGCCGACGGTGCGCCGGGACGGGGTGAGCGCCGGGATCGGCACCTCGCAGATCGTGCTGGACGACCTGATCGAGATCGGGCCGGGTGACAAGGTCGTCGTCGACGGGGTGTGCGCGGAGGCCGACTCGCTGGAGATCGACGAGTCGCTGCTCACCGGCGAGGCCGACCCCGTGGTCAAGCAGCCGGGGGACCAGGTCATGTCCGGAAGCTTCGTGGTCGCGGGCGGCGGCGCCTTCCAGGCGACCAGGGTGGGGCGCGAGGCGTACGCGGCGCAGCTCGCCGAGGAGGCGTCCCGGTTCACGCTGGTCCACTCCGAGCTGCGCTCGGGCATCTCCACGATCCTCAAGTACGTGACGTGGATGATGATCCCGACCGCGACCGGGCTGATCATCAGCCAGCTGTTCGTCAAGAACAACGAGCTGAGGAACTCCATCGCCCGCACCGTCGGCGGGATCGTTCCGATGGTGCCCGAAGGGCTGGTGCTGCTCACCTCGGTGGCCTTCGCGATCGGGGTCATCCGGCTGGGCCGTAAGCAGTGCCTGGTGCAGGAGCTGCCCGCCATCGAGGGGCTGGCCCGCGTCGACACGGTCTGCCTCGACAAGACCGGCACCCTCACCGAGGGCGGCATGGACGTCACCGAGCTGCACCTGCTCGACACCGGCACAGGCACTGACACCGGCACCGGCACCGGCACCGGCACCGGCGAGGCGTACGTCCGGAACGTGCTCGGTGCCCTCGGCGTCTCCGATCCGCGGCCGAACGCCTCGCTCCAGGCGATCGCCGAGGCCTACCCCGCCCCCGGTGACTGGCGGCGCGCCGACGCCCTGCCCTTCTCCTCCGCCCGCAAGTACAGCGGTGCCACCTTCGCCGAGAACGACGGGACCGACTCCCCCGCCTCCCCCTGGCTGCTCGGCGCGCCCGACGTCCTGCTCGACGCCGCCGACCCGGCCCTGGCCCGCACGGGGCGGCTGAACGAGCAGGGCCTGCGAGTGCTGCTCCTCGCCCGTACCGACCGGGCCCTGGACGATCCCGAGGTCGCCGTCGGTGTCCGCCCCGTCGCGCTGGTGGTGCTGGAGCAGCGGCTGCGGCCGGACGCGGCGGACACGCTGGCGTACTTCGCCGACCAGAACGTCGACGCCAAGGTCATCTCCGGCGACAACGCGGTGTCGGTCGGCGCGGTCGCCGGGAAGCTCGGGCTGACGGGGACCGTCGTCGACGCGCGCGGGCTGCCCTCCGAGCCGGAGGCGATGGCCGGGGCGCTCGACGAGGGCACCGTGTTCGGGCGGGTCACCCCGCAGCAGAAGCGGGACATGGTGGGCGCGCTCCAGTCCCGCGGGCACACGGTCGCGATGACCGGCGACGGGGTCAACGACGTCCTGGCCATGAAGGACGCCGACATCGGGGTGGCGATGGGCTCCGGTTCGGAGGCCACCCGGGCGGTCGCGCAGATCGTGCTGCTCAACAACAGTTTCGCCGCGCTGCCGTCGGTGGTGGCCGAGGGGCGGCGGGTGATCGGCAACATCACCCGGGTCGCGACGCTGTTCCTGGTGAAGACCGTCTACTCGGTGCTGCTCGCGGTGCTGGTGGTGTGCTCGCAGGTGGAGTACCCGTTCCTGCCGCGCCATCTGACGCTGCTGTCCACGCTCACCATCGGCGTCCCGGCGTTCTTCCTGGCCCTCGCCCCGAACAAGGAGCGGGCGCGGCCGAACTTCGTACGGCGGGTCATGCGGTACGCGATCCCGGGCGGCGTGCTGGCCGCGCTGGCGACCTTCGCCACGTACCTGCTCGCCCGCCACCACTACAGCGGTGAGGGCGCGCTGGACGCGGAGACGAGTGCGGCGACGCTGACGCTGTTCCTGATCTCGATGTGGGTGCTGGCGATCATCGCCCGCCCGTACACGTGGTGGCGGATCGCTCTGGTGGCGACGATGGGCGCCGGCTTCCTGCTGGTGCTGGTCGTGCCGTGGCTCCAGGAGTTCTTCGCGCTGAAGCTGGTCGGGCTGACGATGCCGTGGGTCGCGGTCGGCATCGCGGTGGCGGCGGCGGCCGTCCTGGAGCTTCTGTGGAGGTGGGTCGACCGCCGGTTCCCCGCTTAGCGCTCGGCCCGGCGGGCGGCCACCGGCCCCACGCCGACGCGGCCCCACGCCTGGAGAGGCGTGGGGCCGCGTGACCGGTTGCCCGGGGTGGCTTACTTCACGTCGATGAAGTCACCGGTGGCGTTGACGGCCGGGGTGGTCGTGGTGCCCGCGAAGGAGTACCGGTAGTAGCCGTCGACGGAGGCCGTGACCGTGGTCTTCAGGTTGCCCGTCGAGTTGGTCTTGATGGTCTTGACGGTGGTGTAGGTGCTGGAGCTCTTCTTGCGGAACTGCAGCTTCACCGACTGGCTGGTGTAGCCGGCGTACTTGCCGGTCTCCCAGTTGGCCCGCGACAGCTTGCCGGTGACGGTGATCGTCTTGCCCTTCTTCACGGGCTCCGGCGCGGCGTTGACGGTCAGCTTCGAGGCGCGCTGCACGGAGAAGCTCTTGGCGTTTTCCTTCTCCATGTAGTCGTCGTCCTTGGCCGCGGCGACGATCCACACCTTCCAGGTGCCGGCGACCGAGTTGATGAGGTTGTCCCGCTGCTTCAGGGTGAAGGTGGCCTTGCAGGTCGACTTGGTGGCGTCGACCTTGGTGCACTTGGCACGGCCGTCGCTGCTGTCGGCGAGGGCACCGGTCTCGGACTTCTCGATGGACGCGCCGCGGTACAGGATGGGATGGGCCCAGGCGATGCCCGAGTTGTCGGTGGCGGTGAAGGTGAGGGTGACCTTCTTGGCGGTCGTGGCGTTGACGACGACGGCCTTGCCGCCGTTGACCACCACGTTGGAGATCTTCGTGTCCCCGGCGGAGTCGTCGGCCTGCGCGGCCGGGACGGCAAGGGCGGACAGGGCCAGTGCGCCGGAGATTACAGCGACGGTGGCGCGAATACGCATGCGTTCTCCACGTGGAGAAAGGGGCCCTGGTGGTCGACGTTATGGGTACGTCACCCAACGGCTCGTCGTCACACCCGGGACCTGAGTGACCATGGAGTCTGTTGACTCACGTGATCAGATACGGGGCTCCACCGAATGGTTGTACGAGAATGGGAAAACATGTGTAGAAATTTTCAAGATCAGCGACCTGACCGAAGCACCACCCTCCTCTTCCCTCACCGGCCCGCCACGGCCAGGGGCCGGACCGGGGCGGTGAGCCCCTGATGATGTGGCGTACGAAGAAGTCCGGGGACTCTCAGTCCCAGTCGCGGAGAAGCGAACTGGGAGCCCAGCTGTCCACCCCGGTCCGCACCTTCATGGCGACCGAGGCGGGCAGCGCGGGTCTGCTCCTGGTGGCGGTGGCGGTGGCCCTGATCTGGGCGAACTCGCCCTGGTCGGAGGCGTACACCTCCCTCTGGCACACCGACATGTCCCTCTCCCTCGGCAACGCCGAGCTGTCGATGGACCTGGGGCACTGGGTCAACGACGGACTGATGGCCCTGTTCTTCTTCGTCATCGGTCTTGAGGTCCGCTACGAGGTCTCCGTGGGCGAGCTGAACAGCCGCAGCCGGATCATGATCCCGGCCCTCGCCGGGATCGGCGGCATGGCCGTGCCCATCCTGCTGTACCTGCTGATCGCGCCCGGGGGCGAGGCCGCCACGGGCTGGGGCGTGGTCATCGGCACCGACACGGCGTTCATGCTGGGCGCGCTCGCCATCGTGGGCCCGCGCTTCGTCACGCAGCTGCGCGTCTTCCTGCTGGCCATCACCGTCATCGACGACATCGTGGCCGTCACCGTGATCGGCGTGGTCTACTCCGGCAGCATCAGCGTGCCGGCGCTGATCGTCGCGCTCGTCCTGGGCGTGATCCTGTCCGCGCTGACCCGCTTCGGCGTCTGGCAGGCGGCCCCGTACGTCCTGGTCGTCCTCGTGATGTGGCTCGCCACCCTCCAGGCCGGCCTGCACGCCTCCATCGCCGGTATGCTCGGCGGTCTCCTGATCCCCGCCACGAGCCCGTCGCGCGAAGGGGTGGAGCAGGCCGCGCGGCTCTTCCGCGCCTTCCGCCAGTCTCCCCTCGCGGGCGTCGGCAAGACGGCACGCAAGGGGCTCCAGAAGGCCGTCTCCGTCAACGAGCGGCTCCAGACGTTCCTCCACCCGTGGTCCAGCTACGTCATCGTCCCGGTGTTCGCGCTGGCCAACGCCGGTGTCGACCTGCGTAACGGCGTCCTGACCAACGCCCTGACGTCACGTGTCACCTGGGCCGTGGTCGTCGGTCTCGTCATCGGAAAGCTCCTCGGCATCTGGGGCGGCTCCTGGCTCGGCACCCGGACCGGCCTCGGGAAGCTCCCGACCGGGGTGGGGCACGGCCACGTCCTGGGCGGCGGCGTCCTGTCCGGGATCGGGTTCACCGTCTCCCTGCTGATCGTCGGGCTCGCCTTCGAGGACCCGCTCATCCGCGCCGAGGCCACCGTCGGTGTCCTGCTCGCGGCCGTGTTCTCCGTCGCCATCGGCTGGCTGGTGTTCCATCTGGCCGCCGTCCTGCGCGGCGAGACGGACGCGGACCTGCCCCGCTACCTGGACCGCCCGGTCGACCCGGAGACGGACCACATCCTCGGACCTCCGGACGCCCCCCTCACCCTGGTGGAGTACGGCGACTTCGAGTGTCCCTTCTGCGCCCGCGCCACCGGCGTCACGGCGGAACTGCGGCAACGTTTCGGCGACCGGTTCCGCTACGTCTTCCGGCATCTGCCGCTGCCCGACGTGCACCCGCACGCCGAACTCGCCGCGCGGGCGGCCGTCGCCGCCGACTACCAGGGCCGTTTCTGGGAGATGCACAACCTGCTCTACGAGCACCAGGACGAGCTCGAGTACGAGGACACCGCCGGTTACGCCGCCGACCTCGGACTCGACGTCGAGAGGTTCCTCCGCGACCTCGAGGACGAGAGGACGGCCGCCCGGGTCCGGGCGGACGCGGCCAGCGCCGAGGCCAGCGGTGCCCGCGGCGCGCCGACGTTCTTCGTCGGCAACCGCCGGCACACCGGCCCGTACGACGCGGCGACGCTCGCCCGCAAGCTCGAGGCGCTCGAGGAGGCGTCCGGCTCGCAGGCGCCCTCGGCGTAACCGAACCGTCCGCCTTCGAC
>NZ_JBHSOA010000014.1:185579-271675 GCF_042655885.1 Streptomyces chlorus
ACCCGCCCCGGCCCACCCGCTCCGGCCCACCCGCTCCGGTCAGTCGAACCAGCGGTCCCTGGCCAGCTCCTCGGTCCTGGACGGGTCCTCCAGCAGCGCCGCGACCTCGAACCGGCGCGGCCACTCCCGGGCCGCCCACGCCAGCCCGGCTGCGACCCCCTCCAGGGTGGCTGCGTGCAGCACGCCGTCGCGGGTCAGCCGCCAGTCGATCTCCACACCGTCCACGACGAGTTCCTCGTGCTCGACGTACGTGGCGGGCGTGCCCGGCCCGAGCAGCGCCCGCACCGGCTCCGGTACGTCGTGTTCGGTGCCCTCGCTGTCGACGTCGCCGGTGACGGACTCGCTCAGCCGCCGCACCTGGAACAGTTCGGCCAGCTCGGCGGCGCGCGAGGGGCGGACGGGCAGCAGGGCCACGCCCTCGGTGAACGGCAGCAGGTCGGGCGAGTCGACGACCACCGCGTCGGCGGCGTCCACCACCTCGACCCGGCCGTCGACCACCGCGCGCAGCTCCTCCGGCAGGGTCACCTGATCCGGGTCCAGGTCGGCCAGCGCCCCGTAGAGGGCGTGCAGCCGGCCGGAGGTGACCGCACGGTCGGGGTCGGCGAGACGGTCGAGGAGTTCGGCGGCGCCACCCGGTTCGTCGAGCAGCGCGGACACGGACGTACGGACGCCGAGGGCTCGCAGCACCTGCTCGTCCTCGAAGCCGGTGGCGTCGGCCTCGTCGTACAGGCCGCGCAGCAGCGGGTCGCTCCCGGCGGCGCGCAGACCGGCCGGGCGGCGGCCGCCGAGCACCGGGTGCCCGCGCAGCCACCAGGCGGTGTAGGGGCGTACGACCTCGTGGGTGCCGTCCGGCAGCAGGACGCGGACCGGCTGGGTGAGCGCGTCGCGCAGCGGCGGGCGGGCGAGCAGCGCGAGGGCGCGGGGCCACTGGTCGTCGTCCACGAGGTCGAGGTCGCGGACGGCGACGAGTTCGGTGGCCACCGGCGGCACCGGGCTGTCGGGGAAGCGGTCGAGGACGTCCTCGCTCCACACGTCCACGGCGTCCAGCAGGCCCGCGTCGTCGGGCTCGGCGAAGTCCCCTTCGCGGGGCTCGAGCTCGTCCGGGTCGAGGACGACGTCGGTGGCGCGGACGAGGACGAAGTCGACCAGCACGCCGCAGGCGGCCAGCGGAGCCTCTCCCCACTTGTCCGCCAGTTCGCGGTCCACGGCGGCGAGTTCACCTTCCCGCATCACCTGGGCGAAGGGGCCACCGGGGAAGACCAGTTCGCAGGCCGGGGAGAGTTCGCCGTCCTCGTCGGGCAGGGCGAGGGCGCCCAGCCACGGCTCGTCGCCGGGTTCGAGACCCGCGTCGCACACCAGCCCGAGCACGGTGTCGGCGAGTTCGTCGGCGTCGGGTGCCTCGTCCTCCCAGTTCAGGGCACCCTCGTCGTCGAGGGAGGCGGCGACGGCGGCCCGCACCTGCGGGGTGGTGAGCACCGCGCGCGGAGTCGCCGGGAGGGCGCCGAGCTTCTCCAGCAGCGGGTGCGCGGCGTCCGGGTGGGCGACCTTGAGGCCGAGCCGGGCCAGCGTCGCGGGGTCGATCCGGGCGGCCTCGGCACCGGGCAGCAGCACCTGCCGGGGCCCGATGGCGGTGCGCCCGTCGGCCAAGGGCACCGGCAGCCCGGAGAGCCGGTCCGGGTCGACGCCGGCGAGGCTCTCGTACAGCCGCCGCCACCAGTCGGGCGACTTCTCCAGCCCGGCCAGCCGGTCGATCGCGTCGGCCAGCGGGAGGCGGGCCACACCGAGCGTGCGCAGTTCGGCCCGCCGTTCGAGCCCGGCGGGCAGAAGGGTGGGCAGCACCTCGGCGAGCACCCGGACCGTGTCCGCTCCGGCGCCCTCGACGACCTCGGCGTCCCGGGGCCGCAGCGACTCGGGCAGATCGGAGTCCTCGCCCTCCTCCCCCTGCCCGCCCGGCTCGACGGCGGGCGGCAGGAACGAGGTCCGCGGGAGCCGCCCGAGAACGGCCTGTCGCAACGCGCCGTCCAGCTCACCTTGGCCGAGCGGACCGGGCACGAGGTCGATGATCCCGGCGGTCACCGGGCGCCAGGCGGCGAGCAGCCCGGTGTAGGCGTCGGCGGCGCGCTCCACCAGGAAGTCGGTGAGCGGGCCGGGGGCGGTGTGCCGGCGGGTGGAGTCCAGCGGGAAGGAGGCGATGAGCAGGGCCGGGACGCCCAACGGCTCCTCGCTCGGCGTCGGCGCGTGCACGACCGGGCTGGTGCGGGGCCGGGCAGGGGTGCCGTCGGCGTCCACCGGCACGGCCCACGTCACCGACCAGTGCGGGCGCAGCCGCTCCTCGATGGGCCGGTCGGCGAGCAGGTCCGCGGTGAGCGGCCCGTGCGCGGCGACGGTACGCCAGCGGGTGGTGCCGTCCCTCGAGTCCTCGATCACGGTGAGGGTGCCGTCGCTGCCGCGCCGCACGGTGCGGGGCGGGGCGTCGCCGATCTCGACGACGACGTCCTCCAGACCGGGCAGCGCGAGCAGCAGGGCGTCGTCGACGGCGTGCAGCAGCCGCTCGGCCAGATCGGCGGCGGCCGTGTCGCGCAGCGGCAGGATGACGGCGGTGTCGTACGGGGCGGGGGCGGTGCCCTCGGCGGGGAGGGGAAGCCGCAGCAGCGGCACATGCCCGTCACGCCGGCGGATCTCCTCCCCCAGCCCGGCACTGCCCCCGGCGCTCTCACCGGCCAGCCCGCGTGCTTCGGCGAGCGACCAGCGCACCCCGCCGTGCCGGCCGACGACGGCGGGCTCGTCGGTGACGGCGAGGACGGCGGCGAAGCCGACCCCGAACCGCCCCACGGCCCGGTCGGGAGTGTCCCGCTTGGCGGAGGCCCGCAGGGTGGACAGCGACTCGACCCCGGCCGCGTCCAGCGGGGCCCCGGTGTTGGCGGCGACGAGCACCCCGTCGCGCAGCGTGAGCCGAAGCCGCCCCGGCACCCCCGCGCGGGCGGCGGCGTCGGCGGCGTTCTGCGCCAGCTCGACGACGAGACGGTCCCGGTACCCGCCGAGGACGAGGTCCTCCTCGGCATTGGCGTCCTCACGGAACCGTGCGGGGCTGGCGGCCCAGGCATCCAGCACCCCGCGCCGCAGCCGCGCCGTACCGAACGGGTCCGTGCCCTCGGCAGCGGGCCGTACGAACTTGCTCACGGTCACTCTCCTCATCGGCCCTGATCGGCGTGAGATCGAAGGTACCGCGCCCGACGTCCCCGACGAGCCGAGCCCGGCTCGGGCCGGGCCCGTGCTGTCCCCTATGGAGGCCGGGCACCTCCCTGGCCGGGAAAGCGCCTTCAGTGACGTGCGGGAACAAGCAGCCGATACGCGCAGAGGGAACGTGACCGCGCAACGCCGGATGTCCGGGCGCCGGTCAGGCCGCGTGCTCCTCGAAGCGGAACCCGGGACTGGTACGAGGGTCGATGCGGGCTCCGGCTTCCAGAGCCGTGGCCAGTCGCTCGATCAGCGCCGGCGTGGGGTCGACACCGCTCTCCTCGATGGCCTCTTCGGACAGCTCGGCACGCCGGGCCGGCTCCGCGGTGGTCCAGCCGAGAGCGGAGCGCCGGTCGTAGACGGCCTGGGCGAGGTCCATGCGGCGGCCCGCGGCACGGTACGCCGGATCCTCACGGTGTTCCGGCGGCACTTTCCCACTCGTGTGGTATCCGCTGCTCATCGGGCCTCCTCTTCCCTACTGTAGACGGCGTGCTCACTGGCTGGTGTGTGCTCCGCCTCGCACAGTTTCCTCGCTCGCTGCGCTCTCAGGAGGACATCGCCGGCCGCCGCATCTCGAACAGGGCGTGCATGTAGTCCGCTGTCTGCAACAACCCGTGAAGGTTGTGGGTCCCGTATGCCGTCAGTTCGACAGCCCGCGCCTCCAACTTCGCGATGTCCCGAACCGTCTTCGGGTACCGAATCCGCTTCACGTCCTCCCAGGCCGCCGCGACGAGCCCGCCCGCGTCCAGCACCTCGTCGGCCTTGACCAGGTACTCCCGTTGGGGAATCCGCTTCCCGCTCTCGACCTTGTAGGCGAGGTCGTCCCCGTACCCCATCGCCGCCGCGAACTCGGGGACCCTCATGTCCATCGCCTCGCGGCGCGGCTTCAGTTGCCGTCCGACGGTGGTGATGACCACGACGCCCCACTCGTCGTCCGGATCGACCTCCCACCCCGGCTCGTCCGCCTCACGGCACAGCTCCCACCCCCACCGCCGTTCCGCGCACCCGCCGACCCACCGCCAACCGAGTCGTACCGCATGCGGAACTGCGACGGCTGCGAACGCGGCTTCCGCGCCCCCGAGTCCCAGCCCCGCTGCCACGACTGCCTCCCCGCCGCAAGCAATGGCCACGCCCCCTCTTGAACGGGAGAAACGCACCTTGATGTTCGCGCCCCGCCCCCCGGCCGCCCCAGGCGACTAACCTGACCTGTGCACTCCCGGGAGGACTCCATGAGCACACAGGCCGAACACGGGCATGAGCTGGCTCCCCGCCCCGAGCAGACCCCGGACGCCCTGCGAGCCGCCCTCGCCGTAGTCGCCCCGGGGCGTCTGCCGGAAATGCAGCGGACGAAGGACGAGGCCTTCGCCAAGGCCGTTGAATGGCAGTCCCTCAGCCCTGTACGCAGTTGGGTCCTGGCCTGGGCCCGGGACATCGAAATCACCCGCCGCCCCGACCTCGCCACCCGCTACGCCCACGCCAAGGCCGACCTGGAACACGAGGACCCCGCCGTGGCTCATGAGGCTCTGCGGGAGCTGAGCACCGTCCTGGACGAGGCCATGGAAGCAGTACGCGCTTGAGCTGGACCTGGGAGTACGCCTTCGGCGCGGAGGAAGCCGCCCGCACCGCGCCACCCGCCTTCCTCGCCGAAGTGACCCGCAAGGCCGACGAGCTGGTCAGAGCGGCAGAAGCACAACACCTGCACGGCCGCGCACATGCCGGGAACGACCCGCCAGGAGGAAGCACTGTCGTCCCCGGCGGAATGTTCACGTACCAGATCGTCGTACGCAGCCAGCGCGTCTACGTCATCCAGATCACCTACTTGGGCTTCTGAGACGGCACGCCCCAAGACACTGCGGACCCCGGTGCCGAAATCGGGTGGTCAAGCATCCCTGAGGGAAAGAGAGACCGGGGTCCTCACCAGGAACACCGCCTACGAGTGGCCCAGCTCCGCCGACGCCTCGTCCTCCGTGGCCGGGACCGAGCCGGAGTCGGCGGCCGGCCGCAGCGGGAACGGGTCGACGCGGGTTTCGTCGATGACCGGGGCCGGGGGCTGGGGCGGCTTCGGCATGACGGCGGCCTCGGAGTGGCCGCCGCAGCCGTAGGAGAGGGAGACCACGCGGCCGTCGGCCGGGGCGAACTCGTTGGCGCAGATACCGAAGGCCTGGCCCAGGGAGCCGCCGATGGGGGCGAGGAAGCCGCAGCTCACACAGGGCGCGGGGGCAGCCTGCGCCATCGGGGTCTTGGCGCCGAACGCCTCCTCCCAGCGGTCGGCGGCGATGTGCAGGCCGTAGCGGGACAGGACGCGGGCACGGCGCATGCCGAGTTCCTCGGCGACCGACGCGATCGAGCCGCGGGCGGGTGCGATCGTCAGGTCGGCCGGGGCGACCCCGGTGACCTCGGCGTCCTCCGCCTCGACCAGCTCGGCGAGTTCCGCGGAGACCGTGGAGTTCGGCGACGGCTCGTCCTCGCCGGAATAGCCGGGCTCCAGGCGCAGGTCCTCGGCGTCGGTGGGCAGCAGGTCGCCGGGGCCCATGTCACCGGGGCGCAGCCGCTCGCTCCACGGCACCCACTCCGGCGCGAGCAGCGCGTCGGGGCCGGGCAGCAGGACCGCCTCGTCCACCGTGACGATCTTGGCGCGGGAGGCGCGGGCGACGGTGACGGCCCAGCGCCAGCCCCGGTAGCCGATCTCCCGGCACGCGAAGAAGTGGGTGACGACCCGGTCGCCCTCGGAGACGAGCCCGTCGTGCTCTCCGACGACCCCGGGCGCGGCGGCCTCCTCGGCGGCGGCACGGGCGAGGTCGACCGCCTCGGCGCACAGGCGGTCGGGGGTGCGGCTTCGCGTTGTCGCTGCGCTCACAGGTATCGCTTCTCTCCTACGCCGTCTCACGAGTGCGCCACTCCCAGCGCGGGGGCGGACGGAGCGGACCGGAGGACCGCGTCGACGTCCGCGCCGATTCGTGCTCGGGCGCGCCTCCATCCATTCTGCGGGATGGCTGAGATACGCACGCTACCTTCTCCCGTGCGTATGGCCTACACCGACGGTAGCTCTTGGGCCACCGCGCGCCGGAATCCGCCCGGTCCACGTCACCTCGCCAGAGCCGTCACACCCGTACCGCACCGGTGTGGCGGGTACCCGGCAGGGCGGTCGGCAGGCACTGTGCCGATGCGGTGTTCCGCCGGACAGCGGCACGCGTCGGGGCCGTCACCCCGGTTACGGCACTACGTACCGCCCTATCGGGGCACTATGAACGTCGTGGCTACCGCAAGGACACCCCAGGGCGCCACCGGGACCGGTGGGGCGAACGGGGTCAGGGTGAAGGAAAAGGGCCGACGCGTCGGGACGGGCCGGACAGGCCGCCCCCTGCGTGCGCTCGGGCGCGGCCTGCGCTTCCCGGTGACCGGAACCGCGCGCGGAATCCGCCGGGCCACCCACGCGCACGGCGCCGGCGAGTCCGGGCTCGGCAAACTGATCGAACTGCACGGGGTGAACGGCGCCGGCGACGTCATGGTCACCGTCGCGCTCGCGTCCACCGTCTTCTTCTCCGTGCCGACGGACGAGGCCCGCGGCCGGGTCGCCCTCTACCTCGCCATCACGATGGCCCCGTTCACGCTCCTGGCCCCGGTGATCGGCCCGCTCCTCGACCGCCTCCCGCACGGCCGCCGGGCCGCGATGGCGGGCGCGATGCTCGCCCGCGCGATCCTCGCCCTGGTGCTGTCCGGGGCGGTCGTCACCGGCAGCATCCAGCTGTATCCGGCCGCCCTCGGCGTGCTGGTCTCCTCGAAGGCGTACGGGGTGGTCAGAAGCGCCGTCGTGCCCCGACTGCTGCCCCCCGCGTTCTCCCTGGTGAAGGCCAACTCCCGGGTCACCCTCGGCGGGTTGCTGGCCACCGGCATCGCGGCGCCGATCGGCGCGGGACTCCACCAGATCGGGCCGCGCTGGCCGCTGTACGGGGCGTTCGTCCTGTTCGTGACGGGGACGGTGCTGTCGTTCACGCTGCCGTCGAAGGTGGACTCCGCGAAGGGTGAGGGCATGGCGCTGCTCGCGGCGGACGAGACGCATCTGCGCGGCCCGCACCTCAAGCCGGTCAAGCGGCCCGGCCTGCGCACGGTCGGCCCAGCCGTCACCCACGCGCTGGCCGCCAACGCGTCCATCCGCTGTCTGACCGGGTTCCTGATCTTCTTCCTCGCGTTCCTGCTGCGCGAGCATCCGATGACCGGGCAGAGCGCCGCCGTGTCCCTGGGGATAGTGGGCGTGGCGGCGGGCGCGGGCAACGCGCTCGGTACGGCCGTCGGGGCGTCGCTGAGATCCCGGGCGCCGGAGATCATCATCGTGATGGTGGTCGCCTGTGTGGTCGCCGCGGCAATCACCGCGGCGGCGCTGTTCGGCGCGGTCGTGATCGCCTGTCTGGCCGCGGTCGCCGGGTTCGCGCAGGCACTGGCCAAACTGTCCCTGGACGCGCTGATCCAGCGGGACGTGCCCGAACTGGTCCGTACGTCGGCGTTCGCGCGCTCCGAGACGCTGCTCCAGGTGTCGTGGGTGCTCGGCGGGGCGGTCGGCATCGCGATGCCGCTGATCGGGTCGCTGGGCCTGACGGTGGGCGCCGCGATCGTCGCCACGGGCTGGCTGACCACCGTGCGCGGCCTGCTCGGCTCGGCCCGGCACGGAGGAGGCGCCGGGCGCGCCCGGGTGGCGTGAGCCCGTTCGCCGTACGACGGGGGTTTCGTGCGACGGGGGTTCCGTACGACGGAGGTTTCGTGCCACGGAGGTTTCGTGCGACGGAGGCGCGGCGTCCGCGTGCGAGTGGCGTAACGCTCCGGCCACGCCGTACCCCCACGTGGGCAGCGGACGGGACGCGCCCGATAGCCTTTCGCCCATGACCACGTTGCCTCGCGGCACAGCCGCTCCGAGTGCCCGCGCCGTGCGACGCCGCCGCGCCGTCGCCACCGCCGGCGCCGTATCCGCCGGACTGCTCGTCCTGTCGGCCTGTGACAAGCCGACGGCGATCTCCACCCTCACCGTCGGCAGTTCCTCGGTGAGCTCCGAGGCGACCTGCGGTGGCCGCGGCGAGGCGCTGAAGGCCTCCGACGTCACCAAGTGCCTGCAGGACAAGGGCGTCAAGGAGATCACGGTCGACCCGGACGAGACCGTGCGCTTCGGTGTCGACCCGAAGATCGCCGACAAGGGCTGGACGATCCTGATGAACGGCCAGCCGCTGACCGACTCCAGCACCAAGACGTACCGCACCATCCCCGGCAGCGTGTTCTTCAACGCCCAGTACGGCGCCCAGGGCGACTCGACCCTGGTGTCGGTCAAGGAGGGCGAGAGCAACGCCACGGGCCTGTGGTCCTTCCGGCTGAAGAAGGACGCCTGATCAACCCGAGGAGCGGCTCGAGCGGCCCCGGTACGTCCGCCGCCCCCGGGTCCCCCGCCCGTACGGGGCTGAGGGCCCGGGGCGGCGTTCTCGTGACCACCGCGGTCCCCGCCGAACGGGACGCGGTGGCCAGGGCGTTCCCGGGGGCCTCGCACGAGGTCGCCCTGCCGGGAGTGACCGTGGTCGAGATCGCCGCCGGTCCCGACGTGCTCGCCGCCGGTGTCGGCCCGGCCCTCGCCGCCGCCTCCACGGCCACCGCCCTCACCGCCGCCGCCCTGACCGGCCGCCCCTACGACCTCGTCGTCTCGGCCGGGATCGCCGGCGGTTTCGTGCCCCACGCGCCCGTCGGCTCGCTCGTCGTCGCCGACGAGATCACCGCCGCCGACCTGGGCGCCGGGACGGCGGACGGCTTCCTGCCGGTGACCGCCCTCGGCTTCGGCACCGTCACCCACCTGCCCCCCGCCACCCTGGTCCGGGACGTGGCCGCCGCGACCGGCGCGCTCACCGGCGCCGTCCTCACCGTGTCGACGGTGACCGGCACCGCGGCCCGCGCCGCGCACCTCGGCGACCTGCACCCCCGCGCGCTCGCCGAGGCCATGGAGGGCTTCGGGGTCGCCGAGGCCGCCGCCGCGCACGGTGTGCCCGTGCTGGAGATCCGGGCGGTGTCGAACCCCGTCGGCCCGCGCGACCGCGATGCGTGGCGCATCGGCGACGCCCTGGCGGCCCTCACCGAGGGCTTCGGGAAGCTCGCGCCCGTCCTGGAGAGTTGGAACCGGCATGACCACTGAATCCCGCAAGCCCGACGAGTCCCGCGAGTCCGGTGAGCAGTCCGCGACCGGCGACCGGCCGCTGGGCATCGCGTACTCCCCCTGCCCGAACGACACCTTCGTCTTCGACGCCCTCGCGCACGGCCGCGTCCCCGGCGCGCCCGCCCTCGACGTCACCTTCGCCGACATCGACATCACCAACGGCATGGCCGAGCGCGGCGAGTTCGACGTGCTGAAGGTGTCGTACGCGGCCCTCCCCTACGTCCTCGACGAGTACGCCCTGCTGCCCTGCGGAGGCGCGCTCGGCCGCGGCTGCGGCCCGCTGGTGCTGACGCGGGACGAGGGGCATGGGGGCACCTCCCCGCTCATGGGGGTCCCCCCGCTCATGGGGGTCCCCCCGCTCGAGCGAAGCCGAGAGTGGGGGAGAAGCCGAGAGTCGGGGAGAAGCCGAGAGCTTGGGGGACTCAGCGGCCGTACGGTCGCGGTGCCGAGCGAGAAGTCGACGGCGTACCTGCTCTTCCGCCTCTGGGCGGCGGACACCCTGCCCGGCGGGATCGGCGAGATCGTCGTCATGCCGTTCCACGAGATCATGCCGGCCGTGCGGGACGGGAAGGTCGACATGGGACTCGTGATCCACGAGGCGCGCTTCACGTACCGGAACTACGGGCTGCACAAGCTCGCCGACATGGGCGAGCACTGGGAGCGGACCACCGGGCTGCCGATCCCGCTCGGCGCGATCATCGCCAAGCGGTCCCTCGGCGCGAAGACCCTGACCCTGCTCGCCGACTCGGTCCGCGCCTCCGTACGGGCCGCCTGGGACGACCCCGAGGCGGCGCGTCCGTACGTCATGGAGCACGCCCAGGAGATGGACCCGGCCGTCGCCGACCAGCACATCGGGCTGTACGTCAACGAGTTCACCGCCGACCTCGGCGAGGACGGCTACGCGGCCGTGCGGGGCCTGTTGACGCGCGCGGCGGCCGAGGGACTGGTACCGCCCCTGGGCCCGGACGCGCTGCGGTTCCCGTAACGGGAGGCGCTTGGTCACCCTGGTCGTCCTCGTGCTGCTCCGCGTTCATTCGTAAAGTGGTGTGGGGGTCGGTCAGGCGGAAGTGTCGAGACAGAGGCCACCGGCGCAGTCGAGGCAGTCTTCGGAATGCCGGAGGGAAGTCAAAGCGTTTCCCTGTCTGCTTCGACACCCCACCAACGTGACAACGCCCCTTGCGGCTGGACGCCTCAAGGCCGGCCGTAGATCTCCCGCACGTTGTCCCTGGGCGCAGGCCTCGTCTTCGCTGCCGGCCCCTCGGCGAAAGCACGGAGCAGGTTCTCGGTCGTGCGGGTCACGAAGGCCCCGGTACGGGCGTCCATGCCGTGGTTCCTCCCGTTGTCCCTGGTGCCGGCCATCAGCGCCTCGACCCACCGCATCGTCCCCGACGCGAACACACCGGCGCCACTGGGCACGGTGTAGTACGCCGAGTCGGAGTGGCTGTTTTGGCCGTTGCACAGGAGAGGGGAGTGGGCGATGATCTCGATCGGCGCTCGCGGGAGCGCTCCGGGGGTGACTCGGTCGTACTCCACGCCGACCAGGTGAGGGAAGGAGTCGCCCCGCTTCACGCCGGTACCCGCGAAGAGCCAGTGCTCTGCGTTGTGGACGACGTAGGGGGCGTCCGTGGGATAGCCCTCGTAGAGGACCCCGGTCAGGAGGGATTCAGGCGCGGCGGCGGGGACGCTGCGGAAATCGGTGGTCACCAGCGCGGGTCGATCCGGGTAGAGCGGATCGGCCCGGTAGTCGGATTTGTAGCAGACCACCGTGCGGCCCTCTCCCCCGGGCCCGCCCTCCAGTCTGATACGGCGGAAGCAGGTGTTGGCGCCGAGGAAGGCCAGGTTCGTTCCGGCGTCGCGGGCCCGTGACAGGTACTGCCGCTGCTCCGGCGTCCAGTACTCGTCGTGGCCGAGAGACACGGCCGCCGTGGCGGCCTCCAGCACCGAGGGGGCGAAGTGGATGTCGACACCGGTCGTGTACGCCAGAGGGATGCCCAACCGTTCCGCCAGGACCACCGCGGCTCGCTCGTACACCAGGAACTTCTCGGCGCCGTCGCCGTCGTAGGGCCGGTCGAAGGAGACAGCGAGCGCCCGCGTTCCGTACTGGCCGCCGGCACCCTCGTAGAGGCTGTAACCGCCCCAGAGGTTGTACGCCTGCCACGTCGCGGGCGCATGGATCAGCAAAGTCCTGCCCGCGGCGCTCCGGGAACGGACGATCAGGGGAACGTACCGCTGCGGGCCGCTCGAAGCGTCCAGCCGCAGCAGGTAGGCGCCCTCCGGCCAGCCATCGGTGCGCACCTCGGCCGTCCGCTCCCATCCGGCTCGCACCGTACGCGTGGCGGAGATCAGGTGCGCCGCGCCCTGGACCCGGCCGTCCAGCGTTTCGGAGCGCCAGACCAGCCTGGCCTGTGCACCGCCGTACCAGCCGATCCGGTACGCCGAAACGCGGAAACCGGGTGAGGTGGTCGAGACGTACAGCCCGAATCCTTCCCCCGGCAGGACACTCGACTTGTCGGTGTAGCCGACGACATTCTCGGGCCGGCCCGTCGCACGCAGTCGCCAGTCGTGGTCGCCTTGCCGGGAACGCTCGGACGGCCCGGTCGAAGCCCCGGGATCCCCGCCCGCCGGTGCGTCGCAGCCGCTCAGCGCCGTACCGGCGGCACAGGCACCTGCCACGGTGACGGTTCCCAGGAAGCGTCTGCGACTCAGCGCGGTCCCGGGACTGCCGGCCTCGCCTTCGGGACGCTCCGTCTTCCCGTCCATCCCGTCCGTCGCGTCCATCCCGGCCATCCCGTCCGTCGAACCGTCCAGAGAGACGTGCACGGACCCGTCCTACGCGCGTGAAGGGCTGTGCTCTCGCCGCCATCGTGGACGAGTCCCCAGCCTCCGGCATATCCATGGACCCGAAAGGGGTATCGAACTCCTAGGAGTCTGTGATCAGGTGACCTGCGACGGGCCGGACGGCCGAGCGGCCGACCCGGGCTTCGCCGCCGACGGCGCCGTAGCGACCTTCACGGCGTTCCTGGACCAGCTGGACCGGGCCGCCCCTCCCGACAGGGAGATCCACGTGGTGTGCTCGACAACGGCTCATCCCACACCGCCAGGCACACCAAAGCATGGCCGGCCGCGCACCCGCGCCGGCATGTCCACCGGACCCCACCGCCCGCCTCCTGGCTCAACCAGGTCGAGCCGTTCTTCTCCGCCCTGAACCGCGGGGTCCTGCGGCACGGCGACTTCTCCAGCCGCGACGACCTGATCGACAGGCTGGAGAGCTACGTGATCAGGCACAGCGACACGGCCAAGCCCTCCCGCTGGACCTACGAGGGCACCCCGCTCAAGACAGCCGATCAACACCCCTCCACGAATGAACGCGGAGCAGCACTAGACGTCCAACTGGTCGGCGACGGCGCGCAGCAGGCCGGCGATCTGCTTTCCCGAGGTGCGCTCCGGGTAGCGGCCCCGCTCCAGCATCGGCGCGAGGTCCTCCAGCAGGGTCGTCAGGTCCTGGACGATGGAGGCCAGCTCGTCGGGCTTCTTGCGCTGGGCCGCGGCGACCGACGGGGTCGGATCGATGACGGTCAAGGACAGGGCCTGATCACCGCGCTGCCCGGCGACCACCCCGAACTCGACGCGCTGGCCCGGTTTCAGCGTCTCGAGTCCGGCGGGGAGGACCGAGGAATGGACGAAGACGTCACCGCCGTCGTCACGGGAGAGAAAGCCGAAGCCCTTCTCACTGTTGAACCACTTGACTTTGCCGGTAGGCACGTCTGTCCTCGTCCTCGTACTCGTCGGAAAACTGCTTCGGAAAACGGCTCTTGATAGCACTCGGGCGGGTCCCGGTGACCCGCCGCCACCAAGGCTAGTGTTCTTCGGACAGGTGACAAGACTGCCGCCGGGTTGTTCCCTCGGGCCAGGAACTACCCTGGTCGAGTGGCTGACAAAACCCAAGCGAATTCCCCGGCTCCCGGAGACGGCCTGGTCCGTGCCGGCGGCATCGTGTTCATCATCGGCGCTGTGGCCACTCTGGTCACGGTGGCCCCGTTGTTCCTCGGAATCGAGGCCTTTCCGACGTACATGTTCGTACTGAGCATGCTCATGGGCGTCGGATTCCTGCTGGCCGGCGCGGGCGTGCTGCGCTCGGCCGCGGCGGGACGCCGTCAGGCGCGCGCCGCCGGGGAGTAACCCGGCCGGCCCCCGTTGTCCTGGCTGTTCAAGTAGTCCGAGAGCCAGCGGGGGAATTCCGTCAGGTCGGCGAGGACCACGTCCGCGCCCGCCTCCCGCAGTTCCGCGGGGTCGCAGGGGCCGGTGGCGACGGCGACGGACAGCGCGTCGGCGGTCCGCGCGCCGCGCACGTCGCCCACGTGGTCGCCGACGTACACGCCCGCGCCGTGCTCGCGCAGCGCCAGCGCCTTCTGCTCGGCCCACAGGTCGCCGATCACGGCGTCCGGTTCGATGCCGAGGTGGGCCAGGTGCAGCTTGGCGTTCGACTCGTACTTCGCGGTGACGACGATGGCGCGCCCGCCCGTCTCGCGTACGGCGGACATGGCCTCGCGGGCGCCGGGCAGCGCGGGCGTGGCGGCGATGGCGAACGTCGGGTACATCGCCCGGTACAGGTCGGCCACTTCGTCGATCCGCTCGGCCGGGAACCAGTTGATCAGCTCGTCCGCGAGGGGCGGTCCCAGCCGGGTGACGGCGAGATCGGCGTCGATGTACGTTCCGGTCCGCTCGGAGAGTGCCTGGTAGCAGGCGCGGATGCCGGGCCGGGAGTCGATGAGCGTCATGTCGAGGTCGAAGCCGACGGTGGGCAAAAGCGTGATCGTGGAGGCCATACCCGCCATTGTGCCCAGCGCACGCAAACAACAGACCACGGGCGTACGCACCCCTCAGCGGGGGCGCTGGGAACGCCAGGTCAGGAACAGGGCCGAGGCGCCGGCCGCGGCCCGGACCACCCAGGGCCAGGTCTCGGAGACGGCGTCGTTCATGGTGCCGTCGGCGATGGGGGTGCCCCAGCGCTCCTCGGTCCTCCCCCAGAGCCAGACGGCTCCGCCCGCGATCGCGAGACCGGGCAGGACGATGACCGCCCACTTGATCTCGGCCTGGGTGAGGCGGCGGGAGGCGTAGACGATGACCCAGCCGAGGAGCAGGGCGAACCAGTTGCCGAGCACGGCGCCCACGACCAGCAGGCCCGCGGCGACCAGGAGCAGGGGGTTGCTCCAGCCGCCGGACGGCAGGCGTGGGAGCCGGCGCCGGGAGGCGGAGCCGCTCTTCCCGGTCCCGGCCTCGACGGCGGCCGGGGCCCCTTCGGTCTGCGGAGCGGTTCGCGCACCGGGTACGGACGGCCCGGGTGCCTTCCCGCCCGGCCCGCCCGGCCCTTCGGCGCCCTTCGCGTCCTTGGACGGCGGGGCCTTGAGCAGTTCGGGGATCTCCACACCGCCGATGAAGCCGGGGACCGCGTCGCCGACGCCGAAGGGGCTGCTGTCCACCCGCCACCAGTCGGGCTGGTCGGCGCTGTCGCCGAGTTCGTCCGTACCGGCCTGGTGCGGCGCGGACGGTCCGTCGGAGGCAGGGGTGGCGTTCGGGTCCCCGGCCGGGCGGGGGCGGGGGACGACGCGGCGCAGGACGTTCTTCGCCCGCTGGGCGCGGTCGGCGGCCCGCTGAGCGGGGACGGCGGCGGTCGCGGGCTCGGGTTTGCCCAGGGCGACGCCCCCGTTCCCCTCCGCCCCCCAAGCCGTCCCCTCGGTGCCGAAGGAGCCGGAGAAGCCGGAGGAGGCCGCTGTCACGATCTCGTCCGGGGTGCCCATGCGGGAGATGATGCGGCGCACGGCGGTCGGGGAATCGACGACGGCCTTCGCCCGGCGCCGGTCGATCTCGTCCCGCAGCTGGGCGACCAGACGCATACGGGTCGCCGACGGCAGCTGCCGCTGCTGGGCCACGTCGCCGACGCGGCTCAGATACTCGTAGACGACCTGGTCACTCTCGATACCCACGAAGTCCCCTCCGGGGCGGATGCGTTGGCGGACGACGTCGGACGACGGTACCGCGACTCCGGCCGCCCGGCCCAACTCCACGCACCACACCGGCGCACCCACCCGCTACGGTGATGCGGATGAGCACCGAGGAGAAGCCCGCGGCGGCCCCCCGATCCCTCGCGGAGGCGCTCCGGGGACGGGGCGACGCCGAGCTTGCCGCGCTCCTGCGCAGCCGGCCGGACCTCGTCACGCCCGTGCCCACCGACCTCACGCAGCTGGCCGCCCGGGCCGGTACCCGCGCCTCGGTCGTCCGCGCCCTGGACCGGCTGGACCGGTTCACGATGCAGACCGCGCAGGCGCTGGCCGTGGCGGCGGATCCGGCGCCGTACGACGAGCTGCTCGGGCTGCTGGCGGGCGACGAGGGCGACCGGGCGGTGTCCGCCGCGCTGCCGGGCGCCGTGCGGACGCTGCGCGAGCAGGCGCTGGTGTGGGGTGACGACGACCGGCTGCGGCTGGTCCGTACGGCCCGTGAGCTGCTCTCCCCTTCCCCGCAGCATCCCTCGCCGACAGGCCTCGGCCCGACCGTGCGGGAGGCGACCGCCGGGATGTCCCCGGGGCGGATCCAGGAGATCGTCACGACGGTCGGGCTGCCCTCCACGCACGACTCGGTCTCCGCCGTGGCGGCGCTGACCGGGCTGTTCACGGACCGGGAGCGGATGGCGGCGCTGCTGGCCGAGGTGCCGTTCGAGTCGCTGGATGTGCTGGAGCGGCTGATGTGGGGGCCGCCCTACGGTCAGGTCACCGCCGATCCGGCGACCCGGCTGCGCCGGCTGCTGGACCGGGGGCTGCTGCTGCCGACCGCGCCAGGGACGGTCGTCCTGCCGCGGGAGGTGGCGCTGCATCTGCGCGGCGGGCGGGCGCACCGGACGACGGAGCCGGTGCCGCCGCCCGTCGAGGCGGCGGCCACGCACCGTCCACAGGTGGTGGACGCGACGGCGGCCGGGCAGGTGTACACGGCGCTGGCGACCGTCGAGGAGCTGCTGAAGGACTGGGACGAGGGCGGCCCGGCGGTGCTGCGGTCCGGCGGGCTGAGCGTGCGGGACCTGAAGCGGACCGCCGTCGCCCTGGACGTGACCGAGCCGGTCGCCGCGTTCTGGGTGGAACTCGCCTACGTGGTCGGCCTGCTGGCTTCCGACGGTGGTAGGGGCACCTCCCACGCCCTTAAGGCAGTGGGGGACGACGAGCGGTACGCGGCGACGCCGGCGTACGACACCTGGCGGGAGCGGCCCGCCGCCGAGCGCTGGACGACGCTGGCCGCGGCGTGGCTGACGGCGACCCGGACGCCGGGACTGGTCGGCGGGCGGGACGCGAAGGACCACACCCTGTCGGCGCTGGGTCCGGGGCTCGACCGGTCGGCGGCGCCCGAGGTACGGCGCCGGGTGCTGGCGCTGCTCGCGGGGCTGCCGGAGGGGGCTGCGCCGGACGCCGGGTCGGTGACGGAGCGGCTGCGGTGGGAGCGGCCGCCGCGCTCGGCGGGCGGCGCCGCCGGTTCCGGTTCCACGGGCCCGGGCGGGGTCGGGGGCGGGGTCGAGGGCGACGATCTGCGCTCGCGGCTCGCCCGGTGGACGCTGACCGAGGCCGAGATGCTGGGCGTCACCGGCCGCGGCGCGCTGTCCGCGCACGGCCGGGCCCTGCTCGGGATGCCCGCGCCGAAGGCGCGGGCCGAGCGGACGGCGCGGGCGCCGGAGTCGGCAGGGCCGGGCGACCGGCTCCCCGTCCATCACCGGCCGGCCGTCCCGCACCCGGCCTCCCCCACCTCGCCCTCTCCCGCCCTCACTGTCCTCACCCCCGCCGAGCAGGCCGCCGCGTCCGCTGCGGCCGCCCGGCTGCTCGCCCCGCAGCTGCCCGAGCCACTGGACCACGTCCTGCTCCAGGCCGACCTGACGGCGGTCGCGCCCGGCCCGCTCCAGCGGCCGCTCGCGGACATGCTGGGGGTGCTGGCGGACGTGGAGTCGAAGGGCGGGGCGACCGTCTACCGGTTCACGCCGGGCTCGGTACGCCGTGCCCTGGACGCCGGCCGGGCCGCCGCCGACCTGCACTCCTTCCTCGCCGCGCACTCCCGTACTCCGGTGCCGCAGCCACTGACGTATCTGATCGACGACGTGGCCCGCAGGCACGGGCATCTGCGGGTGGGCGCGGCCTCCGCGTACGTACGCTGCGACGACGACGCGGTGCTGAACGAGATCCTCGCCGACAAGCGGGCCGCGGAACTGGGCCTGCGCAGGCTCGCGCCGACGGTGCTGGCCGCGCAGACCGATCCGGCCGGCCTGCTGGAGGGACTGCGCCGGATGGGGTTCGCGCCGGCCGCCGAGTCCGCCGAGGGCGATGTCCTGATCACCCGCGCCGACGCCCGCCGCACCCCGCCGCGCGCGGCACCCGAGCCGGTCCCGGAGGGGCCGCCGGTGCCCGACGACACGCTGCTCACCGCGGCGATCCGCGCCGTCCGTGCCGGTGACCTCGCCTCGACCGCCCCGCGCAAGGCCAAGGCCGGGGAGGCGGACGGTGCCGGGGCGGGGAGCGGCGAACTGCCGCGCACCGGGTCCGCCGAGACCCTCGCCACCCTGCAGGCCGCCGTCCTCACCGGCGAGACGCTGTGGATCGGCTACGTGAACGCGGAGGGCGCCGCCAGCCAGCGCGTCATCGCCCCGGTCCGCGTCGAGGGCGGCTTCGTCACGGCGTACGACCACACGGCCGACGAGGTGCGGACGTACCCGCTGCACCGGATCACCGGGGTCGCGGAACTGGCGGACGACGAGAGCTGAGCGGGCTCCGCCCTCCGGGGGCGGGCCTCCCGCGTACGCTGCACTCATGGTGCAGAGCACAGCGGCGGACGTCGACAGCTACCTCGCCGAGGTCCCGGAGGGACGCAGGGCCGCCCTGGCCGAGCTGCGGCGGTTGTGCAGGGCGGAGCTCAAGGGCTTCGCCGAGGTGATGGCGTACGGCATGCCCGCCTACGAGCGGGACGGCACGACCGAGATCGCCTTCGCCTCGCAGAGGCAGTACGTCTCCTTCTACCTCCTGCGAAGCGACGTCCGCGCGGCCTTCGAGGACCGGCTGGCGGGGCACGACATGGGCAAGGGCTGTCTGCGGTTCCGCAAGCCGGAGCATGTGGAGACCATCGACTTCGACCTGGTGCGTGATCTGCTGCGCGCCACGGCGTCCAGACCGGGGACGGTCTGCTGACGGACACGACCTCCTGACGTACACGACCTCCTGACGTACACGACCTCCTGACGGACACGGCCACCTGACGGACACGACCTCCTGCCGGACACGGCCACCTGACGGACACGGCCCCCTGCCGGACACGGCCTGCTGACGGGCGCGGCCCCCTGCCGGAGCGTCGTCCGCTGTCCTTGTGGCTGCCGTCACTCCGGCCCCCAGGGGGCGGGCGATCAGGCAAACTGGACGTTTGGCCGTGCTGTGCCCGTGCCGAGTCCGTCGCAGAAAGGCAGCCGCGCGTGAATGGTCCGCTCATCGTCCAGTCCGACAAGACGCTTCTCCTGGAAGTCGACCACGAGCAGGCCGGTGAGTGCCGCCGTGTCATCGCGCCGTTCGCCGAGCTGGAGCGGGCGCCGGAACACATCCACACCTACCGGGTGACCCCGCTCGGCCTGTGGAACGCGCGGGCCGCCGGCCACGACGCCGAGCAGGTCGTGGACGCGCTGGTGAAGTACAGCCGCTACCCGGTGCCGCACGCGCTGCTCGTCGACATCGCCGAGACGATGGACCGCTACGGCCGGCTCAGCCTGCTCAAGCACCCGGCGCACGGTCTCGTCCTCACCAGCACCGACCGGCCCGTGCTGGAGGAGGTGCTGCGCTCCAAGCGGATCGCCCCGCTGGTCGGCGCCCGCCTCGACCCGGACACCGTCGCCGTGCACCCCTCGGAGCGCGGGCAGATCAAGCAGGTGCTGCTGAAGCTGGGCTGGCCCGCCGAGGACCTCGCCGGGTACGTGGACGGCGAGGCGCACGACATCGAGCTGCGCGAGGACGGGTGGGCGCTGCGCCCGTACCAGAAGCAGGCCGTGGAGAACTTCTGGCACGGCGGCTCCGGCGTGGTCGTCCTGCCCTGCGGCGCGGGCAAGACGCTGGTCGGTGCCGGTTCGATGGCGCAGGCGAAGTCGACCACGCTGATCCTGGTCACCAACACCGTCTCGGCCCGCCAGTGGAAGCACGAGCTGGTGAAGCGGACCTCGCTGACCGAGGACGAGATCGGCGAGTACAGCGGGACGCGGAAGGAGATCCGGCCCGTCACCATCGCCACCTACCAGGTGCTGACGACCCGCCGGAAGGGCGTCTACCAGCACCTGGAGCTGTTCGACTCCCGGGACTGGGGCCTGATCCTGTACGACGAGGTGCACCTGCTGCCCGCGCCCGTCTTCAAGTTCACGGCGGACCTCCAGGCCCGGCGGCGGCTGGGCCTGACGGCGACGCTGGTGCGGGAGGACGGCCGCGAGTCGGACGTGTTCTCGCTGATCGGGCCGAAGCGGTTCGACGCGCCGTGGAAGGAGATCGAGGCGCAGGGCTACATCGCGCCCGCCGACTGCGTCGAGGTCCGGGTCAACCTCACCGACTCCGAGCGGATCGCGTACGCCACCGCGGAGACCGAGGAGAAGTACCGCTTCTGCGCGACGACCGCCACCAAGCGGAAGGTCACGGAGGCGATCGTCCGGCGGTTCGCGGGGCAGCAGATCCTCGTCATCGGGCAGTACATCGACCAGCTGGATGAGCTGGGCGAGCACCTGAACGCCCCCGTGATCAAGGGCGAGACGTCGAACGCCCAGCGGGAGAAGCTGTTCGACGCGTTCCGGAAGGGCGAGATCAGCGTCCTGGTCGTGTCCAAGGTCGCGAACTTCTCGATCGACCTGCCGGAGGCCACGGTCGCCATCCAGGTGTCGGGCACCTTCGGGTCCCGACAGGAGGAGGCCCAGCGGCTGGGCCGGGTGCTGCGCCCCAAGGCGGACGGCCACCAGGCCCACTTCTACTCCGTCGTTGCCCGCGACACCATCGACCAGGACTTCGCGGCCCACCGCCAGCGGTTCCTGGCGGAGCAGGGATACGCGTACCGGATCATGGACGCGGACGAGCTCCTCACGGAGAGCTGACCCCGTACGACCGCGTGCGCCGTGATCAGCCTCGGGCCCGCCGTGCCTGGTCCATCAGCTTTTCCACGAGGAGATCGACGTCGGTCCAGAGGTTTCCCTTGTATCCCTGACCGGTGTCGATGCTGTTACGCAGAGTCCGGGCGCGGGCCGTCGCCTCCACGTCCATCACGCACCACACCTCGTCGTACGCGGCGAACCTGTCCTGACGACTGCGCGGTGCCCGTGGGCCCGACCCAGGCCCAGAGGTCCCGGTCGGGCGGGTAGGGCACTGCCGGCGTCAGGGGCGCGGAGTGGTCCTGGCTCATGGGGCCGGTCAACAACCCGCGCGCCCGGCGCCCGGACACAGGTGCACGTACTCAGTCGGGCGTGTGCACGAACTCGGGCCGGCCCTCGGCGCGTCGCACGGCACTCCCTCGCGCCACCCGATCGGACGCGTGTCGGTTGCCCGGCGAGTGGACCGCCGATGGTATGGCAGCGGGTCTGCTGCCGCGGGCCCGTCTCCCGGCTGTTGCGAGGGAAGGACCTGCCCATGCCCAGGACCGCCACCGCCCCACGGACGCCGCTCACCAGAGCCGCGGGGGCCGCGGCCGGAGCGGTGGTGCTGCTGCTCGGGGCGGCCGGCCCGGTGGCCGCGGGCGGGCCGGGCGGCGGTGGGGGCGACGGCGGCGGCGACAAGGTGGTGCTGCGGTGGCAGGACTGCCGGAACGTGACGCAGACCGGGTTCGAGTGCGCGGTGGCGAACGTTCCCCTGGACCACGCCCGCCCCGGGGACCGCACCATCGAGCTGACGGTGATCAGGCGCCCCGCCGCGGCTCCGGAGAAGCGGGTCGGCACGCTGTTCTTCAACCCCGGCGGTCCGGGCGGCCCCGGCACCGTCGGACTCCCGGAGCTGTACGACAAGTTCCCGAAAGAACTGCGGGACCGCTACGACATCGTCAGCTGGGACCCGCGCGGGGTCGGCGAGAGCACGGCCGTACGCTGCTTCGGCACCGCCGAGGAGGCCGTCGACTGGCAGGCGAAGCTCCCGCCGTTCCCGGTGGGCGAGCGGGGGCAGCAGGCGTTCATCGCCGCCTACGCCGATCTCGCGAAGCGCTGCGCGCAGAGCGATCCGCAACTGCTGCGCCATGTCTCGACCGCCGACACCGCCCGCGACCTGGACCTGCTGCGCGCTGCGCTCGGCGAGGAACAACTGCACTACTGGGGCGTCTCGTACGGCACCCTCCTCGGCGCGACCTACGCGAACCTGTTCCCCGAACGGGCGGGACGGCTCGTCCTCGACGGGAACGTGGACCCGGCGGCCTGGGTGGACGGGCTGGGCGCGGCGGCGGGCGTGGCAGCGGGCGCGGACCGGGCGGCGGGTGAGGGCGACGCCATGGCCGGGCTGAACACCTTCCTGCGGCTCGGCTCCCACCTCGGCTCCGCCGACACGCTGAGGCAGTTCCTCGACCACTGCGGGCGCGCGCCGGTGTCCCGCTGCGTCTTCTCGGCGGGCAGCCCGGCGGCCACCCGCGACAAGTACGACACCCTCATGGCGCGCCTCGCCCAGCGGCCGGCGAGCGACTGGACGTTCGCGAGGGCGGTGAGCGAGGTGCGCGGCGGGCTCTACACCGTGCACCCCGGCTGGGCCGGTGTCGCCGACCTGCTGCAGTCGCTGTGGATCGGCCGCCCGCTCATACCGCTCAGCAATCCGGCGGGGGCGACACGTTATCCGGGCTTCGAGCAGTCGTTCGCGGTGCTGTGCGCGGAGAGCCCCAACCCGCGGTCGCCTCGGCTCTACCCGGGGTTGGAGGAGCGGGCGGTGGCGGAGGCGGGGGAGTTGAGCCGCTGGTGGGTGTGGATCACCGAGCCGTGCGCCTCCTGGCCGGCCCGCGCCGCCGACCTGTACACCGGCCCGTGGGACAGGGCGACCGCCCACCCGGTGCTGGTGGTGAACACGACCCACGACCCGTCCACCCCGTACCAGGCGGCCGTGAACATGGTGAAGGAACTGCGCAGCGCGCGGCTGCTGACGGTGGACGGGTACGGGCACACCGCGTTGGACAACCCGAGCGCGTGTGTGGAGCGGCACGTGGTGCGCTACTTCCTCACGGGTGCGCTGCCGCCGAAGGGCGCGCGGTGCACGCAGGATCTCCCGCCGTTCGTCGAACGGATCCCCGGGACGCCGACGGAGCAGGTCCAGGAAGCAGCATTCGGGGCGGACCCCGACACGGCACCGGAGCCGGCAGCTGCGGGCGCGCCGTCCGCGCTCCTGCCGCCGGCCGGGGACGCGGCACTGCCGTACGGCCGCTGGCCCCTTGAGGTCGTCGCCGGTCTGCTTCCCCCGGACCGCCGCCCGGCTCTTTGACCCGGGCCGGGCGCTACGCGGTCAGCGGCGGCGGACGCCCGCCTCCTCGTTGTACTCGCCGAGGACGGCGACCGAGAAGAGGCTCTCGGCGTAGATCCGTACCGCGCGCAGGGCGTTGCCGAGGCGGTGCGGGGAGTGGTGGACGGAGCCGATGGCGGTGGCACCGCGGTGCGGGACGCCCCGGCCAGGGGACCGGTCGCCTGGGATGAAGGTCGCTGTGCTCATGTGCCCAGAGTGCGCCGGATCACCCGTTCGGGGCATCGGTCGTTGGGCCCCCGTTCAGGTCCCGTCGCGTACGCCCTGAGACGCACGGTGTCCCCTTCGAGGAGGACCCGCGCCCCTGAGAGCCCCTGAGGGGTCCAGAGCCCCGAACCCTGATGCCGGGGTGGCAGGAGGGCAGTTAGCCAGGACGGCAGCACGGCAGCACGGCAGAGGGAATTTGTCGTTCGCCCCGCGTGCGGGAGCCGACTAGAATCTCCCGCTCGCCCCGGTCACAGGAACGAAAGCCGACCGGGGCCTTCCCGCCTCCCTCGCCGGAGTGCCGCCGCCCGGACGGAAACCGGGTGGTCCGCCATGCCGTGATCACGCGGCATCACCGCCAGCACCAGCCGGAGGCAGACCCGTGCCCGCGCACGTCCCCGAACCCGCGCCCGCCACCACAGCCATGCCCGCCACCAGCACCGTCGACGGCGCCGTTGACGGCGACGGCGGAGGCCCACTGGCCCGCGAGCGCTCCCACCTTTCCGCCTCCCGTACCGCCCTGCGCGCGATGCGCGAGGACGTCGAGGCCCTCGACATCCGCGACGTCACCGCGAACTGGGTCAACGCGCAGATCCTGGAGCGGCAGATCGGGGACCGCATCAAGGCCCTGGCCGACCTCAGCGACACCCCGCTGTTCTTCGGCCGGCTCGACTATCTGCACGCACCGGGCGTCGAGAAGGCGGAGGGGGCCGAGGGCGAGCGCCCGCAGCCGGAGGCCGCTGATCGGACACTGCATATCGGGCGTCGGCATGTGCACGACCCCGGCGGCGACCCGATGGTGATCGACTGGCGTGCGCCGGTCTCTCAGCCGTTCTACCGGGCGTCCAAGAAGGACCCCATGGACGTCGCGCTGCGCCGCCGTTTCGGCTACACCGGCGGGGACCTCACGGCGTACGAGGACGAGCACCTGTCCGACCCGGCGGAGGCAGCGGTCACGAGCAGGCTGCTCCAGCAGGAGATCGAGCGGCCGCGTGTCGGCCCGATGCGGGACATCGTCGCCACGATCCAGCCCGAGCAGGACGAGATCGTACGGTCCGGCCTGTCGGGCAGCGTCTGTGTGCAGGGAGGCCCCGGTACCGGGAAGACGGCCGTCGGCCTGCACCGGGTCGCCTACCTGCTGTACGCCCACCGCGAGCGGCTGGCCCGCGCGGGCACGCTGGTCGTCGGGCCGAACCGGTCCTTCCTGCACTACATCGAGCAGGTGCTGCCCGCGCTGGGCGAGCTGGCGGTCGGGCAGGCGACGGTGGACGACCTGGTGGCCCATGTCGAGGTGCGCGGGACGGACGACGCGCGGGCCGCGCTTGTCAAGGGCGACGCGAGGATGGCCGAGGTACTGCGCCGGGCCCTCCACGCGCACGTGACCATGCCCACCGAACCGGTCGTCGTCGTGCGCGGCTCGCGCCGCTGGCGGGTACCGGCGTACGAACTGGAGGTCCTGATCCGTCAGTTGCTCGACCGGGACATCCGCTACGGTGCCGCCCGCGAGGCCCTGCCACAGCGCATCGCGCACGCCGTGCTGGTGCAGATGGAGCGGGCCGGGGAGGCACCGGACGACAGGGTGCAGGACGCGGTGGCCCGCAACAGCGCGGTGAAGGCGGCGGTGAAGGCCCTCTGGCCGGCCGTCGACCCGGCGAAGCTCGTCCTGCGGCTGCTGGCGGACCCGGAGTTCCTGGCCGAGCACGCGGCCGGACTGCTCGACGAGGACGAACGGAAAGCGATCCTCTGGGCGAAGCCGGCGCGGTCGGTGAAGTCCGCGAAGTGGTCGGCGGCGGACGCGGTACTGATCGACGAGGCCACCGACCTGATCCGGCGCACCCACTCCCTCGGGCACGTGGTGCTCGACGAGGCGCAGGACCTCTCCCCCATGCAGTACCGGGCGGTGGGCCGGCGCTGCACGACCGGTTCGGCGACCGTCCTCGGTGACCTGGCCCAGGGCACCACGCCGTGGGCGACCCGGAGCTGGGAGGAGGCGCTGGGCCACCTGGGCAAGCGGGACGCGGTGGTCGAGGAGCTGACCGCCGGTTTCCGCGTCCCGACGGACGTGATCGCGTACGCCTCCCGGCTGCTCCCGCACATCGCGCCGGGCCTGGCGCCGGTGGCGTCGATCCGTGACAACCCGGGCTTCTTCGAGGTCCGCCGGATCGCGGGGGCGGGTGACGTGGTATCCGCGTGCGGCGAGTTGCTGCGCAACGAGGGCTCGGTCGGCCTGATCGCCGCCGACGCCCGCATCCCGGAGCTGGCGGAGGTTCTGGCGGAGGCGGGCCTCGGTTACGTCGCGCCGGGCGAGGAGACGACGTACGACACCCGGCTCACCCTGGTCCCGGCGTCCCTGGCGAAGGGCCTGGAGTACGACTACGTGGTCCTGGACGAGCCACGCGCCGTGGTCGACGGCGAGCCCGACGAACGCACCGGCCTGCGCCGCCTGTACGTCGCCCTGACCCGAGCGGTCTCGGGCCTGATCGTGACGCATGCGGCGCCCCTGCCGGAACAGCTGCTGAACTGAGCCGATCCGGCGGAGACGGTGTCAGCCTCCGTCCACAACCCGGCGCCACTTTGCGACGGCTTCGGCCGAGACGGGCCCGGTCCATCCGTCGGGCCGGGCCGCGCCCCCGATGTGAAAGGCACGGATCCCGGCGGTGAGCAGGGTGGGCACCTGTTCCAGCCGCAGGCCGCCGCCGACGAGCAGCTGCTGCTGGTACCCGGGTTCGCCCTCTCGCCCTCGTCGGGCCTCGGCGAGCAGGGTGGGCAGCCCGTCGGCGACACCGCCGGGCGCGCCGGCGGTCAGGTAGGTGTCGAGGCCGGGCAGCCCGTCGAGCTGCTTGCGGAGGGCGTCGCGGTCGGCGGCGCGGTCGATGGCGCGGTGAAAGGTCCAGCGGCAGCCGTCCAGCGCACCGGCCACCCGCTCCACGGCGTCCAGGTCCACCCGGCCGTCGGCGTCGAGGAACCCGAGAACGAACTCCTCGGCCCCGGCGTCCCGCACCTGGTGGGCCGTGCGCGCCAGCCGGTCGAGGTCACCGGCGGCGAACCCGTCGGCGAGGCGCAGCATCACCCGCAGCGGGAGGCCGACGGCCGCGCGGACGGCGGCGACGGTGGCGGCGGACGGGGTGAGCCCGTCGGCCGCCATGTCGGTGACCAGCTCGAGCCGGTCCGCACCTCCCGCCTGGGCGGCAACCGCGTCCTCGACGTCGAGGGCAATCACCTCCAGGACTGCACGCTTGCTCATGGAACCCCATTCCTCGGCGTCAAGGCACGGATCGTCGACGACTAGAGCCCAGAGAGCTGGCGACCTAGAGGTCTAGTCCAATCCAGCCTACGCCCGCCGACCGGGGATCCGCGCCCCCGCACCCCGCGGCCGGTCTCACTCCCCGAAGATGTTCAGCTCCGCGGCCGCAGCCCCGGCCAGTACAGCGCGCCGTCGCCCTCGTCGAAAATCGCGCTCTGATTGCCCTGGGCCGGCGGCTTCCAGGCGGCTTCCTCCGTGGACCGCCCGGGCCTGCCGACACGTCGTCGGGCCCGGGCGGGGGTCAGGTCGCCGGTACGGGTTCCAGGTCGTCGCCCTTCTTCGCGGAACCGGAGACCGACGCCGCCGAACGCCTCTTCGTCCGGTCGGGCATCTCCCACGTCTCGGACCGCAAGGTCGCCGCAGGCACCGAGTTGGTTCACCTGCCTCGCGGGGGGCTTCGAGCCGGCGGGGGACGGCGTCGGCGCGCAGGTGCTTCAGGTCCGGGACGGGGTCGCAGAGGGTGCCCGAGGAGTCGGCCCCGGTCCAGCGCCGCGTCCTTGCCCGCGTTGCCGACGTACACGCTGTCGTTCCCGTGGCACGTCCGCCGAAAAACGTGAGCACCCCGGCCCCACGCTCCTGAGGACCCCGAAGCCGAGACCGGCCGAGGTCTCTGACTGGTGTCCTGTCCGGCGAGCCGGATGGGAGTCGAGCCGCACGGAGACGGCGGTCCCGGCAAGACCGGACGGGCCGAGCTCGACCTCTGATGGATCAGGGCACGCAGCAGGAACAATGGCCGCATGGCCGACACCGATGTTCTGCGTGAGCGTTTCGTCCGGGCGCTGGAAGGGGCCCGTGAGCCCGGGGGCGGGCCCGACCCTGTGCCCTACGCCGACCATCTGATCGGCCGCTGGCAGGAGGATCAGCGGCGGTATCACACCGTCGCGCACCTCACCGCCGTGCTCGACCGGGTCGACGAACTGGAGGCGTACGCGGACGACCCCGACGTCGTACGCCTCGCCGCCTGGTTCCATGACGCCGTGTATCTGCCGGACCGGTCCGAGAACGAGGAGCGGTCGGCGCGGCTGGCCGAGCGGGCGCTGGCCGAGGCCGGGGTTCCGGAGGCGAAGGTCGCCGAGGTGACGCGACTGGTGCGGCTCACCGCCACCCACGACCCGGCCGACGACGACCGTGACGGCCAGGTGCTGTGCGACGCCGATCTGGCGATCCTCGCCTCGCCCCCGTCCGCGTACGCCGCCTACACCGCTGCCGTCCGCGCGGAGTACCACTTCGTCCCCGGCGACGCCTTCCGCGAGGGACGGGCCGCCGTACTGCGCCGGCTCCTCGACCTGCCCCGCCTGTTCCGCACGCCGTACGGACGGGAGCACTGGGAGGCCACGGCCCGGTACAACATCCGCGGCGAGCTGGAAATGCTGTCGACCCCGACGCCACCGTCCTCATAGCCTTCCCCTCATGCATGCCTTGGGAGCGGAACAAGTGGAGGAGGCCGTCGCGGACTGCGTGGCGGCCCTGGGTGTGGTCACCGACCGGGAGTGGGAAGGTGTGCGAGCCGGGCGGCTGGAGTGGGGCTGCCGGGAGACCGCGGTGCACATCGCCTCCGATCTCCTCGCGTACGCCGGTCAGTTGGCCGGCCGGGCGCAGGACGCGTACATACCCTTCGAGATCACCCTCGACGGCACCGACGACGGCTTGGACCCCGCCGGCAACGCGGGCGTCCTCCAGGTGATCACCACGACCGGCGCCCTCCTCGCCGCCACGATCCGCACCACCCCGCGCGCGGTCCGCGCCTTCCACCCGTACCCCTTCCGGCACGCGAACCGCGAGGGCTTCGCCGCGATGGGTGTGGCCGAGGTGCTACTGCACACCCACGACATCACCGAGGGCCTGGGCATACGGTACGAACCGCCCGCCGAGCTGGCCTCGTTCGTCCTCACCCGGATCTTTCCGCGGGTCCGGCCGGGGCCCACCCCCTGGCAGACCCTGCTGTGGGCGACCGGGCGCGGCGAGCTGCCGGGGCGCGAGCCCGTCGGCCCATGGCGCTGGAGCAACAATCCGGTGCTCCGCGGCGAGCGGCTCGACCTGGAGGGCCTCACGCCGGCGAGCGCCGCCGACCTCGGCACGGGCGGTGACGGCGGCTTCGCGTGGGTCGGCTCCGCTCCCGCCGAGGGCACCCGGATCGGCGCCGGGATGATGGCCAAGCAGTACGAGGAAGGGGAGTTCCGGCCGGAGTGGACCGCCTACGTCCTGGTCCGGCGGGAGGACGGCCTCGCCGTCGGCGCGATGGGATTCCACAGCGCTCCGGGCCAGGACGGACGCGTGGAGATCGGCTACGACCTCGTCGAGGGCGCCCGCGGCCACGGCTACGCCACGGAGGCGCTGCGTACCTTGTCGGCGTGGGCGCTGGCCCAGAACGGCGTACGGACCGTCACCGCCGTCATCGACCGTGCCAACACGCCCTCGCAGGGCGTCGTCACCCGCGCCGGATTCACCCGGGTCGGCGAGGACGAGGCGAAGGGCGAGTACGTCTACGAGCTCCGAGAGGTTGGAGAGGCCTGAGAGCCCGTGAACAAACTGTCAATCCCCTGGTTCAGAGCTTGGTCATGGTCCTCGACCGGTTCGCGAAGTAGCTGCGTGACCATGCCTTCGGGGAGGACGGTGGGGCGATGGACCGTCAGGCAGTCGAGGAACTGAACGTAGATCTCGCGGAGTTCACGGGCGATGTCTTCGCGTACCTGGCCTACGCAGGTCAGCGTGGTTACGGCCGTCAGTACCTGCGCGGGCTGATGCTGGACGGCAAGCGCAAGTCAGTGGAGCCGATGGCGGAGCGCCTGGGCACCCCCAGGCAGAACCTGGGGCATTTCGTCGCCCAGTCCACCTGGGACTACCGCGAGGGGATGCGGCGTGTGGCGGCCACGCACCGACCGGCTGCTGCGGCCGTCGGCCTGGTTGATCGACGATCACCCCTTCGTCCGCCATGGGCATGGCACCGCCGGTGCGATCGTGCAGCACTGCGGCGAGCGCGAGCAGCACTTATGCCAGGTGGCCGTGTGTGCCGTCGTTGCCGTCAAGGCTGCCGTCAGCTCCAAAGGTGACGCCGCAGCAACGAGCGGACTGCCCGTCCTTCACAGCCGACACCCACGACTCCTCGGCTGTCATCAGGAGACGAGGATGGAGATGCCGTCTCCGAGCAGCTTCAGCCCGAGGACGAAGAACAGGACGGCCATCACGGCGACGTTGTGCTGAGCTGCCCACTCTTTCCAGTTGCCGAGCGTGGTCTTGGCTCGCTCTCCCCCGAGGAAGAAGACTCCCAACGGGGCCAGCAGGCCGAGGGTGGCGATCAGGACGAAGATTGCCAGCGACGCGATCTGCTGCCCGACCGGCAGTCCGGCTGAGCCGATCGAGGCGCCCGCGGTGATGGTCAGCGGGGCGTTCTTGGCGTTGAGCGCGGCCAAGGCCAGCCCGAGTGCGAAGACCTTGACCGGCGTGAGGCGGTCGATCGCGCCCATCCACTTCGGCAGTTGGGCTTGCGAGGGATCCTTCGGGCGCCGGTGCCATTGCCGGGCGCCGAAGAGAACGAGGAACAGGCCCAGAGCGAGCTTGAGGAATCCCACCCAGGTGGCCGGGTGGCCGTGGGCGGAGGCACCTGCGGGAGAGGCGATCGCCAGCATCACCGCGCCCAGAACCGAGAGTCCCAGGATCCAGCCGACGGTGAAGAGAACTCCGTTGAGACGTCCCCGAGGCGTGGCGAGTATGAGGATGATTGCGATGATCGGGAGCGGGCTGACGGCGACTGCGGCCGCGAGACCCAGCACGTCACCGAGAACGTGGCCCATGGTTGCCTCCGGGTGTCGATCCAGTGGAGCAGGGGGGCTGCGGAAGCGGATGACCCGGTCGCCCGGGCGGCGCAACGGGCTGGTGCGCGATGGGCTGCGACACTGTCTTCGCGGCCGCGCGGAAGTGGCTGCCCGGCAACGGTGATGACGACGTACTCGGCACGTCTCACCGAATTCCATCTTCCTGCGCCTGGCTGGATCTGTCCTCGGGAGCTTCTCGGGACGTGAGGACCCCGGCGTCGGCCTGCCGCACCGGGCAGGCGGCCCCGCGATTGCCGGAGCTTCGAGATACCACCCCAGGTGACCACAACGCCCAGGGGCCGAGATGCGAGGCAACTCAGCCGCAGGGAGGATCGGAGATGTGAGGGCGATCGCGCCTCATGTCCGGGCGCTGGGGACCCTCGCACCGATCCGTGGCAGGAGGACCTCGCGATGGCTGCGACGACAGGCGCAACCCCGTCGGCTCACCATGAGCACCCGGGCAGGATGGATGGGGTCTGTAACGAGTTCACCGTTTTCACCAAGATCAAGCCGGGCGAGGCCGATGCATTGCGCGAGGATCTCACCTGGCTCGGCGACGCGGCGAATGACGAGAATGTCCATGCGGCACTGCGCCAGATCGGCACGCTGCATGACGCACGGCACGTCATTTTCGACAACGACACCAGGTTCATGTTCGCCAGCGTCTTCGACGGCTCCTGGGACACCTACATCGACGACTTCGCCAAGACGGTGGTCGGGGCCCGCTTCGACAAGGTCTTCTCACACAGCGAAGGGTTCCCCGGCATCAAAGATCCAGGGGTCAAGGACTGGTTCCTCGCCCACCAGGAGCCCGCAGGGGTCTTCGTCAGCGCGTACCCCGATCTGACCGTTCAGCAGATCTACAAGGACCAGCGCGTGGACAACGCGTTCCAGGACGTGCTGGACACCACCGAGTTCCGGACAGCGCTGGACAACCCGGCCAACGCGGAATTGGTGGCCACACCCGCCTTCCAGAAGCTGCTGGAGGAAGCCTCGGCCTAAACCCGGACAGCCCAGAACCCGGACATAACCGACCCGCGGACCCGACCCAACGTTGGACCGCTTCGGCGGGTGCGGGTCGGCTGCTGCGGGGCTGCCCAGGCAGAGACCGATGTGGAGGCACAAGCGATCATGAACACTGCGAACAGCCGCAGCGCGGCCGGCGTGCGCATCGAGATCGACGACGTCCAGAGCGGGGCCCTACGCCCGCGGCCCGTGCCCTACGAGGGAAAGTTCATCTTCCTGCGCGTCGATGACCGCCACGCCGGGCGCGCCCTGCTGCGGCGGCTGCTTCCGGTGACCTCGGGTGGTCTGCCCAGCGCGGACCGGAGCCAGGATGCCTGGGTGGCTGTGGCGTTCACCTATCAGGGGCTGAGGGCCCTGGGAGTGCCCCAGGAGTCGCTGGACAGCTTTCCGCGGGCGTTTCGTGAGGGCATGGCCGCCCGGGCAGAGCTGATCGGTGACGTGGGCGAGAGTGCCCCGGACCACTGGGAGGCACCGTTCGGAACAGGCGATGTCCATATCGCGTTGAGCGCCCTCGCCTCCGATGCGGCACAGCTGGGCAAGAAGCTGGAGCAGGCCCGTGTCGCCTTCGAGGACACATCCGGTGTCCAGGTGATCTGGCAGCAGGAGGTCCGCCAGCTCCCGACCGGGCGCACCACCTTCGGCTTCCGTGACGGCATCAGCCATCCGAACATCGAGGGCGTCGGACTGCCCGGCTCCAACCCGCAGGAAACTCCCATCAAAGCCGGCGAGTTCATCCTCGGCCACCCCGACGAAACCGGCAGCCTGCCGCCCATGCCCACCCCCGATGTGCTGGGCCGCAACGGGACCTACGCAGCCGTGCGCAAGGCCCACACCAACGTGGCGGCCTGGCGCCGGTTTCTGCGCGCGAACAGCTCCAGCGCCGAGCAGGAGGCACTCCTGGCGGCGAAGATGGTGGGGCGCTGGCCGAGCGGAGCACCGCTGGCACTGGCACCGGAGCACGATGATCCGGAGCTGGCGGCCGATCCGCACCGCGTCAACAACTTCCTGTACCGGGAGCACGACGATCGCGGCTACCGGTGCCCCGCCGGTGCGCACATCCGGCGCACCAACCCCCGCGATTCCACCATCATCGGCGACGCACGGATGCATCGCCTCATCCGCCGCGGCACCACCTACGGCCCGCCGCTGCCGGAGGGTGTGCTGGAAGACGACGGCGCCGAGCGTGGCCTGGTCGGAGTGTTCCTCGGCACCCATCTGGAACGGCAGTTCGAGTTCATCAAGGCCCAGTGGATCAACGACGGCAACTTCATCGGCTACCCCGGCGAGAAGGACGCGGTAGCCGGCCATCACGGCGGAACCGGCACCGTCACCATCCCGGAGAAGCCGGTCCGGCGTCGTCTGCAGAACCTGCCCAGCTTCGTGGTCACCCGGGGCGGTGAGTACTGCTTCGTGCCGGGGCTGCGCGCCTTGCGCTGGCTCGCGGAACTGGAGGGCTGAGGACAGTTCCCACCACGGTCTTCGAGGAGGGTTCGACACCATGGCAGCACAGTTCGTCCGCTATACGCCTGACGTTGAAGCCGACGATCCGAACTTCGACCGCACCCTGCAGACGGTGATCGGCAAGACCGAGAGCTACATCGCCGACTCCGTCGAAGCCGGTGGCACCGGCCGGGCCCTGCGCGACGCCCACGCCAAGGGCTACGGGCTGGTCCGAGGGGAAGTGGAGATCCTGGACGGGCTACCCCCCGAGTACGCCCAGGGCATCTACGCGACTCCGGGAACCCACGATGCGCTCATCCGCTTCTCCAACGGCTCGCCTCACGCCGGAGCAGACGCACGGCTGGGCGCCGCCACCGGACTGGCACTGAAGATGTTCAACATCCCCGGCCCGACCCTGCTGGAAGACGAACCGGACACGGGCACCTTCGACTACGCCAACATCAACGGACCGATCTTCTTCTGCAACACGGTCGAGCACTACCTGTTCATCCAGGAACTGTTCCTGAACGCGCCGGCCTACTTCTCCCAGGGCCGACCCGGAGCACATCGTTTCTTCACCGAGTTCGTGACCGGAAAGGGAACGCTGGATCAGGACAACTGGGCGTGGGACGAGTTCCTGGCGTTCCTGCGCCTGTCAAAGATCCCTCCGGTCAACGTACTGCTGTCGAGCTACTGGACGATGGGCGCGGTCCGGCACGGGGACTACATCGCCAAGGTGCGCATCACCCCCGACCCGGACTTCGCCGCCGCGGTGGTCCGGCGCGACATCGATCCGGCCTCGGCGGCGGAGGTCTTCCGACCGGCCCTGCAAGCCGAGCTCCAGGAGCGGCCCTACGCCTTCGACATCCAGGTCCAGCTCTGCACCGACCTGAAGCGCATGCCGGTGGAGGACACGACCGTGGAGTGGCCCGAGCAGCTCTCGCCGTCCGTCACCGTGGCGAAGCTGCGGCTGCCGCAGCAGGACGTCTCCGGCCCGGAGAACCTGGAGAAGATGGACTCGCTGTCTTTCACACCCTGGCGGGTCACCGCCGAGCACACACCCCTGGGCAACATCATGCGGGCCCGCAAGGAGGTCTACCGGCGGTCCTCCATCGCGCGTCACAAGCTCAATCAGCAGCCGCGTACAGAGCCCCGCAGCGCCGACGAAGTACTCGGGCCGGTCGATGCTTGATCATCAACGGTAAGTGACCGTCCAGCCAGTGATTTGGGACGAAGAGGACGTGCCAGACGCGTGCCAGATCCTGCGGGGAACCACGGGGAACACCGGGGAATCAACGGACCCGCCACCAGGTGTCGAAGCCCTTCCGCCGCAGGACAGCCCTGCGTCGAGCCCCAGATCACCTCAGCTTCCCAAGCTGAGAGGCTGCCGCGGACCACTGGAGTGCGGCCGGGACAGCCCACCGTGCCCCGCGCAGGAAGAGGACCGCGGCACCACCGGATCGGTTGATGCGATCCTGGGGCTCTCCGCTGCGCAACGGCCCGCGTGGGGAGTTCGGCGGCCTCCACCGCCGCTGCCGACCAGCACCGTGCCACCGTGTCACCGTGATCGACTCGCGCTCTTGCGCACCCGCAGGCCCGCCCCGTGCAGCAGCCGTACCACCTCGCGGCTGCTGACCTCCACCGCACCGGCGAGCACGACGTCCGTGTACCGGTGCTGGGGAATGTCGTAGTGGTCGCGTTCGAAGGCGCGGCGGGGGACGCCGAGGGCGGCGGCGAAGGCGTGCAGTTCGTCGTAGGAGACGTCGCTGACCAGGTGGGACCAGAGTCGGCCGTGGCCCGGCCAGGTGGGCGGGTCGATGTACACGGTCACGCCGAGGCCGCCCCACCCTCCCCGCCGCCCGGTGCCCCGCTCAGCGAGCCCACCGCCGCGACCTTCACGCCCGACTGATGGCACACCCAGTGCGGGTCGGGGCCCAGCTCCGGTTCCACCTCCAGCGCGTGCGGGTCGCCGGAGCCGCACACCGGGCACAGCGGCCAGCGGCCGTACCGCTCCAGCAGGGCGTCCTGCACGTCCTGGGCGACCAGGCCGGCCACGAACTCGGCGCCCTGGGGCCACTGTTCGACCCACCAGCGGCGCTGCGCCACGGACTCCTCGACGAGTGAGACGATCTCCGCCTCGGCGACCTCGTGCGCGACCAGGTCGGCGAGCACGAGGGCACGTGCCGCGTGCAGCGCCTGCTCCAAAGGGCTGACGGGGCCGACGGGGGTGTCGTCGGTGCCGTCGGGGGCGTCGTGGGGGTCCATGCCCCCATTGTGCGCACTCTTGACCCCGCCACCGAAACGAAAATATCTTTCAACGGTGACCCAGGATGTGAAGGAAATTTTCGCGGACCGGCGCGGCACCGGTGCCCGCGGCGGTTCCGCCGCCACCCCGTCCGCCCGGGCCACCCCTCCGGCCCCGCCGGCCCCTCCGGCCCCGCCCGCTCCCGCCGCCCTCGCGGCCAAGGTCCGTACGCTGGCGCCGTCGATGACCCGCTCCATGCAGCGGGTCGCCGAGGCCGTCGCGGGCGACCCGGCCGGCTGCGCGGCCCTCACGGTCACCGGCCTCGCCGAACTCACCGGCACCAGCGAGGCCACCGTCGTCCGCACGGCCCGCCTGCTCGGCTACCCCGGCTACCGCGACCTGCGCCTGGCCCTCGCCGGGCTCGCCGCCCAGCAGGAGTCGGGCCGTGCCCCCGCGATCACCACCGACATCGCGGTGGACGACCCCATCGCCGACGTCGTCGCGAAACTCGCCTACGACGAGCAGCAGACCCTCGCCGACACGGCCGCCGGTCTGGACACCGGCCAGCTCGACGCGGCCGTCGCCGCCCTGGCCGGCGCCCGCCGGACGGACGTGTACGGCATCGGCGCCTCCGGCCTGGTCGCCCAGGACCTCACCCAGAAACTGCTGCGCATAGGGCTGATAGCCCACGCCCCCGGCGACCCGCACCTCGCCGTCACCAACGCGGTGCAGCTGCGCGCCGGTGACGTGGCCATCGCCATCACGCACTCCGGTTCGACCGGCGACGTCATCGAACCGCTCCGGGTCGCCTTCGAGCGCGGGGCGACGACCATCGCGGTCACCGGCCGGCCGGACGGGCCCGTCACCCAGTACGCCGACCACGTACTGACCACGTCCACGGCCCGCGAGAGCGAGCTGCGCCCGGCCGCGATGTCGTCCCGGACCAGTCAGCTCCTGGTGGTGGACTGCCTGTTCGTGGGCATCGCCCAGCGCACCTACGAGTCGGCCGCCCCCGCGCTGTCCGCGTCGTACGAGGCACTGGCCCACCGGCACCGGAGCGGTTCCCGCTAGCCGCGGCCCCGCCCCCCACCACAGTTCCAGCACCGGACAGACCGGAGAAAGCCGTTCCATGACCCACACGTCCGAGTCCTCCGAGTCCTCCGCGCCCGAGACGCCCGACACGCCCCGGCCCCGCACTCTCCGTGCCGAGTTGGAGACCCTGACCACCGAGGCGTTCCGTCCGGAGCTGGCGGACGTCGACCGGCTGCCCACCCTCGGCATCGCCCGGCTGATGAACGGCGAGGACGCCACCGTCGCCGCCGCCGTGGCCGAGCAGCTGCCCGCGATCGCCGCCGCGATCGACTCCGTGGCCGAGAGGATAGCCCGGGGCGGCCGGCTGGTCTACGCGGGCGCGGGCACCGCCGGCCGGCTGGGCGTTCTGGACGCCTCCGAGTGCCCACCGACCTTCAACACCGGCCCCGGCCAGGTCGTCGGCCTGATCGCGGGCGGCCCCGGCGCCCTGGTCACCTCGGTCGAGGGCGCCGAGGACTCCGCGGAGCTGGCCGCGGCCGACCTGGACGCGCTGGTACTGACCGCCGACGACACGGTGGTCGGCGTCTCCGCCTCCGGGCGCACGCCGTACGCCGTCGGCGCCGTCACGCACGCCCGCGCGCGGGGCGCCCTGACGGTGGGCCTCGCCTGCAACGCGGGCAGCCCGCTCGCCGCCGCGGCCGAGCACGGCATCGAGGTGGTCGTCGGCCCGGAGCTGCTGGCCGGCTCCACCCGTCTCAAGGCCGGCACCGCCCAGAAGCTCGTCCTCAACATGATCTCGACGATCACGATGATCCGGCTGGGCAAGACGTACGGGAACCTGATGGTCGACGTGCGCGCTTCCAACGAGAAGCTGCGCGCCCGCTCCCGCCGTATCGTCGCCCTCGCGACGGGGGCGGCGGACGCCGACATCGAGCGCGCCCTGGCCGCCACGGACGGCGAGGTGAAGAACGCCGTCCTGGTCCTGCTGGCCGACGTGGACGGCCCGACCGCGGCCCGCCTCCTCACCGGCTCCCACGGCCACCTGCGCACCGCGCTGGCACAGGCACCGGGACCGCAGGACGCCACGGGCTGACCCGGGCCCGAACCCCTCGCATCCGGGCCTGGGATACTGGACCCGCCCACCCCACTCCGGAGGCGACCATGAACCACGCGCAGCTCACCGCCCTGGGCCGCGCCCTGCGCGTCCTCGGTGAGCACGGCGAGGCCCTGTCCGGGGACTCCCCGGACGCCAAGCTGCACGAGGTCCGGGCGGACCTGAAACGAGCGCTGGACCGGTTGGAGGAGAGCGTCAGCACGGCCGTGCCCAGCACGCGCTGCCCCGAGCACCCCACCGGCCCGGTCGACGAGAGCGCCCCCGACCTGTGCCTGCTGTGCGAGACCCGGCGCCGTACGGCCCGCCGCGCCGAGTTCAACGGGCCGGCGCCCCAGCACGCGCCCACCGGGCCCGTACCGTCCCGGTACGGAATGCACAGCGACCGCCCCCAGCCCCAGCAGCGCTGGCTGCCGGAGCTGTGGAACGGTCAGGCGTGGCAGTTGTGCGGCACCCCGCGCCGCGACCGGCGCGAGGCCGAACTGTTCATCGCGGCCGAGCGGCGCGGGCCCCGGCCCGCCATGGCGTACCGGCTGCTGCTCGAGTTCACCGACTACGAGGTACTGCGCGTGTGGGGCACCACGGTCCGGGCCGGCGGCGAGCCGACCGGGAATCCGTAAGCCCGCGCCCCCGTACCCCCGCGCCCCCGCAGCCCTGTGGCTACGCCTTGACTGCCGGAACCTCGGCGGACTCGGTCCCCGCCCCGGTCGAGCCCTTCGCGCTCTCCGCACGCGCCACGGTCGGACCCTCCGGGCGCCGGCGCGGGATGAAGGCCGCCACGACGAACCCGACGAGCGCGGCACCCGCGCCGAGCGCCAGCACCGTACGGAAGGCGTCCTCGGACGGCACCGCGAACGAACCGAGCCGCGTGGTCATCTGGGCCAGGACGACACCGGCGACGGCGCTGGCGACGGACGTGCCCAGGGACCGCATCAGGGTGTTGAGGCTGTTCGCGGAGCCCGTCTCGGAGGCGGGCACGGCACCCATGATGAGCGCGGGCATCGCCCCGTAGCAGAAGCCGATACCGGCGCCGATGACACAGGACGCCAGCACGAAGTGCCACACCTCGGCCATGAGGACGACGTTCAGCCCGTAGCCGACGGCGACGATCAGGGCGCCGATCATCAGCGTCACCTTCGGCCCCTTGGCGCGGGAGACAAGGGCGGAGACCGGGGCCAGCGCCATCATCACCAGGCCGGACGGGGCCATGACCAGGCCGGCCGTCAGCAGCGACTTGCCCAGGCCGTAGCCGGTCTGCTCCGGGAGCTGGAGCAGTTGCGGGATGACCAGGGACATGGAGAACATCGCGAAGCCGATCGCCACCGAGGCGGCGTTGGTCACCAGCACCTGGGGGCGGGCCGAGACCCGCAGGTCCACCAGCGGCTCGGTGACGCGCAGCTCGTAGGAGCCCCAGGCCACCAGGATGACGACGGCCACCGCGAACAGGCCGAGCGTGGTGCCGCTCCCCCAGCCCCAGTCGGCGCCCTTGGAGATCGCGAGCAGCAGGCACATCAGGCCGGCCGCCATCCCGATCGCGCCGGGTACGTCGAACCGGCCGCCGGTGCGCACCTTCGACTCCGGTACGAGGACGGCCACCAGGGCGAGCGCGACGACGCCGAGGGCCGCCGAGGTCCAGAACAGCGCGTGCCAGTCGAAGTTGTCGGCGATGAGCGCGGCGGCGGGCAGGCCGAGGGCGCCGCCGACACCGAGCGAGGCGCTGATCACCGCGGTCGCCGATCCCAGCCGCTCGGCGGGGAGTTCGTCGCGCAGGATGCTGATGCCGAGCGGGATCACACCGGACGCGAGGCCCTGCAGGGCACGGCCGACGATCATCGGGGTCAGGCTGTCGCTGAGTCCGGCGACCACGGAGCCGACGATCAGCATGCTCATGCTGAGCAGGAGCATGCGCCGCTTGCCGTACATGTCGCCGAGGCGCCCCATGACCGGGGTCGCGACGGCCGCGGCGAGCAGGGTCGCGGTGATGGCCCAGGCGGTGTCCGACGCCGAGGCGTTCAGGAACTTCGGCAGCTGTCCCACGATCGGGATGACCAGCGTCTGCATCAGCGAGACGACGATGCCGCCGAAGGCCAGGACGGCCACCACGGCGTTGGGTTTGGGCGGCGCGGATTCCCTGGCCTCGGCGGGCCGGATGGGTGCGTCGGACATGAGGGAGCTCTCCGTCGTGGCTCAGTTCTAATTGACTTGGGCAACCTTATAGAGCTTAATTGAGTTAAGCAAGTTAATACAGCCGGGCCTTTTGGTCTGTCTTGTCGCCATGAAACGGACACCTGGAGCAGGCCTGGAGCGGACCTGGAGGCCGAAGCGGGAAGCCACGCCGGAAGCCACACAGGGAGAAGAGGCGGGGAGCCGGCGCACACTCCCTGCGGGACGCGCGCGCCGGCTCCCCGCCTCCGGGGCTCAGCTCAACTCAGCGTCCTGAGCGACGCCGCGTCGTACGGCGCGAGCTCGTCGACGCGCCCGCGCTGTCGCTCTCCCAGGCCGACTGCACGCGACTCGCCCCGCTGGTGGCGGAGTGGTTCGCGCGCGGCGCCACCGATGAGACCGTACGCACCGCCCTCACCGCCGGCCTGCCCGCACCGGTGCACCACCCGGCCGCCCTGCTCCGCCGCCGCCTGACCGACAAGCTCCCGCCCGAGCCGCCCCCTGCCCCGGCTCAGCGCCCGCCCCTGCGGCTCCTGGAATGCGCGAAGTGCCGTACGCCGGGGCCTCCCGAGGCGCTACCGGGCGGCCTCTGCGGCGCGTGTCGGGGCGAACGCGCCCTCGCCCGCTCCCACACGCCCCTGTCCGTCACCACGGTCCAGGCCCGTGCGGCCGGGATCCGCGCTGCGATGTCCCAGAAACGACGCGAAAGGACACCCGTATGACGGCTCCTACGGTCCGGCGACACCACCCCGGGGCACGATGGAGGGAAGGAGGCGACGCCATGACCCGTGACACCGCTGAACGCCCGCAGATGTCCGTCGAGGACTTCGAGGAGCTCGTCCGCAGGGCTCCGAGGGAGATCCGCAACCGGCTGGAGTTCCTCGGCGGACGGCTGCGCATCCGGCACGGGCCGCTCGACGTCGACGAGTTCGAGGAGCTGGCCGAGGCCGCGCCCGAAACCGTGCGGCTCGAATACATCAACGGAAAATTGAAGTGCTCTCCCGGCTGAAGCCGGGAGAGCACTTCAACCCTGGGGGGCGACCGTCGAGCTTCCGCCCCCGGTGAGCATCACCCTCGACACCGAGAGGCTCAAGGACTACGCCGACTGAACCCCGCCGGTCCGAAGACGCCCGAGGGCGGCACCCCCTGCTGTGCAGGAAGTGCCGCCCTCGGTACCGACGGACCGGGTCCGAACCTGAGGTGAGTCAGGCTCAGAAGTCCATGTCACCGCCCGGCATGCCGCCCGGAGCGGCCGCGCCGGCCTTCTCCGGCTTGTCGGCGATGACGGCCTCGGTGGTCAGGAACAGCGCGGCGATCGACGCGGCGTTCTGCAGCGCGGAACGCGTCACCTTGGCCGGGTCGATGATGCCTTCCTTGACCAGGTCGACGTACTCGCCGGTCGCGGCGTTCAGACCGTGACCCGGGGTCAGGTTGCGCACCTTCTCCACCACGACACCGCCCTCGAGGCCGGCGTTCACGGCGATCTGCTTCAGCGGGGCCTCGAGCGCGATCTTCACGGCGTTGGCGCCGGTCGCCTCGTCACCCTCGAGCTCCAGCTTCTCGAACACCTGGGAGGCCTGGAGCAGGGCCACGCCGCCACCGGCGACGATGCCCTCCTCGACGGCCGCCTTCGCGTTGCGAACGGCGTCCTCGATGCGGTGCTTGCGCTCCTTGAGCTCGACCTCGGTGGCGGCACCGGCCTTGATGACCGCGACACCGCCGGCGAGCTTCGCCAGGCGCTCCTGCAGCTTCTCGCGGTCGTAGTCCGAGTCGCTGTTCTCGATCTCGGCGCGGATCTGGTTCACGCGGCCCTGGACCTGGTCGGCCGAGCCGGCACCGTCGACGATGGTGGTCTCGTCCTTGGTGATGACGACCTTGCGGGCCTTGCCCAGGAGGTCGACCGTGGCGTTCTCCAGCTTGAGGCCGACCTCCTCGGAGATGACCTCGCCGCCCGTGAGGATGGCGATGTCGCCGAGCATGGCCTTGCGGCGGTCGCCGAAGCCCGGGGCCTTGACCGCGACGGACTTGAAGGTGCCGCGGATCTTGTTGACGACCAGGGTCGACAGGGCCTCGCCTTCGACGTCCTCGGCGATGATCAGCAGCGGCTTGCCCGACTGCATGACCTTCTCCAGGAGCGGCAGCAGGTCCTTGACGTTGCCGATCTTGGAGTTGGCGATCAGGATGTACGGGTCGTCGAGCGACGCCTCCATACGCTCCATGTCGGTGGCGAAGTACGCCGAGATGTAGCCCTTGTCGAAGCGCATACCCTCGGTGAGCTCCAGTTCCAGACCGAAGGTCTGGGACTCCTCGACGGTGATGACGCCTTCCTTGCCGACCTTGTCCATGGCCTCGGCGATGAGCTCGCCGATCTGGGTGTCGGCGGCGGAGATGGAGGCCGTGGAGGCGATCTGCTCCTTGGTCTCGACGTCCTTCGCCTGCTCCAGCAGGGCACCGGAGACGGCCTCGACGGCCTTCTCGATACCGCGCTTGAGGGCCATCGGGTTGGCGCCGGCGGCTACGTTACGCAGGCCCTCCTTGACCAGGGCCTGGGCGAGAACGGTCGCGGTGGTCGTACCGTCACCGGCGACGTCGTCCGTCTTCTTGGCGACTTCCTTGACCAGCTCGGCGCCGATCTTCTCGTACGGGTCCTCGAGCTCGATCTCCTTGGCGATGGACACACCATCGTTGGTGATCGTGGGAGCGCCCCACTTCTTCTCGAGGACGACGTTGCGGCCCTTGGGGCCGAGCGTCACCTTGACGGCGTCCGCGAGCTGGTTCATGCCGCGCTCGAGGCCGCGCCGTGCCTCCTCGTCGAACGCGATGATCTTGGCCATGTGAAGTGGTCCCTCCAGGACTGGGGGTGATGACTCCAGGACCGCGCCCGCGCCCGCGACGGACGGCTCACAGACCCGGTGGTTCCTTGCTCCACCGGCCCGCGGGCCTCACCGACCCGGTCCTTACGTTGTCACTCTCACCTTCAGAGTGCTAACGCAATGATTAGCACTCGACCCATGCGAGTGCAAGCGCCTTCGAGGATCGGCAGGCCACTCAGCCACCCGCGAACACCCCGGACAAGACGGACAGCGGGGCGGACACGCCCCCGGGGGCGAGCGGCGGGACGGGCCCGGGGCAAGGCGAAGGGCTCGTGTCCCCGGGGTGACCCCGGGGACACGAGCCCTTCGCCGGCAGGAAAATTCTCGTGGTTGCTGGTAGCGCGTTCAGGCGGTGACGCGAACCATGTCGGCCTGCGGGCCTTTCTGGCCCTGCGAGATCTCGAACTCGACCCGCTGGCCCTCTTCAAGGGTGCGGTAGCCGTCCATCTGGATCGCGCTGTAGTGGACGAAAACATCCGCACCACCGTCGACCGCGATGAAGCCGTACCCCTTCTCCGCGTTGAACCACTTGACGGTGCCCTGAGCCATGCCTAACTCCCCTATTACTGGCCCTTGCACAGATCCGCACTTCGCGGATCCGGGTCAGACCTCACTCCCCAAACGGTTGGGGGCGTGCGCCGGAACGCGTCGACCGCGGCTGAATGTATCTGCCCAACTGCCCTCTGCAACAGGTCAATCGGACGAGAAATCTCGACGTCGCCGGTCCGGAATGTGACGGGAATTCACCCGATTTCAGGGCAAGTCAGACCGGGCAAACGCCACAAAAGCCGCAGAAATGGCCCAGACTTTGGCTACATCCAGTCGGGCGGGCGGCAGGAATTAATGGTTCCCGATGGGGAAATCGGGACCGTGTTCCCCGACTCTATCGTGTTCAACCCCACGGAATTGCCCCCTCCGCTTCTCTCACGGAGGGGGCAATTCGATGGACGCTCAGTAAGGGTGATTACCGAAGGTAATGATCAGCCGCCGGCGACGGCCGGGATGATCGACACACCCACACCGTCCGGGGTCGCGGTGTCCAGGCCCTGCTCGAAGCGGACGTCGTCGTCGTTGACGTAGACGTTGACGAAGCGGCGCAGCTTGCCCTGGTCGTCGAGGACCCTGGCGGCGATCCCGGTGTGGTTCTTCTCCAGGTCGGCGATGACGTCGCCGAGAGTGGCACCCTCGGCGCCGACCTCGGCCTTGCCGCCGGTGTAGGTGCGCAGGATGGTGGGGATGCGAACGGTCACGCTCATGCGACTTGACCTCCAGTAACGATGAAGATTCTCTACGTTTCGGCCGCCGGGCCGGCGGCTTCGGCCTGTGGAGCCTGCGCAGGACCCCGGCTTGGATGCGTCCCGGGGCAGCCCTGCCGTGAAACGGGAAGCCCACCGGCCGACCGCCGGCCTCCTCCGGGCTCCGAAGAGGGGGTCAGGCGAGGCCGGCCTCTCGGAACGACTCCAGGCTGGGACGGATGGTCGCGGTCAGACCGGTGTCGGCCACCGCGTCCAGCGTCTTGAGACCGTCGCCGGTGTTGAGCACGACGGTGGTCAGGGCCGGGTCCAGGTCGCCGTTCTCGATCAGCTTCTTCGTGACGCCGACGGTCACGCCGCCCGCGGTCTCGGCGAAGATGCCCTCGGTCCGGGCGAGCAGCCTGATGGCCTCCACGACCTGCTCGTCCGTCACGTCCTCCACCGCGCCGCCGGTGCGGCGCGCGATGTCCAGGACGTACGGGCCGTCGGCGGGGTTGCCGATGGCGAGCGACTTGGCGATGGTCTTCGGCTTCTGCGGCCGGACGACGTCGTGGCCCGCCTTGTACGCGGTCGACACCGGTGAGCAGCCCTCCGCCTGGGCACCGAAGATCTTGTACGGCTTGTCCTCGACGAGGCCGAGCTCGATCAGCTCCCGCAGCCCCTTGTCGATCTTCGTGAGCTGTGAGCCGGAGGCGATGGGGATGACGATCTGGTCGGGCAGCCGCCAGCCGAGCTGCTCGCAGATCTCGTACGCGAGGGTCTTGGAGCCCTCGGCGTAGTACGGCCGCAGGTTGACGTTGACGAAGCCCCAGCCCTCGCCGGCCGGGTCGCCGATCAGCTCGGAGCAGAAGCGGTTCACGTCGTCGTAGTTGCCCTCGATGCCGATGAGCTCCCCGCCGTAGACGGCGGCCATGACGACCTTGCCCTGCTCCAGGTCGTGCGGGATGAACACGCAGGAGCGCAGGCCGGCGCGGGCGGCGGCGGCGCCGACGGCACCGGCGAGGTTGCCCGTGGAGGAGCAGGAGAGGGTGGTGAAGCCGAAGGCGCGGGCGGCCTCCAGGGCCTGGGCGACGACCCGGTCCTTGAAGGAGTGCGTCGGGTTGCCGGAGTCGTCCTTGACGTACAGGCCGCCGGTGACGCCGAGTTCGCGGGCGAGGTTGTCGGCCTGGACGAGCTTGGTCCAGCCGGGGTTGATGTTCGGCTTGGTCGCCACGTCGGCGGGGACGGGCAGCAGGGGCGCGTAGCGCCAGATGTTCGCGGGGCCCGCTTCGATGCGCCGGCGCAGTTCCTCGGTGTCGTAGCCCGAGAAGTCGTAGGCGATCTCCAGCGGGCCGAAACACTCCTGGCAGGCGAAGACGGGACCGAGCGGTACGCGGTGGCCGCACTCGCGGCAGGACAGCGCGACGGCGGGTCCGAGATCGACCGAGGGCTCGGCGGATTCCGTGGTGCTTTCAACAGTCTGCACAGCCATGTGAGGCGAGGCCCTTTCTCCTCATCTTCCTCACGACGCATCTCGCCGTGAGACGGATTTGGCACCTTCCCTAGCCGGGAGCCTCGCGAGAACGATCAGCGACGCGATCCACGCGCTGGGCGGCGGACGCCGCAATGCGCTGTGATCGTCGATCGACGGTGATCTACGAGAACCGGCTGGAGGGTTGCCGGGGCTTCATCGGGCCGTTTCCCTCTGCCCCTCTGGATGAGCTGTATGCAGTTGTGTCGTGCGGTTGTGGGTCGTGCGGTCATACGGCGCGGACGAGGACCGGAGAGGGTCGTGACCCCCGATGTACGGGGTTCATCCGCGTTGTTCAAGACTGTAACCGAAGGCCAGGACGGTGGAGAGAGCACGTCCGAACCGCGAGACGGGTCACAGGGGCATGGATCACAGGGGTACGGGCCGCAGGGGTACGGGCCGCAGGAGTATGGACCAGAGGGGTTATGGACCGCAGAGGTGAGGAGCCGTCGACCGTGCTGGAAGAAGTCGAGCGCTGGCTGGCCGACCGCTCCTGGTCCGTGACCGACCGCCCGACGCACCGCCTCCTGGCCGCGAAACGCGCCACGGGACAGACGGTGAGCGTGGTGCTGCCCGCGCTCAACGAGGAGGCCACGGTCGGCGGGATCGTCACGGCGATCCGGCAGGAGCTGATGCTGCGGGTCCCGCTGGTCGACGAGATCGTGGTCGTGGACTCCGGCTCGACCGACCGCACGTCCCAGGCGGCCGCCTCGGCGGGTGCGACCGTGGTGCACCGGGACACGATCCTGCCCCGCATCCCCGCCGTGCCCGGCAAGGGCGAGGTGTTGTGGCGCTCCCTGCTGGTCACCCGGGGGGACATCGTCTGCTTCGTCGACGCGGACCTCAGGGAGTTCTCCGCCGACTTCGTCTCCGGCATCGTCGGCCCTCTGCTCACCGAGCCGGACGTGCAACTGGTGAAGGCCATGTACGACCGGCCCCTGGGCTCCGCGGCCGGCCAGGGGGGCAGGGTCACGGAGCTGATGGCGCGCCCGCTGCTCAACCTGCACTGGCCGCGGCTGGCCGGCTTCGTGCAGCCGCTCGGCGGCGAGTACGCGGCCCGCCGCTCGCTCCTGGAGCGGCTGCCCTTCCCCGTCGGCTACGGCGTCGAGCTGGGCATGCTGATCGACTCCCTGCACCTGGTGGGCCTGGACGCCCTCGCCCAGGTCGACGTCGGCGTCCGCAAGCACCGCCACCAGGACGGCCAGGCCCTCGGCCGCATGGCCGCCGCGATCTACCGCACCGCCCACCTCCGCCTGGCCCGCGGCCATCTGATATGCCCCGCGCTCACCCAGTTCGAGCGGATCGGCAACACCTTCGCACCTCGTACGTACTCGGTGGATACGGAGGAACGGCCGCCCATGGCGGAGATCGCGGAGTACCGGGCACGGAAGGTGGCGTAAGCACGCTCGCCGCGTGGCAAGAACTTCCGCCACGCGGCGTCAACGTGTGCGCCACACCGCATAGGGCCCGTGACGCCAGGGCGCCTCCTCATACCCTCGCATCGTGCGTTTGAGCGCATCAGCGACGGGCTAGGTTGAGGCGTGTGACTCCGCTCCCTGCCTGAAGGAAGGGGCTTCCCATCCAAGGATTGCGGTCCAGCCCGAACCGATCCCATAGGGGACAAAGGGGAAATAGCATGCGCAAGGAGATCGGGTGAGGCGTATGGCTTCCACGCAGGCTGGTCAGGGTGCTCAGGTGCTGGTCGCGTCGAACCGCGGCCCCGTTTCGTACGCGGTGGACGAGGACGGTTCGCTGCGGGCCAGACGAGGTGGCGGCGGGCTGGTGTCCGGACTGTCGGCGATCGGGCCGGACGCGGGCGCGCTGTGGGTGTGCTCGGCACTGTCCGACGGCGACCGCGAGGCCGTGCGGCGCGGGGTCGGCGAGGACGGCGTGCGGATGCTGGACATCCCCGCGGACGTGCACGCCGACGCGTACAACGGCATCGCGAACTCGGTGCTGTGGTTCGTGCACCACATGCTGTACCAGACACCACTGGAGCCCGTCTTCGACGCGGAGTTCCGCCGGCAGTGGGCGTCCTACGAGGCCTACAACCGGGCGTTCGCCGAGGCGCTGGCCGAGGAGGCGGCCCAGGGGGCCGCGGTCGTGGTGCAGGACTACCACCTGACGCTGGTTCCGGGGCTGCTCCGGGAGCTCCGCCCCGACCTGCGCATCGGCCACTTCTCGCACACTCCGTGGGCCCCGCCGGAGTACTTCCGGATGCTGCCCGACGACATCGCCGGGCAGGTGCTGCGCGGGATGCTGGGCGCGGACCGGCTCGGCTTCCTGACCCGGCGTTGGGCGGACGCCTTCACCGCGTGCTGCGAGCGGTTCGCGGGCGGGCTCGGGGAGACCGCGATCGGGGTGCACGGGCTGGGCGCCGACGCGGAGTTCCTGCGCGGCCGCGCGCACGAGGCGGACGTCGAGGAACGGATCGTCGCGCTCCGCGAGGAGATCGGCACGGCTCCCGACGGGACCGCGCGCAAGGCCATCGTCCGGGTCGACCGGACCGAGCTGTCGAAGAACATCGTGCGCGGCCTGCTCGCGTACCGGCAGCTCCTCGACGACCGCCCCGAGTGGCGCGAACGGGTCGTGCACGTCGCCTTCGCCTATCCCTCCCGGCAGGACCTCGCCGTGTACCGCGCCTACACGGCCGAGGTGCAGCGGGTCGCCGAGGAGATCAACGAGCGGTACGGGACACCGGGCTGGCGGCCCGTCGTCCTGCACGTCAAGGACGACTTCGCGCGCTCCCTGGCCGCGTACCGGCTGGCCGACGTGGCCCTGGTCAACCCCATCCGGGACGGGATGAACCTGGTCGCCAAGGAGATTCCGATCCTGTCCGACGGGGGCTGCGCGCTGGTGCTGTCCCGGGAGGCGGGCGCGTACGAGGAACTGGGCGAGGACGCGATCGCCGTCAACCCGTACGACGTGGTCGACACGGCGCGGGCCCTGCACGAAGGGCTCACGATGCGCCCGGAGGAGCGGACCGAGCGCGCCAAACGCCTGACCGAGGCGGCGACGGCGCTGCCGCCTCAGCAGTGGTTCCTGGAGCAACTGAACGCGCTGCGCGGGGAAGAATAGGACCTTTTGTTCGAGTCGGACCGGACCAGGGCGCGGGGTCCGGTGCTGCCGTGCGTCGCACAGCGGAGGCGGGAGCCGAGCCGGAACCCCGGCGACCGACGACAACGCGGCGAGGTGCGGTGCCGGGGCCCGCGAGCCCGGCACGACCCGAACGACAGGCCCTCGCACCGGCCGCTCCCGCCCGCCGTCCCCGCCGACCTGGATGGCCGGTCACGTATGCGTGCGGACGGGTGGGCGTGGATAGGTTGGCGGTATGGGCAGCCCTACGGACTCCACAGACCCGAACGCCACGCACTCCGACGCCTCCGACTCCGACGCCTCCGGCGTCCCTGATGCCGGCGGCGCGAACGCCTCCGCCGCCCTGCCGGTGCCCGCCACGCGGGCCGGGCGGGACGGGCTCGACGCGCTGCTCGCGCGGCCGGGGAAGGCGCTGATCGCCCTCGACTTCGACGGGACGCTCTCGCCGATCGTGCCCGACCCCGAGCAGGCCCGCGCCCATCCCGGCGTGGTGCGCGCGCTCGCCGCGCTCGCCCCCCAGGTGGCCTCCGTGGCGGTGATCACCGGCCGCCCGCCCGCGGTCGCGGTGCGGCACGGCGGCTTCGTGGACGTCCCCGGTCTGGAGCACCTCGTCGTCCTCGGCCACTACGGCGCCGAGCGCTGGGACGCCGCCACCGGTGACATCACCGCGCCCGCCCCGCACCCCGGGGTCGCCGCCGTCCGCGCGGAACTGCCGGGGCTGCTCGACCGGGCCGGCGCCCCGGAGGGCACCTGGACCGAGGAGAAGGGCCGCGCGGTGGCCGTCCACACCCGCAGGACCGCCGACCCCCAGGCCGCCCTCGAGGCGCTGCGCGAGCCGCTGACCGGCCTGGCACAGCGGCACGGGCTGGTCGTCGAGCCCGGCCGCATGGTCCTGGAGCTGCGTCCGCCGGGCATGGACAAGGGCGTCGCCCTGACACAGTACGCCCGCGAGATCGGCGCCGGGTCCGTCCTCTACGCGGGGGACGACCTGGGCGACCTCCCCGCCTACGCCGCCGTCGACGGACTCCGCTCGGACGGCGTTCCCGGTGTGCTGGTGTGCAGCGGCAGCGACGAGGTCACGGAGCTACGGGAACGCGCGGACGTGGTGGTCGACGGCCCCGAGGGGGTCGTCCACCTGCTCGGGGCGCTGGCGCGGGCCCTGGCCCCGCGGAACCGACCGACCTGACCGGCCAACCGACCGACCAACCAACCGACCTGACCGGCCGACCAACCTGACCGGCCGGCACCACCGGCCGGCGACGGCCGCCCCCGCCGACGGCCCGCGTTCAGCGTTCCGTGCGGCGGGACTCGCGGACGCGTCTGAGCCGGTTCACGGTGACCGGGTCGTGGGCCAGGGCGCGGGGGTCGTCGAGCAGGGCGTTGAGGAGCTGGTAGTAGCGCACCGGGGCCAGGCCCAGCTCCTCGCGGATCGCCCGCTCCTTCGCGCCGGGGCCGAGGAAGCCGCGGCGCTCCAGCGCGATGATGTCCCGCTCACGCCGCGCCAGCCGCTCCCGCTCCTGCCCCTGTTCCCGCTCCCGCTCCTGTTCCTGCCCCTGTTCCCGCTCCTGCCCCTGTTCCTGTTCCTGTTCCTGCCCCTGTTCCTGTTCCTGCCCCTGTTCCTGTTCCTGCCCCTGTTCCCGCTCCCGCCCCTGTTCCCGCCCCTCGTCCATGCCTCGGCTCTGGTCCATACCCGCACGGTAACCGCCGCCGCTGACAGCCGGTCCGCAGGCGGCGGGCATGTGCCCTACCGCGCGCTCTCCGCGCGGGTGGCGGTCGCCTGGAGTCCGCCCAGCACGCCCTCGGGGCTGCCCTTCGGGGTCACGGCCTTGCCGATCCGCTGCTTGATGGCCGCGTTGACGTCGGCCCAGGAGGTGTTGCCGACCGGATAGAGCTCCGCGGTCGGCAACCGGTCGAGGAAGAGCTGGAGCTTCTTGTCCTCCGCGGACTCGTCCATCACGCGGGACGCGGAGGTGGTGACCGGCAGCGGGTCGTACTCGCGGGAGAATCCGAGCCGCTCGTCCTCGCCAAGCTCCGCCGCCGCGCTGTTTTCCGCCCCAACTCCGGTGCTCCGCGCCATCCACTCCGAAATGTTTCCGATCATCGGATCAAGGTCTCCACCACGTAAGTGGACTAGACCTCTTGCGGGTCCCGGGGTCACACTGTCCCCCGTGGAACATGTCATCGCCCTCGATGTGGGCGGCACCGGGATGAAGGCCGCCCTGGTCGGAGCGGACGGCACACTGCTGCACCGGGCCCGCCGGGCCACCGCGCGCGAGCGCGGTCCGGACGCGGCCGCCGCCGGAATCCTGGACTTCGCCGCCGACCTCCGCGCCCACGGCGCCGAGCACCTCGGCGAGCCCGCGTCCGCCGCCGGCCTCGCCGTCCCCGGCATCGTCGACGAGACGCGGGGCGTCGCCGTCTACTCCGCCAACCTCGGCTGGCGCGACCTCCCGTTGCGCTCGCTGCTCGCAAAGCGGCTCGGCGGCATCCCGGTCGCCCTCGGCCACGACGTCCGCACCGGCGGGCTCGCCGAGGGCCGCATCGGGGCGGGCCGGGGCGCCGACCGGTTCCTGTTCGTGGCGCTGGGCACCGGCATCGCGGGCGCCATCGGCATCGACGGCCGGGTGGAGGCGGGCGCGCACGGCTTCGCGGGCGAGATCGGCCACATCGTCGTACGGCCCGGGGGCGCCCCCTGTCCGTGCGGTCAGCGCGGCTGCCTGGAGCGGTACGCGTCCGCGGCGGCGGTCGGCGAGGCGTGGGCGGCGGCCTGCGGCGACCCGGGCGCGGACGCGGCCCACTGCGCCAGGGCCGTGGCGTCGGGCGACGTACGGGCCCGGAAGGTCTGGCAGGAGGCGGTCGAGGCGCTCGCCGACGGGCTGGTCACCGCGCTCACCCTGCTGGACCCCCGCACCCTGATCATCGGTGGCGGGCTGGCCGAGGCGGGGGAAACCTTGTTCACACCGCTGCGGGAGGCCGTCCTGCGGCGGGTCACCTTCCAGAAACTTCCGTCCCTGGTCCCCGCGGCCCTCGGGGACACCGCCGGATGCCTGGGCGCGGGACTTCTCGCCCGGGATCTCCTCACCGCCACTGACCCCTCGGAGGTAACCACCTGATGGCCCCCGCCAAGGTTCTCACCGGTGCCCGGGTGGTACTGCCCACCGGGACCGTGGACAACGGCCGCGTGACCGTGGAGGGCACCCGGATCGTCGCCACGGCCCCCGCGAACGCCTCCTCCGACGTCCCCGGGAACGTCGTCGAAACGCTCGACCTGACCGGGCACTGGCTGGTGCCCGGCTTCGTCGACCTCCACAACCACGGCGGCGGCGGCGCGTCCTTCCCCTCCGGGACCGTCGACGAGGTCCTCAAGGGCATCCACACCCACCGCCTGCACGGCACCACCACCCTGGTCGCCTCGACCGTCACCGGCGACATGGACGTCCTCGTCCGGCGCGCGGGCCTGCTGGCGGAGCTGGCCGAACAGGGCGACATCGCCGGCATCCACTTCGAGGGCCCGTTCATCTCGCCGTGCCGCAAGGGCGCGCACTCCGAGGAACTGCTGCGCGACCCCGACCCGGCGGAGGTCCGCAAACTGATCGACGCCGCCCACGGCCGGGCGAAGATGGTCACCCTCGCCACCGAACTGCCCGGCGGCCTCGACTCCGTACGCCTGCTGGCCGAACACGGCGTGATCGCGGCCGTCGGCCACACCGACGCGACGTACGAGCAGACCGTGGCGGCCATCGACGCGGGCGCCACGGTCGCCACCCACCTGTTCAACGCGATGCCGGCGCTCGGCCACCGTGCCCCCGGCCCGATCACCGCCCTGCTGGAGGACGAGCGGGTCACGGTCGAGCTGATCAACGACGGCACCCATCTGCACCCGGCCGCCCTCCAGTTGGCGTTCCACCACGCAGGGCCCGGACGGGTGGCGTTCGTCACGGACGCGATGGACGCGGCCGGTTTCGGCGACGGCCGCTACCTGCTCGGCCCGCTGGAGGTCGAGGTTGCGGACGGTGTGGCCCGGCTGGTGGAGGGCGGCTCCATCGCGGGGTCGACGCTCACCCTGGACCGCGCCCTCAAGCGGGCGGTGACCGTCGACGGGCTGCCCGTCGAGCACGCGGTCGCGGCCCTGTCCGCCAACCCGGCCCGGCTGCTGGGCATGGACGACAGGATCGGCTCCCTGGAACCCGGGAAGGACGCCGACCTCGTGGTCCTCGACGCGGACTTCACCCTCAAGGGCGTGATGCGCCGGGGGGAATGGGTGGTCGCTCCCCAACTGGGCTGATCCGTCCCCCTGTCGGGTCCTCGCCGGGAAGCGGGTGCCCGACCGGGGGGTGGGCCGACCGCCGTCTCTTTGGCATGATCGGGGGCCGGAATGACGGAGGGAGGCCCGCCCGGTGATCCTCACGGTGACACTGAACACCGCTCTCGACATCACCTATCGCGTCCCCGCCCTGCGCCCGGACGCCTCCCACCGGGTCACCGAGGTGACCGAACGCCCCGGCGGCAAAGGCGTCAACGTGGCCAGGGTGCTCGCCGCCCTCGGCCACGAGGTGACGGTCACCGGCTTCACCGGCGGTCTCACCGGACGGCTCCTGCGCGAGAGGCTCACCGCGATACCGGGCCTGACGGACGCGCTGCTCCCGGTGTCCGGCACGACCCGGCGCACCACAGCCGTGGTCGACGAACGCTCCGGCACCACCACTCAGCTCAACGAGCCCGGCCCGGTCGTCTCCCACGCCGAGTGGCACGCCTTCCAGGAGGTCTACGAGAACCTGCTGGAGGGAGTTTCCGCAGTGGCCCTGTGCGGCAGCCTGCCCCCGGGCGTCCCGGTCGGCGCCTACGCGGGACTGATCCGCACCGCCCGCGCCGCCAAGGTCCCCGTCCTCCTCGACACCAGCGGGACACCGCTGCGCCGCGGCATCGCCGGACGCCCCGACATCCTCAAGCCGAACGCCGAGGAACTGGCCGAACTCACCGGCTCCCACGATCCGTTGCGCGCCACCCAGGACGCCCGCCGGCGCGGCGCCGGCGCGGTGGTCGCCTCCCTGGGCCCGGACGGGCTGCTCGCGGTGACTCCCGAGGGCCACTGGCGCGCCACACCGCCGGCCCGCCTGCGCGGCAACCCCACCGGCGCCGGCGACTCCCTGGTCGCGGGCCTGCTGTCGGGCCTGGTGAAACACCTGCCGTGGCCGGACCGCCTCGCCCGAGCGGTCGCGTTGTCGGCGGCGACGGTACTGGCGCCGGTTGCAGGCGAGTTCGACCGGGAGGCTTACAAGGAACTGCTCGGGCGGGTGGTGATCACAGGGGAGGTCAGCGCGGCCTGAGGCATGCCCTGCGCAGGTGTCGAGGACCGCCCTCCGGGCGAGCGACCATCAGGCACCCACGGCCGCCGAGAGAGACCGGCCGAACCGCGGCTGTTCCTCCGGCGGTCGCTGCTTGCCGCTTGTCGAATCGCAGGTCAGGGCACGTGTACGACCCACACGAAGCTCTGGGGACTCCTGCGCACGGTGCGAGGGCGACTAGCGACAAGAGAGCCGGCGACGCACCCTGGAACAGCGGGAGCCGTAGGCGAGCCATAGGGCCACTGACACCCATCCGGCGCGAGTCAACCCGCCCCCCGAACCATGTTCGACCGCGAGAGGCCCCGTAGGAACGCTCCGTGATGGAAGTTTCCGTCTCCGCGCGCACGCACAGAGGGGCCGCCGGAAACCGGAAAACCAGCGACTAAACGTGACAGAGGCAGGGCCAAGAAGGAGCAGCCTACGGCCGCGCATCTCTGGGCTCGCGATGGTCGCGCGCCGCAGCCGCCCATGGCGAGCGCCGTGCAAGGCTGCGGCGCTCTGTGTACGTGGGGACGGCAGTCCAGGGAGGCGGATCCGCCCGCCCCCGCTTGGAAGGCCGTCGCGGGAGCCTTCCAAGGGGCAGGCGGCAAACATGGGGTAGGCGCCGTCGGCCCCTCCCGCCCTGGACGGCTCCCAGGGCTCTTCAGAAGGGGGCAGGCGGCCGTGCGTACCGCCAGCCTCCCCCTCTGAAGAGCAATCCCTCAGCCATCCTGGAGAGTTGAGGGAAAACAGCGTCCGCGGCGTCCGCCGGAATTCCCTCACCGCCTCTGGTCTGCACCGTTCCTGTGGACGCTAAAAATGTTTAGCGTTCGCCAGGGTCCGGGCGCGCCCGGTTACCAAGAGCCTTATTTTGCGTAGACCTCAATCCCCGTAACGGTGCCGGGGTTGTCCGAGTAGGTGCCCGGCTGCAGAGTGACCAGCTTGGTGCCGACGCCGCAGCCGGTGCCGGGGGTGATCTTCCAGAACTCTATTTTATAGGACGTTTGGTTCGAGACGGACTTGGCAGTCTTGAAGGGGTAACAGCCGGGCGTTACAGACATGACGGTCCTGGTTCCAGTCCTGTTCGCCCCCGACCATCCGCAGACGTTCCCCTTCGTACAGGTATTGGGGTCAGCCGCCGCAGCTGGCGTGACAAAGGTGCCGCCCAGCAGCGCACCGGCCAAAGCCACCGTCGTCAGGCTTTTCTTGAGCATGCTCATACGAAGCTCCCTGCATTTCTTGATCAACAGATATTGGGACGGTAGCCCCGGGGGTGCGGCTTCACCAGCACTTAACGCGTCATCAACTGGCAAGTTTTATATGGCGCTTGGGCCAAAATCCGTCTCTCCTTCGTCGAGCGTGCAGGCCGCCCGCGAGGCGCTCGCCGCGCGCTTGCAGCACCTGCGCAAGGACGCCGCCTTCACCGGGAAGGGACTTTCCGCCCGGTGCGGCTGACACCCGGCGAAAACCACCAGGAGCCAGAAGGACGAGATCCCGCCCTCGGACGCGGACATCCATACCTGGTGTTCGGCCTGCGGTGCCGACGAGCAGGCCGAAGACCTGATCGCCACCGCCCGCGCGGTCGACTCGGTGATCTGGAGTGGCGGCGCCTGCACCACACCGGCAGGCGCAAGGTCCAAGAAGGCTGGAACGCCCTCCACGAGCGCACCCGCGTCTGCCGGGTCCACGTCTCCAACGTGCCGCCCGGCTTCTTCCACGGGCTCCCTGCTTCGCCACGGCCCTCATGAAACGGATCACCGCCTTTCAGGGCGCGCCCCCAGCGACATCTCCGAAGCGGTCGCCGCCCGCGTCGCGCGGCTCCCGGTTCCTGTGCGAGGGCGGCCACCGCTACGTCGTCCTCATGGCGGAATCCGTCCTGCGCCACCGCACCGCCGACCCCGACGCCACGAAGGGGCGGCTGCGCCACCTCCTGGCCTTGACGCCCCTCGCGTCCGTTTCCCTCGGGATCAACCTGTTCACCGCGCAGCACACTGTGTGGCCGCTGGAGGCGTCCTACCCCCACGGCGACGTCCAGGCCGTGGGGGAGACCCTGACGGCAGAGATCAAGGTGATGCAGCCGCGCGAACTCGCCGAATACGCCAAGGCGTTCACCGGCCTCGCGGGGATGGCGTGTACAGCGACGCCTCACCCGCTCTCATCCAGGCCGCAATTGACGCCCTCGGGTGAACCTCCGCAATCTCGTTGAAGAACGGCTCGTCGCCTCCGTAACGTCAAACAACACCGACGCACCAGTAAACGCTCGGGAACGCAGAAGAGACCGCCCCGGGCCCGGCGTGGGGCAGGGTGGCCTCTTCACCTGTCTCCAGCAGCCTGCGGAAAGCGCGCAACGGTGCGGGAGCTCCCGGCGGTCGTCGCGCGCGAGCGTAGCGAGCTGTCAAGGTTCGCGGCCGTAGGCCGCACCTTCCATCCTCGCCCTGCCGGAACCGCTCGGCCGCCTCCAACCACACCTTCTCGCGGAAAGCACGTCGTCCGTCGGTCAGCCCGCCGTCTTGCGCATACCTCATGCAGTCGACATATCGCCGAGATCATGAGACGTCAGCCCCTACGACACCACTCTTTGAAGGTCAGTAGGCGAACGATGGCGCCACCGCATGCCCCGAAAGGCGAATCGGCGGCACCACCCTTTTCAGCCCTCTCCACCACAAGCCGACCACAGTTTTCATGTCGTCAGCTTGGGGGATCCTCCGTCAGCCAGAATTGATCGAGGTTCGCATTGCATTGGTTGCCCTCATTGCAGACGAGCTCGATCGTGTTCGTGCCCTTATTGAGGTTCACGTTGGCCCAACTGGTCTGCCAACCCTTCTCCCAGTCCCCCTCGGGCAGGTTGCCGAAGTTCTTCAAGCCCAACGGACGGGAGTCGGCTTTGCCGTTGACCACCAGCGTGGCATCGGCGTCCACGCCCGGAATGCCGTAGCGCACATACAGCCGATACGTTTCGGACTCCTTGATGCCGTCGACGGTCCAGGTGACCTTCGCGCCCACCTTGTTGAAGCCCGCCACATAGACCCCGCCCTCGGCCTTCGCACCCTTGATCTCCGACGCCTGGACGGTCCCGCCGTCCAGGCGGAGCGCCTTCGCGTCGAGGGCCGGCAGCTCGGCCTCGTCGTCCGGCGCCTTCTCGCTCGTCGCCGACGGGCTGGGCTCGCTGGTCTGGCCCTGGGTCGGCGTCGAGCCGGCCTCGTTGCCGCCCTTGTCGTCCTTGTCGTCGCCGCTGAGCATGGCCACGCTGATGCCGATGACCACCGCGGCGACCACCGCGACGGCGCCGATGAGCAGGCCCTTGGTGTTCGGGCCGCGGCCCCGGCCACCGCCGCCATGACCACCGCGGTTACCCGGAAGCTGCGACGAGACGGTGGGGGCGGCGCCGGGCAGCGTCTCCGGTGCCGTGTAGCTCGCGTTCGGCTGGCCGTACGTTCCCTGCTGCTGCGGCGCCTGCGCCGCGGGGCCCTGCTGGCCGTACTGACGCGTGCCGACCGCCCGCACCCGGTTGACCGAGTTCGGGTAGCCGTAGCCCCCGGACGGCGGCTGGGCTCCGTTGGCCTGCCCGTCGGCGTAGAGGTAGCCGAACGGGTCGTCGTCCTCGGGCGTGCTCGCGCCGTTGCTGCCGGGCGTCATCCCTTGGCACTCCTAGCTGCGGATCGGATGCGGTACGGGTGGTGAGAAGGGCGAGCCTACCCGCTCCCGGTGACCCGAAGAGGTGACTCGGATCGCTTCAACTCGCTGACCTGGGGTTCATCCCGCCCGTCGATGCTGTTTGGGACGAGATCGTTTCTCGACGTACATCCGCTCGTCAGCCGACTTCAGCACTTCGTCCGCCGTCAGGCCGCAGTGGGCCCATCCGATGCCGAAGCTGGCGCCGACCCGCACGGCCCGGCCCTCGGCCCGGATGGGCTGGATGATCTCGTTGCGCAGCCGTACGGCGAGGTCCTGGGCGTCGGCCCGGCCGAGCCCGTTGGCGAGGATCACGAACTCGTCGCCGCCGAGCCGGGCGACGGTGTCGCCGTCCCGGACGCCGTCGCCGAGCCGGCGGGCGACCTCGATGAGCACCGCGTCACCCGCGTTGTGCCCGAACCGGTCGTTGATCGACTTGAAGCCGTCGAGGTCGCAGAAGAGCACCGCGAGGCCCTTGGCGCCGTCGTCGTGGTCCGCGGCGGGGGCGATGGCGTGCACATGATGGTCGTATCCCTCGAACCCCTCGGCCTCGGGCGGGAAGTCGAAGTCGTGGCCGCGGTCGAAGGCGGGCGGGCCGTAGGCGGCGTCCGGGGAGTCGAAGGACTCGAAGGCGGACATGGCTTCGTCCACGGCGGCGGGCAGTATCGACGGGCGCTGCCGGCACAGGCGGGCGGAGAGCCGGGCGCGCAGCTCCGCGGAGTTCGGCAGGCCGGTGAGGGAGTCGTGGGAGGCGCGGTGGGCGAGGTGCAGCTCGCGGCGCTTGCGCTCCTCGATGTCCTCGACGTGGGTGAGCAGGAAGCGCGGCCCGTCGGCCGCGTCGGCGACCACGGAGTTGCGCAGGGACACCCACACGTAGGTGCCGTCCCGGCGTGCCAGCCGCAGCTCGGTGCGGCCGCCCTCGGCGGAGGTCCGCAGCAGCGTGCCGATGTCCTCGGGGTGCACGAGGTCGGAGAAGGAGTAGCGGCGCATCGCGGAGGCGGGGCGGCCGAGCAGCCGGCACAGCGCGTCGTTGGTGCGCAGGATGCGGCCGTGCTGGTCGCCGCCCATCTCCGCGACGGCCATGCCGGACGGGGCGTACTCGAAGGCCTGCCGGAAGCTCTCCTCGCTGGCGCGCAGGGCCTGCTGCTCGCGCTCCAGGCGGACCAGGGCGCGCTGCATGTTGGAGCGCAGCCGGGCGTTGCTGATCGCGATGGCGGCCTGGAAGGCGTACATCTGGAGCGCTTCGCGGCCCCAGGCGCCGGGCAGCCGGCCGTTGCGCGGGCGGTCCACGGAGAGCACGCCGACCAGTTCGCCGGCTCCGCCGCCCTGCGGGCCGGGGGCGTACATCGGGGCGAAGAGCCGGTCGGCGGGGTGCCACTCGTCCTCGAAGCGGGGGGCGGGCCCGTCGGTGTACCACTGCGGGACGTCGTCGTCGTCGAGGACCCAGCCCTCGGTGTGCGGTATGAAGATCAGGTCGCCCCAGGCCTCGCCCATGGAGAGGCGGCGCTCCCAGGACTCGCGCGAGCCGACCCGGCCGGTGATGAGGGCTTCGGCGGCCGCGTTGCCCGAGAGGGCGGCCACGACCAGGTCGCCGTCGGGGCGCACGAGGTTGACGCAGGCCAGTTCGTATCCCAGGGCGTCGACGACGCCGTCGGCGACGGTCTGGAGGGTGTCGGCCAGGCTGCGGGCCGTGTTCATGTCGGCCATGCCCTGGTGCAGTTGCCGCAGGGACGCAAGGCGGACGTAGGGCTCCGACTCGGTCTCCATGCTCACCCTCCCCCCGGGACCTCGCAGCGAATCAAGCGTTCTCATCGGCGTATCGTCCTGGCAGTCTCCCCGCCACTGAATCACAGCGCGCTGCCCACTCGGTACACAGGGTCAACAATTATCTCCCCTTGTGACTCAAGTCACAACTAAACGTGAACAATTGAGAGACCTTTCCGCGGTTTCTCCGGCCATTCACCGGATATGCCGAATGCACGGTATGCGCCGCATACGCTGCATGCGAATTCCGCACCCTTTCCACAGGGTTCGGTCCGTGGGTGCCGGCTCACGTCCGTGGAGCGCAGGAGTCCGCCGCTGGTCCTAGGTCCCCGCTCGGGCGGAGGCCCGATGCGGTGCGTACGGAGCGGAGACTAGCGTTTCCGGTGTGCCGAACACTCCCGTACCCCCGCCCACGATCACCGCCGTACCCGCCGCCCGGCATGCTGAGGGGGTGAGCAACGACGAGTTCCGCGCAGCCTTGTCCCGTCTGGCCGCCGGTGTGGTCCTGGTGACCGCGCGGGAGCCGTCGCTGGATCCGGACGACCCGCGGGCACCGGCCGGTGAGGACGTCGGCATGACCGCGACCGCGTTCCTGTCGGTGTCCCTGGACCCGCCGCTGGTGCTGGTCAGCCTGCGCGAGGGCTCCCGCATGGACGACCTGCTCGACGAGCAGCCGCTGTGGTCGGTGTCGGTCCTGTCCGAGAGCCAGCGGCACATCGCGGGCCGCTTCGCGATGAAGGGCCGGATCAGCGACCGCCTCCTCTTCGAGGACATCCCGTACGTGCGGGGCGAGTACAGCGGCGCCCCCCTGGTCGGCGGCGCCCTCGCCACCCTGGAGTGCCGCACCGAGCAGAGGGTGCCGGCCGGCGACCACACCCTGGTGATCGGCCGCGTCCTGGCTGCGGACGTACCCAGCGCGGACGGCGGGCCGCTGACGCACTTCCGGGGCCGCTACCGGCACCTGGCCTGAGCGTCTCCCGAGCCGGAAATCCTTTTACAGAAAGGGAATTGCGTCCCTACGCTGCCCGGGTGACAAAGACCACAACTCCCCGCCTCGAAGAGATCACCTCGAAAAACCTCGACGCCGCCCTCGGCATACGCGTCCGCCCCGACCAGGAGTTCGCGGTCGCCCCGGTCGTGAGGTCCCTCGCCGAGGCCTACGTCCAACCCGCTTCCGCCCGGCCGCGCCTGATCATGGACGGTGACCGCGCGGTCGGCTTCCTGATGGCCTTCCTCGACATCGACTGGCACGAGGACGGCGGCAGCGTCATCCGCTCGGGTCTGTGGCGGCTGAACATCGCCGCCGAGGAGCAGGGCAAGGGCTACGGCCGCTTCGCCGTGGAATCGGTCGCCGCAAAGATCCGCGCCCGGGGCGGCAGGGAGCTCCACGTCACCTGGCACCCCGGCGAGAACGGCCCGGAGAACTTCTACCTCGGCCTGGGCTTCCGCAAGAACGGCGAGGTCGTCGAGGGGGAGACGGTCGGGGTGCTGGACCTGGCCTGAGGCCGACCGCCCCGGCCCCGCGCCGACCGCCCCGGCCCCGCCCGGAGCGCCCCGGCCCCGCCCGGGGCACCTTCGGCCCCGCCCAGAGCGCCCCCGGCCCCGCCCAGAGCGCCCCCGGTCCCGCGCAGAGCGTTCCCGGTCCCGCCCGGAGCGCTCGACCTCTCCCGGGTCACCCCCAGTCGCGCGCGGAGCGCCCCCGCTTCGTCTCCGAGCGCTGCTTCTTCTCCCGCAGCCGGCGTTCGTTGATGCCGCGGGGGATGCGGGTCGGCCTGCGGGGCCGGGGCGGGGGCGCGGTGGCCTCGGCGAGGAGCGCCGCGAGGCGCACGGCGGCGGTCTCGCGGTTGCGCCACTGGGAGCGGTGCTCGGAGGCCCGGACGGTGACGACACCGTCGGACAGCCGCCCCGCCAGCCGCTCCAGCGCCCGCTGCTTCCACACCTCGGGCAGCGCTTCGGTGGCGGCGAGGTCGAAACGCAGCTCGACCTGCGAGTCGGTGGTGTTCACGTGCTGCCCGCCGGGCCCCGACGAGCGCGAGAAACGCCACATGAGCTCGGCCTCGGGCAGGAGGACGGAACCGCGGATGACATGAGGACCGGACATGCCGTCCATGGTCCCGCCTCTGACCGGTCCGCGTCACCCGAATATCCCGGGTAAAGAAAGTAAAGCCACCTGGAACCTCGCGTACTCCTCTCGCGTTCAAAGGGGTAGCTGTAGCTTCGTAGCCGTACGTACACGAGGGAAGGGACTCCCAACAATGGCTGTAAGCCTGTCCAAGGGTGGCAACGTCTCGCTCACCAAGGAGGCTCCGGGCCTGACCGCCGTCACCGTGGGCCTCGGCTGGGACGTCCGCACCACCACCGGCACGGACTTCGACCTCGACGCCTCCGCGATCGCGGTCAACCCGCAGGGCAAGGTGTACTCGGAGGGTCACTTCGTCTTCTTCAACAACAAGCAGACCCCGGACAACACCATCGTCCACACCGGCGACAACCGCACCGGCGCCGGTGAGGGCGACGACGAGGCGATCAACGTCAACCTGGCCGGCCTCCCGGCGGACGTCGACAAGATCGTCTTCCCGGTGTCGATCTACGACGCCGAGAACCGCAGCCAGAACTTCGGCCAGGTGCGCAACGCGTACATCCGCATCCTCAACCAGGCCGGCGGCGCCGAGATCGCCCGCTACGACCTGTCCGAGGACGCGGCCACCGAGACCGCCATGGTCTTCGGCGAGCTGTACCGCAACGGCGCCGAGTGGAAGTTCCGCGCCGTCGGCCAGGGCTACGCCTCGGGCCTGACGGGCATCGCCCAGGACTTCGGCGTCAACGTCTGACGGACGCCCCGCGCCACGCTTCGGAGCCCCCGGCCCGCCTTCCCGGCGGGCCGGGGGCTCCGGCACGGGCAGGGCATGTCCCAGGGCTTCAGGGCCAAGAAGGTCATGACGGAGGTCGGCGGGGGCTACGGGGCCGGGAGCGGAGGCGCACCCCCGCGATCCCAAGAAGAACGCGGCCGCACACCACGGAACGACCCCGGCGGCCCCGCAGTCGTCGAGCCCGTCCCTCCCCTGCACCGTCCGCCGCCGTCGCACCGCGTCCGCCGTGACACCATCACCTCCGTGCTCGACATCGGCTATGCCCTCTCCAACCGCTTCCCCGACCCGCCGCAGACCGACTACCGCCGCGCGGACGTCCACGCCCTGCGGCACGACCTCTTCTGCGGTGACGTCTACCTCGCCGACACCAAGGAGGACCGGGAACTGTCCACAGCCTGGGGATGGGTGCCGGTGCTCGACTTCGCCTGGGCCCTGTGCGACATCGTGGAACGCCTCGACCGGGACCCGGCGGGCTCCCGCGCCTCCCGCCCCCAGTACGCGGAACTGGACTTCACCGAATCCACCGACCGGCTGCTCTTCGAACGCCGCTTCGGCTGGGTCGACATCGAGGCCGAGTGGCTGCCTGTGGACGAACCGCCCCTGACCTTCTCCCACGCCGAACTCCGCCGCGAGGCCCGCGACTTCCTCCACGACCTGCTCGCCGACCTCACCGACCTGCACGAGGACCTGGGCGAGAACCCGGCCATCTGGACCCTCCAGGCCCGCTACCCACGCCTCAAGTAACCCACCGCGCCCCTCAGCCCTCTCCCTTCACCCACGCCCTTTCCGCCCCGCTCCTCCGCCCCTCAGCCCTCCACCCGGATCCCCAGCTCCCCCGCCAGCACCGGTGCCAGGTCCAGCAGCTGCCCCGTACTGATCACCGCCCCCGCCAGCCGGTCCACACCCCGGGCTATCTCCAGCGAAGCGGCACCGCGCAGATCGACGTCCGTCAGCATGGCCCCGCTGAGATCCGCGCCCTTCAGCGCGCAGTCCACGAACTCCACCCGCTCCAGCCGCGCCCCGCCGAAGTCCGGCTCGACCAGCACACAGCTCTCGAAGACGACGTCCCTGAGCCGCGCGGACCGCAGATTCAGGAAATCGATCTTCCCGCCCCGGACCAGCACCCGCTCCAGCTCCGCCCCGTGCAGCTGAGTCCCCCCGAGACGCGCGTCCGTCATCTCGACATCGCGCAGCGTCGCCCCGGAGAGATCCGTACCCACCCCCCGCACACCGGCGAGGACCGAGTCCAGCACCCGGGCCCTGGACAGCCGCGTCCCGTCCAGCGCGCACCCCGCCAGCACACAGTCCATGAACCGCGCCCCCGCGCCGTCCTGCGCCGAGAGATCCGCCTCGAAGAACTCCAGCCCGTCGTAATCCCCGTCCGGCTCCAGCCCACCCCCCTCGTACCGCTCCGGCTCCGGCAGCCGCAGCTCCGGACGCCGTGCGCCCTTCACCCCCGTACCGCCCGCCGACCCCGCTCGCCTCACCATGCCCTCATCCTGCACTCCCCCACTGACAATCGGTCTGACCTGCGAAGACCTCGAACCTGTCACATCCTGGGGCCCTGGGCCGTCGTAGCCACGAACCACCGGAACAACCGGAGACGGTCCCGTCCGGACGGAACCGTCTCCAGAACCGCCAGGCGCGACCCCGACCGAGGGAGAACCCAGCCATGCACCGCATCACCGTCATCGGCGGCGGCTTCGCCGGACTGACCGCGGCCATCACCGCCGCCGAGGCAGGAGCCGAAGTAACCCTCCACGAAGCGCACCACACCCTCGGCGGCCGCGCCCGCACCGCCGAGGGCCCCTACCGGACCAACGAGGGCCCCCACGCCCTCTACAGCGGCGGCCCGCACTGGTCCTGGCTCCGGCAACGCGACCTCATCGGCCCCCTCGCGCCCCTCCCGCCCCTGGAAGCCGCCCGCCTCCGGCTCCGCCACCACGGCACCCTGCACCGCGTCCCGCCCCTCGCCCTGCTGAAACTGCTGCGCCGCGTCCATGCCCATGCCCCCGTCGACACCGACTTCCGTACCTGGGCCACCGGCATCGCCGGCGAGGAGGGCGCGCGCGCCGCCGCCCACTACTGTGCCGTCGCCCTCTTCCACCACGACCCCGGCTCCCTCTCCGCCGCCTTCGTCCAGGAACGCCTGCGCCGCGCCACCAAGCTGCCGCCGGAGGCCCACTACCCGCGCGGTGGCTGGGGCGGCCTCATCGACCGCATGGCCTCCCGCGCCTGGAACCTGGGCGTCCGCATGGAGACCCTGTCCCGCGCGGACACGCTCCCCACGGACACCCCGGTCGTCGTCGCCACCTCCCTGGACGCCGCCCGCCACCTCCTCGGCGACCCCGCCCTCACCTGGCCGAGCGGCCGCACCGTCCTCGTCGACCTCGCCCTGCGCACCCGGCGCGGCGACGCGTTCGTCGTGTCCGACCTGGACGCACCCGGCTGGCTGGAACGGTTCACCGCCCAGGACCGCACCCTCGCCCCCGCCGGCGAACAGCTCCTCCAGGGCCAGATCCCCATCGCCCCGCACGAGACCAAGGCCGACGGTGTGGCCCGCGCCGAGGAACTGCTGGACCTGGGCTACCCGGGCTGGCGGGAGCGCGTCACCTGGCGGCGGGAGGCGGTGGCGAACGGGCGGACCGGCGCCGTCGACCTGCCCGGCACCAGCTGGCACGACCGGCCCGCCGTCGACCGCGGCGACGGCGTCTACCTCGCGGGCGACCAGGTCGCCGCCCCCGGTGTGCTCTCCGAGGTCTCCTTCAACAGCGCCCTCACGGCCGTCTCCCTCGCCCTCGGCCGGCACGAGCTTGACCTCAAGCGAGCTTGAGGTTGAACAGTGGGTCCATCACAGCGACCACACCGAGCCGGTACCCGGTCCGGGCGGTCCGGGCAGATACCCGGACCGGCTTCCGGACCGACTTCCGGACCGGCCGGCCGGACCATGCCCCAGGAGACACCCATGCACGCCATCCGCCTGCACGCCTTCGGCCCCGCCGAGAACCTCACCCACGAACAGGTCCCGGATCCGCGGCCGGGCCCCGGCCAGGTGCGTATCACCGTCCGGGCCGTCGGGGTCCACCTCCTGGACACCGCCCTGCGCCGAGGCCATCAGGGGCCCGCGCCCACACCCACCGCCCTGCCCACCGTCCCCGGCCGCGAGGTCGCCGGAGTCGTCGACGCCCTCGGCGACGGCACGCCCGCGGACTGGCTCGGCAAGCGCGTCGTCGCCCACCTCGGATTCGCCCCGGGCGGCTACGCGGAGCTGGCCGTCACGGACGCCGACCGCCTGCACGAGATCCCGGAGCGCCTGGACTTCGCCCAGGCCGTCGCCATGATCGGCACCGGCCGCACGGCCATGGGCATCGTGCAGTTCGCCGAGCCCGGCCCCGGGGACGTGGTCGTCGTCCCCGCCGCGGCCGGCGGCATCGGCACCCTCCTCGTGCAGTACGCCAGCAACGCGGGCGCCACTGTCATCGGCCTCGCCGGAGGCCCCGAGAAGACCGCCCGGGTCTCGGCGAACGGCGCCGACCTCGCCGTCGACTACACGGACCCGGCCTGGACCGCACACCTCGCCGCCCACGAGGGCAAGGTGACCCTGGTCTACGACGGCGTGGGCGGCGACATCGCCCGCGCGGTCGTCGCCCTGCTCGCCCCCGGCGGTCGCCACGTCGTCTTCGGCTGGTCCGCCCAGGGTCTCGACAGCACCGACCCCTACCTCGTCGACGGCGTCTCCCTCAACGTCCTCGGTCCCGAGATGATGCGCAGAGCAGGCGGCCCCCACCCCGTACGCACCCTCGAACTGCGTGCCCTCGCCGAAGCCGCCGAAGGCCGGCTCACCCCCGCCGTCCACCGCTTCCCCCTCGCCGAGGCCGCCGCCGCCCACCGCGCCCTGGAGAACCGGGGCACGACCGGAAAGGTCGTCCTGGAGCCCTGAGCGTCGTACTACCGTGCCCACCGTGATCCACGTACCCGAGGAACTCGCCGCGGCGCAGGAGAAGTTCAACGGGGAGGCGGGCCGCGCCTTCGTCGCCCGGCTGCCCGGTCTGGCCGCCGCCTTCCTGGAGCGCTGGCACCTGCACGTCACCGGCGCGCCGATGCACGGCGTGAGCGCCCTGGTTCTCCCCGTCGACCGCGCGGACGGCACACCGGCCGTGCTGAAGCTCCAGATCCTGGACGAGGAGACCGAGGGCGAACCGGTCGCCCTGCGGATCTGGGACGGCGACGGAGCGGTCCGCCTGCTGGAGCACGACGCGGCCACCGGCACCATGCTCCTGGAACGCCTCGATGCCTCCCGGATGCTCTCCCGCCTCCCGGACGCCCACGAGGCCGTCCTGGTGATCGCCCGCCTCCTCGCCCACCTCACCACCACCCCCGCCCCGCCGGGCATGCGCCGCCTCGGCGACCTCGCCCGCGCCATGCTGGAGCGAACCCCCGGGGCCCTGGCCCGCGTCCCGGACCCGGCGGCCCGCCGCATCCTCGCCGACTGCGCGGCGGCCGTACGGGAGGTCGTGGACGAGCCCGGCGACCGCCTCCTGCACTGGGACCTGCACGAGGAGAACGTCCTGGCCGCCGACCGTGCCGACTGGCTCGCCATCGACCCCAAGCCACTCGCCGGCGACCCCGGCTTCGACCTCTGGCCGGCCCTGGCCAACCGCTTCGACGCCGACGACGTCCGATGGCGCTTCGACGCGATGACCGACGTCCTCGGCCTGGACCGCGAGCGGGCCCGCGCGTGGACGTACGGACGGCTGCTGCAGAACTGCCTCTGGAACATCGAGGACGGCCGCCCCCTGGAGGACCGCCAACTGGAGATCGCCCGCCGCTTGGGCGCCCCGGACGCCATGAAAAATCCCGGGCCGGATTTCTCCGGCCCGGGAACTGAGGAGCCCCCTGTCGGATTCGAACCGACGACCTGCTGTTTACAAGACAGCTGCTCTGACCATCTGAGCTAAGGAGGCGCCGCGCGGAGCGCGCGAAGGCGGGTCCACTGTACACAGGGCCGGTTTCCCGAAGCGACGAGGTTTGCAGTCGAGCGTGGTCTGAAGACGCGTAACCATCCGCGCGCCCGTTCGTTGATCGATCTGATGTGCCGTTCCGGAAGTCGTCGTCGGGAGGGGCCATGGACGAGCTTGTGGAGAAACCAGAGCCGGTAAGGGGTGAGGAAGCCCGGCGCGTCAAGCGCGAGATCCTGGGCATCGCCGACCGGCGCAAGCACCGCACGCGCGAGATGACGCCGCTGCGAGCACACATCAAGGAGCCAGATGCCCGGCATCACGTCTACCGCTTTCGCTTCTATCCGGATGCGGAACAGGTGGAGCAGTTGAGCAGGACCTTCGGAGCCTGCCGGTGGGTGTTCAACGAAGGGCTGGCGCTTCGTTCGCAGGCATGGGAGCAACACCGGGTGAGGGTGGGGTTCGCGGAGACCTGTCGGGCGTTGACCAGCTGGAAGCGGGCGGAGGAGACGACGTGGCTGAAAGAGGTGTCGTCCACGGTCCTTCAGCAGTCCCTGCGCCATCTGGATCAGGCGTTCAGCCGGTTCTTGAGGGGCGAGGTGAATCTCCCCCAGCAGAAGCCGGAAGGGCCGGTCCAGGGATACGGCGACGTATGTGCGTACGGGGTTCAGCTGGGTCGAGGACGGTGACCGGGCGGGTACAGGGTTACTGAAACTGGCGAAGCAGGCCCGTCCGCTGGCTGTCCGCTGGTCACGGGCACTGCCCGCCGGGACAGCCCCGGTCCGCTTGTCGGTGGTGAGGGACAGAGCAGGCCGGTACTTCGTTTCGGTTCTCGTGGAGGAACGCGTCAATCCGTTGCCGCCTTCGTTCGTGCCGGGCTCGCGGGAGCCGACCGCAGCCGGCCTGGATCTTGGGCTGGCGTCTCTGGTCACCCTGGACGACGGGCGGAAGGTCGGTCATCCGAAGCTGCTGAAGCGATGTGCGGACAAGCTGGCGCGGTTGCAGCGGGAGCTGCACAGGAAGGTGAAGGGAAGCTCATGCCTGTGGAGCCTGCGTAAGCCCGTTCGGGCACATTCCGTCAGGACTGTGATGGGTCGGCTGTGGGCGTTGAAGCAGGAAGCCAGCACAAAGCGCGAGATGAAATGCACCTATTGTACTGCCGGGTCAAAAGTGCGTCGCTCTGCCCATGCGAAAGTTTCCGTGAAGTTCACAGGGTCTCAGGTACTGACAGACCAGGTGAACGCCAGGTACCGTCCAGTGCCAGTTCACCCTCGTGGACTGCACCACACGGAACCACAACGGAACATCCCGTCGTGGCACCACCTTCCTACTCGGATCGTCCGGCACGTTCCTGCCGGTAGAAGGGGGCCCTTCACCATGGCCACTGTCACGTTCGACAAGGCGACCCGGATCTACCCCGGTTCGACCAAGCCCGCCGTGGACGCGCTCGAGATCGACATCGAGGACGGGGAGTTCCTCGTGCTGGTCGGTCCGTCCGGCTGCGGCAAGTCCACCTCGCTCCGCATGCTGGCGGGGCTCGAGGACGTGAACGCCGGCGCCATCCGCATCGGTGAGCGCGACGTCACGCACCTGCCGCCGAAGGACCGGGACATCGCCATGGTGTTCCAGAACTACGCGCTGTACCCGCACATGTCGGTCGCCGACAACATGGGCTTCGCGCTCAAGATCGCCGGTGTCAACAAGGCGGAGATCCGGCAGAAGGTCGAGGAGGCCGCGAAGATCCTCGACCTGACGGATTATCTGGACCGCAAGCCGAAGGCGCTCTCCGGCGGTCAGCGCCAGCGTGTCGCCATGGGTCGCGCCATCGTGCGTGAGCCGCAGGTGTTCCTCATGGACGAGCCGCTGTCCAACCTGGACGCCAAGCTCCGTGTGTCCACCCGTACGCAGATCGCCTCGCTCCAGCGCCGCCTGGGCATCACCACCGTCTACGTCACCCACGACCAGGTCGAGGCCCTGACCATGGGCGACCGGGTGGCGGTCCTCAAGGCCGGTCTGCTCCAGCAGGTCGACACCCCGCGCAACATGTACGACAGGCCCGCCAACCTCTTCGTGGCCGGCTTCATCGGCTCCCCGGCGATGAACCTCGTCGAGGTGCCGATCGCCGACGGCGGCGTGAAGTTCGGCAACTCGGTGGTCCCGGTGGACCGCGACGCGCTGGCCGCCGCCACCGACAAGACCGTCACCGTCGGCGTCCGTCCCGAGCACTTCGACGTGGCCGGTGCCGAGTCCGGCCAGGGCCTCGCGGTCGTCGTCAACGTGGTGGAGGAGCTGGGCTCCGACGCGTTCGTGTACGGCACCGCCCAGGTCGGCGACGAGTCCAAGGACCTCGTCGTCCGCGTCGGCGGCCGCAACGTGCCGGAGAAGGGCAGCACGCTGCACGTCGTGCCGCGGTCCGGCGAGAGCCACGTGTTCTCGACGTCGTCCGGCGAGCGCCTGTCCGACTGAGCCGGGCGTCGTCGCATCCGAAACACGACGGCCCGGGTAATTCACCCGAGTTGATGAAGAGGGCCCCGCAGTTCGCTGTGGGGTCCTCTTCGTTGCGTCTCCATTGTCGATAAATACCCTGACATACCGGCCATTTCGAGCAGTGCGCGTCAACGCGCCGTCCAGGAATCGCCCCCGCCATGTCACCCGAACCGGTGACTGAATGTCCCCATGTCATTACCGGACGCTACTCTCACACGCGTGAAGCACTCCACTACCCCTCAGACGCGACGCGGCCGGGGCCCCGCCCGCCGGGTCGGCCGTACCCTCGCCTTCGTCCTGCCCGTCGTCCTGGTGTTCTCCGGAACCCTCGCGGTCGCCCGGGTCAACTGGTCGGGGAGCCCTTCGAGTCCGGTCCTCGCCGCCGCCGACACCGCCGTGTCCGGGGCCTCCTCGTCCGGCGCGTCCTCGCGTGCCGCCGAGCGGGCCCCGCACGAGGTCCTGCGGGACAGGCTCCTGGTCGAGTTGCAGGAGGAGAACCCGGGCGTCGCCCTCACCCACCTCCAGCAGGCGGTGAACGACCGTCCGTCGCTGGCGCGGCACTGCACGTCGATCGCGCGTGCGCTCGGCAAGGCGGCGGTCCGGGTGTACGGCCCCACCAGGGCCCAGTCCTACACCCGTCCGGTCTGCGACACCTCCTTCGCGTCGGGGGTGCTCACCGCCCACGGCTGAGCCCACACCCGCCCCTCTGCCAGGCCCCCGGCCGACCCTCGCCAGCCCTTCGCCGGGCCCTTGGGCCGGACCTCTCAGCAGCCCCTCGGCCGGCCCCGGGGCCTGTCCCACAGGCCCCGGGGCCCACGGTCCGGCCCTCCGGGCGCCACGTACAGTGCGCTCATGACCCATCCGAGCGCCGCGTCGCGCCCCGTTCAAGCCGTCGTCCTGGCCGGCGGGCAAGGCTCCCGGCTTCGTCCGTACACCGACGACCGGCCCAAGCCGATGGTCGAGATTCCCGGGACGGGAACCCCGATCATCGGCCATCAGCTCTCCTGGCTCGCCGAGGAGGGCGTGACGGATGTCGTCGTCTCCTGCGGTCATCTCGCCGAGGTGCTGCAGGAGTGGCTGGAGACCGTCGATCTGCCGCTCTCCGTCACCACCGTCGTCGAGACGGAGCCGCTCGGCCGCGGCGGCGGTCTGCGGTACGCGGCCGCCCGCCTGCCGCACCCGGACCAGCCCTGGTACGCCACGAACGGCGATATCTGGACCCGTTTCTCGCTGCGCGACATGGCGGACTTCCACACCGAGCGGGACGCCGTCGCGACCCTCGCCCTGGCCCGCCCGCGCCTTCCCTGGGGTGCGGTGCAGACCGACGGGTTCGGGCACATCACCGACTTCATAGAGTCGCCGCCGTCGCCGTTCGAGATCAACGCGGGGGTGTACGTCTTCTCCCCCGGGTTCGCCGGTCTGCTGCCGGAGCGCGGCGACCACGAGCGCACCACGTTCCCGCGGCTGGCCCGTGAGCGCCGGCTGGCCGGGTTCCCGATCCCGCAGGGCTCCTACTGGCGGGCGATCGACACCGCGAAGGACCTGACGGAGGCGGCGAAGGAACTGGCCTCCCAGAGCCGCTGAGTCCCCGCGCCAACCCTCCAGCCGCACCGCCCTCCAGCCACACCGCCCCCAGCGCGACGACGACGGGGTCCCGCACGTCACTCCGTGCGGGACCCCGTCGTCGTCGCGCCTGTGCCTGGTGGCCGGGCGGCCTATCCCAGCAGCCCGCCCACGAGCCGGCCGGGCTGCTCGGGCGCCGGGCCCTCGTCCCCGCCCCCGCCCCCGTCCCCGCCCCCGTCGCTCGGGGCGCCATTGTCGCCGCCGTCTCCGGTGGTGCCGCCGCCCGTGGTGGCGCCGGCGCTGGTGCTCGGGGCCTGTTCCACCGGGGACGACTGCTGGGGCGGGGCCTCACCGCTGGTGCCCTGGGTCTGGCTGGGTGCGCCGGTGACACCACCGCCGGTGTCGCGGGTCGCGCCGGGGGTGGTGGCGCCCTCGGAGGGACTGGCGCTGCCGGCTCCGGACGTGGCGCCCTGGGTGGGCGAGGTGGAGGCGGACGGGGTCCCCTTTTCGCGCTCGCCGGGCTCCTGCGGAAGCGGGGAGCCGGGGAGTTCGTTGCGCGGGGCCTCGCCGGGGCCGGGGACGACCACGCGGTCGGCGTCCCGCACGGCGCCGCCGAGCAGCGAGCCGGTGAGCAGGGTGAGTCCGCAGACGACGACGGTGACGAGGGCACCGCGGCGCAGCACGTAGCGGCGCAGGTCCCAGAGGTCGGAGCGGGGTCCGAGGCGGCGCCAGGCGCGGGCGACGAGGCGGCCGTCGACGGAGTAGACGGGAGCGCCGGCGATGATCAGCGGGGACCAGGCGGCGAGGTAGATGATGTCGGGCGCGTCGTAGGCGGGGGCGCTCTTCCAGCTGACGGTGACCAGCAGCGCGGTGGAGAGCAGGGCGCCGATGGCGGCGCCGACGCGCTGCCAGCAGCCGAGGACGGTGAGGACGCCGACGATCACTTGGAGGAAGGCGACGAGGAGTCCGGCGCCGATGGGGTGTTCGAGGGCGAACTGCTGGAGCGGCTGGGCGACTTCCCACGGGTGCAGGGTCCTGAGCCACGTCACCATGGAGCCGCGCTCGCCGCCGTCGAAGTAGAGCGGGTCGCAGAGTTTGCCCATGCCGGCGTAGATGGAGATGAAGCCGAGGAAGAGGCGCAGCGGGAGCAGGACGACCCCGAGGTTCATCCGGCGGCCGGGGTAGTAGGCGTGCCGGGCCGGATCGTCGCCGTGGCGCCTGGCGCGGCGGCCGCCGGTGTTCGGGTCGGTGGCGGTCCGATGGCCACCGGTGTCCCCGAACTCGTCGTTGTCGTAGCCCTGTTCGCCGTATCCCTGTCGGTCGTATCCCTGCTCGTCGTAGTCCTGGTTCCCGTAACCCTGCTCGTCGTAGTCCTGGTTCCCGTAGCCCTGGTCGCCGTACGCCGGTTCGTCGTAGGCGCTGCCGACGGTGCGCATGGGGGGCAGCAGGGGCTGCCGGCCGCCGTGGGTGCGCTGGGGGCCGACGACGGGCGTTTCGAGGGTCTGGGCCGCCGGGTCCTCGGCATGGCCGTAACCGTCGCCGGCGCGGGGGACGACCCGGGTGGCGCCGGCGCCGGTGAGCGCTTCGCCGGCGTGGCGGACGCCTTCGTGCCGCATGGTCTGGAGGAGTCGGTGCGCGCCGGTGTCGTCGGGGGCCGAGCGGCCGCTCCAGACGACGGGGCGCCGACGGGCCGCGGTCCGGCCCGGGGCGCCCACGGTGGTGACGACGGGGATGCGGGCCGTGTCCTCGGCCGCGATCACGTGCCGTGCGATCCGCTGGGATTGGACGCGTCGGTTCGAGACGCCCAGCTGCACGCGGAAGCTGGCGTGATTGACGATGACCTGCGCCGGATCGCTCGGCACCTTCACCATGCTCAGCGCGGGAGCGTCGTCGAGTGCCGACGAGCGGTCCCCCGTAGGTGTGCGGGGTGTTCTGGTGTCCACACTCATCTAACCGAGTGACCCGACGTTAGGACACTGCCTTGACGCGCCGGATGTGTCCGGACCGCGTCAAGCATGCCCCCCACCCGTCCGGACCACCCGAAATACCCCGTACGGGTGAAGGTGCCGAACGCCCGTTCAGGCGCGGCGGCGTGCCGCCTCGTACAGCACAACTCCCGCCGCCACACCGGCGTTGAGGGATTCGGTGCCGCCCGGCATCGGGATCCGCACCCGGAAGTCGCAGGTTTCGCCGACGAGTCGGGAGAGTCCCTTGCCCTCGCTGCCGACGACGATCACGACGGGGCCCGCCAGTGCCGCCAGTTCACCGATCTCGGACTCTCCGTCGGCGGCCAGCCCGACGATCGCGATCCCCGCCTTCTTGTACGCCTCCAGGGTGCGCGTCAGGTTGGTGGCCCGCGCGACGGGCGTACGGGCGGCGGCACCGGCGGACGACTTCCAGGCACCGGCGGTCATCCCGGCGGCGCGCCGCTCCGGGACGACTACGCCATGGCCGCCGAAGGCGGAGACGGAGCGGACGACGGCGCCGAGGTTGCGCGGGTCGGTGACGCCGTCGAGGGCGACGATCAGCGGGTCCTGGCCCTCGTCGTGGGCGCCCGCGACGAGGTCCTCGGGGTGCGCGTACTCGTAGGGCGGGACCTGGAGGACCAGGCCCTGGTGGTTCAGCCCGTTGGTCATCCGGTCGAGTTCGGGGCGGGGGGCCTCCATGAGGTTGATGCCGCCGCGCTCGGCCGCGAGCTGGAGCGCCTCGCGCACCCGCTCGTCGTTGTCGATGAACTGCTGGACGTACAGCGTGGAGGCGGGCACGCCCTCGCGCAGCGCCTCGACGACGGGGTTGCGCCCGACGACGAGTTCGGAGGTCGAGCGCCCGCCGCCGCGCCGCTGCGGGGCGCGTCCGACGGCCCGGCGGGTCTTCGCCTGGGCGATACGCTGCTTGGCGTGCCCCTTGCGCATCTCTGCGGGGGGCGTGGGCCCCTTGCCCTCCAGGCCCCGGCGCCGCTGGCCGCCACTGCCGACCTGCGCGCCCTTCTTGCCGGACATGCGGCGGTTGTTCGCGGCCATGATGTACCCGTCTCCATGAGGTCGTGCGTGCGTACGGATCTGCGTACGCACGTCGGTGGTGCGTCTGTCGCCTCGGCGAATCGGTCCTGCGTCTGTCGCGTCGGCGTGTCGGTGTTGCGTCTGTGTCGGTGTTACGTCTATGCAGTGTGCCGCCCGGAGGCCCGGACGGCACACTCGATCTTGCGGCCGTGCTCCGGCCGCGCTTCCGCCGTGCGTCCGCGTCAGCGCGGGCCGAGGCTCCAGCGTGGGCCCTGCGGACCGTCCTCGATGACCAGTCCGGACTGGCCGAGCTGGTCGCGGATGGCGTCCGCGGTGGGCCAGTCCTTGCGGGCGCGGGCGGCCTCGCGCTGGTCGAGGACCATGCGGACGAGGGTGTCGACGACGCCGTTCAGATCGTCGCCGCGGCCGGCATCACCGGCCCAGTGCGCGTCGAGGGGGTCCAGGCCGAGGACGGCGAGCATGGCGCGCACCTCGGTGAGGCGGGCGACGGCCGCTTCCTTGTCGTCGGCGGCCAGCGCGCTGTTGCCCTGCCGGACGGTGGTGTGCACCACCGCCAGCGCCTGCGGTACGCCGAGGTCGTCGTCCATGGCCTCGGCGAAGGCGGGCGGCACCTCTGCGGCCGGCTCGACGGCGCCCGCGGTGCCGGTCAGCTCGCCGACCCGCTGGATGAAGCCCTCGATCCGCGCGAACGCGGACTCCGCCTCGCGCAGGGCCTCCTCGCTGTACTCGATCATCGAGCGGTAGTGCGGGGTGCCGAGGTAGTAGCGGAGCACGATGGGCCGCCAGCGCTTGACCATCTCGCTGACGAGCACCGAGTTGCCGAGCGACTTCGACATCTTCTCGCCGCTCATGGTGACCCAGGCGTTGTGCACCCAGTACCGGGCGAACTCGTCGCCGTAGGCCTTGGCCTGGGCGATCTCGTTCTCGTGGTGCGGGAAGATCAGGTCGAGGCCGCCGCCGTGGATGTCGAAGACGGGGCCGAGGTACTTGTGCGCCATCGCCGAGCACTCGAGGTGCCAGCCGGGACGACCGCGGCCCCACGGCGACTCCCAACTCGGCTCGCCGGGCTTGACCGCCTTCCACAGGGCGAAGTCGCGCGGGTCGCGCTTGCCGGTCTCGCCCTCGCCCGACGGCTGGAGCAGATTGTCGAGTTCCTGGTTGGACAGCTCCAGGTACTCGGGGAACGAGGTGACGGCGAAGTAGACGTTGCCGTCGGCCTCGTAGGCGTGGCCGCGCTCGATGAGGCCGCGCATCATCTCGACCATCTCGGTGATGTGGCCGGTGGCGCGCGGCTCGTAGGTCGGGGGGAGGCAGCCGAGGGCCTGGTAGCCGTCGGTGAAGGCGCGCTCGTTCTCGTAGCCGATGGACCACCAGGGGCGGTCCTGCTCTGCGGACTTCGCGATGATCTTGTCGTCGATGTCCGTGACATTGCGGATGAACGTCGTGCGCAGACCGCGGTACTCGAACCAGCGGCGCATGATGTCGAAGTTCAGCCCCGAGCGGATGTGCCCGATGTGGGGTGCTGCCTGCACGGTGGCACCACACAGGTAGATCGAGACACAACCCGGCTGGAGCGGGATGAAGTCACGAATCTGCCGGGCGCTGGTGTCGTACAGGCGAATGGTCACCCCTCCAGGGTAGTCGGCCCGGGGCGGTGCCTCGCGCCCCTTTCCGCCGTCCTCGAACCGTGTTTCGGTCGATCCCGGTCCGCGCGGACGGCGGTCAGCCCCGGTCCGTGCGGACGACGAGGGCGGTGGCGACGGCCATGAGTCCTTCGCCGCGGCCCGGGAAGCCGAGTCCGTCGGTGGTGGCGCCGGAGACCGACACGGGTGCCCCGGCGGCCTCGGAAAGGATCTTCTGGGCCTCGTCCCGGCGCTTGCCGATCTTGGGGCGGTCCCCGACGACCTGCACCGCGACGTTGCCGATCCGGAATCCGGCCGCCCGGACGATCCGTGCGGCCTCGGTCAGCAGGGTCACGCCGGAGGCGCCGGACCACTCGGGCCGCCCGGTGCCGAAGTGCTGTCCCAGGTCGCCGAGGCCGGCGGCGGAGAACAGGGCGTTGCATGCGGCGTGCGCCACGACGTCGGCGTCGGAGTGCCCGGCGAGTCCGGGCCCCTGGCCCTCCCACTTCAGGCCGGCGCACCACAGCTCCCGGCCGTCCTCGAAGGCATGGACGTCGGTACCGATGCCGACCTGCGGGAGGACGGGCTCCGCGCGTGCGGGCTCCGCGCGTAGGGACTCCGCGTGAACGGACTCCGCGCCTGCGGCCTGCGGCTCAGAAGCCATCGTTGAGCCTCCTGCGGGCGAGGACCGCCTCGGCGAGGACGAGGTCGAGGGGGCGGGTGACCTTGAACGCCTCTTCGTGGCCGGGCACGGTGACGACGGCCAGGCCCAGCTGCTCGACCATGCTCGCGTCGTCGGTGACGTTGTCGGTCACCGTCTCGTGCGCGCGCACCAGGGTGGCCCGGTCGAAGCCCTGCGGGGTCTGCACGGCACGCAGCAGGGACCGGTCGGGGGTGGCGACCACGGGCTCCGGCTCGCCGGGGACGGCGGCGGGCTCGACCTGCTTGACGGTGTCGGCGAGCGGCAGCGCCGGGACCACGGCGGGGGCGCCGTCGCGGACGGCCTCGACGACGGCGTCCACGGTGTCGACGGGGACCAGCGGGCGGGCCGCGTCGTGCACCAGGACGATGTCGAACCCGGGCGGCAGCGCGGCGAGGCCGAGTTTCACGGACTCCTGACGGCTCTCCCCGCCGGGGACGACGACGAACTCGGTGCGGTCGGGCAGCGCGTGCGCGTCGAGCAGCGTCCTGACCTCCGCGGCGCCCTCCGGCGGGGCCACGACGACGACCAGGGAGACGGCACGGGAATCGGCCATCGCGCGGACGGCGTGGATGAGCATGGGCGTGCCGCCCAGGGTGCGGAGCGCCTTGGGCGCGCCCGGACCGAGGCGCACACCCCGGCCGGCGGCCGGGATCACGGCCGCTGTGCGGGCGGTCGGACGGCCGGACACGGGCTGCGCCGGCGACTGCGGGAAGGGATCGTCAGACATCGGTTCCTGTCAGGTTTGTGTGCTGGACCCGAGTGGGTATGGCCTTGGGCGTAGCCCTTGCTCCCGGAGCGGGGGAAGTGCCGGGCGTACCGCCTTGACCAGCCCCTTCCGTGACTCTGGTCGGGTCGGCCGCCCGGACCCGGCAGAGTGCGGGGAAGCGCGGCGGGTGCGAAGCGTACGGGCTGGGCGGCATACGGACGGTGTCACCTACGGATGGTGTCCGGGTACGAACATGCCGCAGCGCCCGGCGACTTCACAAACGTCATCGGGCACCGCGGCATTTCGATGTGCTGGTCCTCGAGGTGCACATGGAATTCGGTGTGCTACCGAGCACCGGGCGACGAAGCTCCGTGCGTGCCCCGCCTGCTGCGCTTTCCTCGCCTCAGGAGGCGAGAACCTCGTCGAGGAGAGCTTCGGCCTTGTCCTCGTTGGTCTTCTCCGCGAGAGCGAGCTCGCTGACCAGGATCTGGCGCGCCTTGGCGAGCATGCGCTTCTCACCGGCGGAGAGTCCGCGCTCACGCTCACGACGCCACAGGTCACGCACGACTTCCGCGACCTTGATGACGTCGCCCGAGGCGAGTTTCTCCAGGTTTGCCTTGTACCGACGGGACCAGTTCGTGGGCTCCTCGGCATACGGCGCGCGCAGCACCTCGAAGACCCGGTCCAGCCCGTCCTGACCGACCACATCACGCACGCCGACGAACTCCGCATTGTCCGCTGGCACACGTACCGTCAGGTCGCCCTGGGCGACCTTCAGCACCAAGTAGGTCTTGTCCACGCCTTTGATCTGGCGAGTTTCGATAGCCTCGATCAGCGCGGCCCCGTGATGGGGATAGACCACGGTGTCGCCAACCTTGAACGTCATGTGACAGGTACCCCTTCCGTGGCTATCCAGGGTAACACGGATACAGCGTGTTCTGAATGGCGTTTTCGCAGGTCAGGGCCATTCTCGGGGCTTGACAACAGCATCAGGAACGTGCTTCGACCACTGAACGGAAGCAGGTATTCGCAGGTCGGAGGGGCTCTCCGGGGCAAGCGAAACGCGTACGGTACACGCATCCGGAACTCCCCGGAGACGCCCATACGTCCCCCTATGTCTGACTCCAAGTGCTCGACTTTCGCTACTCCGTTCGGTGCGCGCAGCCGGGTTCCAGCCGAATCCGAAATTGATCACGAGCCCTCCGGGACACGCCGACGGTGATCCATTTCCGGACCGCCCGCCGCATTTTCCGGTCCGGCCCCCGTATTCCTTCACGGAATACGCGCCACGCCGAGGGGAGGACACCCCCGGCCGTACTTATGTGAATGCCGGAGGAGTGTCCGGCCGGAGTAACCCGCGAGTCACTTACCCGCGAGTCACTTACGCGAGCCAGTGGCAGGCATCACGCCCTCACACGCGGGCTCGCGCTCCGGGCATCACACTTCCGGGATCACCGGGATCTCCGGGATCACACGCGAGCCGAGGGCCGTCCACGGCGCCCATGCGCGCCATCCGGGGTGAACAGTGGGCGCCGCAGAGAGGGTCGGGTGCGGACGCGCGGGAGCGGCTCGATAACCTGGGGCCGCTGACAGGCACCCACTGGCAGCGAATGACAGACACTCAGGGCGGCTGACCGGTCGCCACCGCTCGCACGAGTCAAGGAGTTGCCGCCGCCGTGAGCAGCAGCCTTCGACGCGGGGCCATCGCCGCCGCCGCCATCGCGTTCTCGATCGCCTCGCTCTCCGCGTGCGCGGCCGGCAACAACGCCCAGACCCTGCAGGTCCAGCCGGACAACGCCGCGACGACCGTCGGCGTCATCAAGGTCCAGAACGCCATCGTCGTCACCCAGCCGGACCTCGAGTCCACGGGACCGGCCGTCGTCTCCGCGACCCTGTTCAACGAGGGCCGCACCGACCAGACGCTGGAGTCGGTCACCCTCCCCGGCACCGGCAAGACCGCCGAGCTGACCCCCGCCAAGGGCGGCAGCCTGACCGTCCCGGCCGGCGGCCGGCTCATCCTCGGCGGCGGGGGCAACGCCTCGGCCGTGCTGTCCAGCAGCCGTGAGTCCGTCCAGGACGGCAACGCGCAGCCGGTCACCTTCACCTTCAGCGAGACCGGTGCCGTGAGCCTGCGCGCGTTCGTCTACCCGGCCGAGAGCTTCTTCACCGAGTGGGGCCCGAGCAACATCCCGACCGCGCCGGAGGCCTCGGCCAAGCCGTCGGCGGGTGCGTCCGACAAGGCAACGGGCTCGCCGAGCGCACCCGCGGCCCCCGGGGCCGAGGGCTCCGCCGACACGACGGACGCCCCCGAGGGCACCCCGTCCGACGCCGCCTCGGCCAGCCAGTCGGCCGGCAACTGAGCGGCAGCGGCCGCGCACATACCCGCACACGCACTGAATACGACGGTGGACGGGACCGTTCCTCTGGGCTGAGCGGGAGTGGGTCTGCTCAGCCGCACGCCCCGAACGGTCCTGGGCTCCCCCACTGCCTCAAGGGCGTGGGAGGTACCCCCCAGTCCCCGGCGTACTCAACCCCTGGGGCGGCGACACGCATCCTGTGCGTGGTCCGGGCCCGGAAGGCCAGTTCCCTGTGCGACCCGGCCCCATGAGGACGGCCGGAGGCGACGGGGAGGCCCCGAACCATCACTCCGGTGGAACAGGGGCCCCTCACCGGCGCCGTACCCGGCGTCCAGATCGCACGATCACGCTGACCCGGACGGCCCACCGACGCCGCAAGCCGACCACCACACGATCGAGTTAAACCGCCGGATGCCGGATGCCGGGCCATGGTGGCCCGGCATCCGGAGGCCCGTCTACGGCTCGAACTTGTAGCCGAGCCCGCGGACCGTCACCAGGTAGCGCGGCGCGCCCGGGTCCGGCTCGATCTTGGCGCGCAGCCGCTTGACGTGGACGTCGAGGGTCTTGGTGTCGCCCACGTAGTCGGCGCCCCAGACCCGGTCGATGAGCTGCATCCGGGTCAGCACGCGCCCGGCGTTGCGCAGCAGCATCTCCAGCAGGTCGAACTCCTTCAGGGGCAGGTCGACCTTGGTGCCGCCCACGGTGACCACGTGCCGGTCGACATCCATGCGGACGGGACCGGCTTCCAGGGCGGCGGGGGCGACCTCCTCGGGCTCGCCCCTGCGGCGCAGCACGGCGCGGATACGGGCGACCAGCTCGCGCGAGGAGAACGGCTTGGTGACGTAGTCGTCGGCCCCTATTTCCAGGCCCACCACCTTGTCGATCTCGCTGTCCTTGGCGGTCACCATGATGACGGGGACGTTGGAGCGGCCGCGCAGCTGACGGCACACCTCGGTGCCCGGCAGGCCGGGCAGCATCAGGTCGAGGAGGACGAGGTCGGCGCCGTTGCGCTCGAACTCGTCGAGACCGTCGGGCCCGGTGGCCGCCACGGCGACCTCGAAGCCCTCCTTGCGGAGCATGTACGACAGGGCGTCGGAGAAGGACTCCTCGTCCTCGACGACGAGCACTCGGGTCACGGAAGGACCTCCGGGGAGGGAAGCGTTTCGTACGCGGATGGATCGGGGGAATGGGGGGAGCGGGCGGTCCGTCCGGCCTCGGCGTTGAGGCTTTCGGGTTCGTCCTGGTGGGACGGCCGGGGTGCGCGGTCGCGGGTGGGGGCCGCGGCGGCCTCGGGAAGCCGCAGGGTGAAGGTGGAGCCCTGGCCTTCGGCGCTCCACACGGTGACTTCCCCGCCGTGCGAGGCGGCCACGTGCTTCACGATCGCCAGGCCGAGACCCGTACCGCCCGTGGCACGGGAGCGGGCCGGGTCGACACGGTAGAAGCGCTCGAAGACGCGCTCCTTCTCCTTCTCCGAGATGCCGATGCCCTGGTCGGTCACGGCGATCTCGATCATGTCCCCGCCCGGTCGGCCGACCCAGCGGGCCGCAATGCCGACGCGGGTGCGGGCGGGTGAGTAGTTGACGGCGTTCTCGACGAGGTTACCGAGAGCGGCGGCGAGCTGGCCGCGGTTGCCCCAGATGCGCAGGTCGCCGATCTCGGTGGCTTCCGCCTGCCGCCCGGCGTCGCCCTGATCGGCTCCTTCGGGCGACCACACGTTGGAGGCCATGGTGATCTGTTTGATGCCCGCCGCGTGCCGGCAGCGGCCGACGGCCTCGGCGACGAGGTCTTCCACCCGGACGGGTTCGGCGTCCTCGAGCGGGTCGTCGTTCTGGACCCGGGAGAGGTCGATGAGTTCCTGCACCAGGTTGGTGAGGCGGACGGCCTCGCCCTGCATGCGGCCGGCGAAGCGCTCCACGGCCTGGGGGTCGTCGGAGGCGTCCATGACGGCTTCGGAGAGCAGGGAAAGCGCGCCGACCGGAGTCTTCAGTTCATGGCTGACATTGGCGACGAAGTCACGCCGTACCGCCTCTATGCGACGGGCCTCGGTGAGGTCCTCCACGAGCAGCAGGACGAGCCGGGAGCCGAGGGGGGCCACCCGGGCGGAGACGGCGAGGGCCTCGCCGCGTCCGGTGCCGCGGCGGGGCAGGTCCAGTTCGACCTGGCGTATCTCGCCGTCGCGCCGGGTGTCGCGGGCCATCTGCAGCATGGGATCCACGGCGAGCTTGCCGCCGAGGACCAGCCCGAGGGCGTACGCGGCGGAGCTGGCCTTGACCACGCCGTCCGCCTCGTCCAGGACGACGGCGGAGGAGCGCAGTACGGACAGCACGGTGTCCACGCCCGGCGGAAGCACCGGGTCCGTGTGCAGCGAGGAACGCGTGGGGCGCCTCTGTTCACGCTCGCTGAAGCGGAACGCCAGCATGGCGATGACGCCGGTGAGCACTCCGGCGATCGCTGCCATTGCGGCGACCGCCGCGTTCACGTCCATGTGTCCAGGTTAGGCATGCGCCGACCAGTGGCCACAGCCACGGGACGACAAGCTCTAAGACTCGTCGCCCAGAGTTCACCTTGGAGCCAGGGATGATTCATGTAAGGGGCCGGATTCGGACGCGTAGGGAACGGAACGTGGGAGCGTGGGGTTCGCACCGTCGGTCGCGCGGGGTTCGCGCTGTCGGCTGCGTGGCGGGGCACACGCCCCGAAAACCCACGGGAGCCCCCCGCTCCCGAAACCCCTTCGAACGCATGAGAGGAACCCTGATGCGGGACGCGTACCACGAGGAACTGGATTCGATCGGCGACGGTCTGGTGGAGATGGCCCGACTGGTCGGGTCGGCGATCGGGCGCGCCACGACCGCCATCCTCGACACCGATCTGAAGCTGGCCGAGAACGTGATCGAGGCCGACCAGAAGGTCGACGAGCTCCAGCACGACCTGGAGGCCCTGGCCATAGCCCTGCTGGCGCGCCAGCAGCCGGTGGCGACCGATCTGCGGATCGTCGTCACCTCGCTGCGGATGTCGGCCGACCTGGAGCGCTCCGGCGACCTGGCGCAGCATGTGGCGAAGCTCGCCCGGCTGCGGTACCCGGAGCGTGCTGTTCCGCACGACCTGCACGCGACCATTCTGGAGATGGGCCAGCTCGCCCAGCGTCTGATGGCCAAGGCGGCCGAGGTGCTCATCACCAAGGACGTCGACCTGGCGCTCCAGCTGGAGCAGGACGACGACGAGATGGACCTGCTGCACCGCGCCCTCTTCCAGCACCTGATGGACGACCGCTGGAAGCACGGCATCGAGACGGCCGTCGACGTGACGCTGCTGGGCCGCTACTACGAGCGGTACGCCGACCACGCGGTCTCGGTCGCCAAGCGGGTGGTCTACCTGGTCACGGGCGAGCACGCGGACGAGATCCAGCCGGACATCCAGCCCGACATCCAGGCGGCGCCGGCGACGGATGCCTGACCGGACAGCGCGGGGAATCGGCCAGGGGGCGTGCGCGAGTCCCAATGCGCCGTTGATGCGCCGTTGATGTGCCCAGGGGAGCGGGCATCCAATGGGTACAGGCACCAGTCTCGAGGAGGGACCCATGGCCGATTCCCCCAGCTCCACCGGCACGACACCCGATCCCGCGCGGGAACGCGAGACCGAGCAGCCGGCCGAGATCAGGAACCTGACCCTGATCGCCGCGTGCGGCTGCGGCTCGGGCTGCGGCTGCGGCTGCCAGTCGGGCAGCCCCTGCCAGTGCGGCTGAGCCCGCAGGCTCACTGTTCGGTACGCGCCGAAGGCCCCGGCGGTCATCGTGACGACGGCACTCGCTGCCGCCGTCCGACCACCCGGGGCCTTCGGCGTGCCGCGCGGTCGGCACAGGCGCAGCATGGAAGGTACGTACGGCCGAAGCACGTACGCCCGAAGTCGGAAGGAAGTGCGAGGCCATGACGCAGTACATGGATGTCCACCACGGCATGCGCGGCATCACGGCGGACCAGTTGGAGCAGGCCCACGCGGCCGACCTCGCGATACAGCAGGAAGAGGGCGTTCACTTCCAGCAGACGTGGGCGGACCCGGAGTCCGGCACGCTCTACTGCCTCTCGGAGGCGCCCTCCGCCGAGGCGGTCCAGCGCATCCACGAACGGACCGGCCACCTGGCCGACGAGATCCACGCGGTGCCGTTGTCAGTGCGGTGAGCCGCCGGAGGCGCCGACCTCCGGCAGCCCCTCGTCCACCCGCCCCAAAACCACGGCCTTCTCCCCTCTCGCGGCGACGGCCGGCGCCTCCTCGGCGATGACGGGGTCAGTGTCGGCGTCGGCGTGGGTGACGGTCGTGGTCGCGGTCGGCACACGGCGCATCAACAGCGCGTACCCGAGCCCCGCCACCGTGCCGACGACGGCGCACATGCCCCACAGCCACTCCGCCCCGTACCGGTCGATGACGAGTCCCGACATCAGCGGGGCGACGAGCGAGGCGACGGCCCAGGACATGGTGTACATGCCCTGGTAGCGCCCGCGCCCATGGGCCGGCGACAGCTGGACGACGAGCCCGGTCTGGGTGGGCGCGTTGACGATCTCGGCGAGCGTCCACACGCAGACGGTGAGGGCGAAGACCCCGACCGACCCGGCGAAGGCGGTGAGACCGAAGCCGTACCCGGCGAGCAGCGCGGAGACCACCAGCAGGCGGCCGGGGTCGCGGTGCTCGATGAACCGGGTGACCGGGATCTGCAGGACGACGATGAGGACGCCGTTGACCGCGATGGCCATGCCGTAGTCCGCCGGGGTGAACCCGGCCGCGCCCATCGCGACGGGCAGCCCGACGGCCCCCTGCTGGAAGATCAGCGCGACGAGGAAGGACAGCCCCACGACGCCCATGAACCGCCTGTCGCGGAGCACGGTCCCGAGCCCGACGGAGTCCTCGCGTGCCTCCCCCGCGACCTGGACGGGCTTCGACTCGGGGAGCTTCACGAAGACGACGATCGCGCAGATCATCGTCATCACGGCCTCGAGGAGGAACCCGGCGGCATAGCTGTGCTCGGCGATGAACCCGGCGGCCATGGTGGAGACGGCGAACCCGAGGTTGATGGCCCAGTAGTTGAGGGAGAAGGCACGGATACGGTCCTCGGGCCGGACAATGTCGGCCATCATCGCCTGGACGGCGGGCCGCGAGGCGTTGGAGGCCATACCGACGAGGAAGGCGACGCCGGCGATGGCGACGGGGTCGCGCACGAAGCCGAGCAGCGCGACGGACACCGCGGTGGACGCCTGCGCGATCAACAGGGTGGGCCGCCGCCCGATCCGGTCGGTCATCACCCCGGCGCCCAGGGACGACATCACCCCGCCGAGGCCGTGCAGGGCGGCAACCAGACCGGCGTAGGTGGCGGAGTATCCGCGGTCGAGGGTGAGGTAGAGCGCCATGAAGGTGGCGACGAAGCCGCCGAGCCGGTTGACGAGGGTGCTGGTCCACAGCCACCAGAAGGCAGGTGGCAGCCCGGACACGGTCTCCCGCAGCGCACGCCTGACACGACCGACGGACACCATGGAACCCCCGAATTGTAAGTGCCTGAACCGGCAGGCACACATTACGAAGGCTGCCGAGGAGCCCGCCACTCGATTAACAGATCCCGTCAACCCGTCGAGCCCGCCCTTCACCCACCGGACAGGGGCGCGGCCCGCGCGGGGCTTCGATTACGCTCGGAGCCATGGCCGACGCACCGTACAAGCTGATCCTCCTCCGCCACGGCGAGAGCGACTGGAACGCGAAGAACCTGTTCACCGGCTGGGTGGACGTCAACCTCACCGAGAAGGGCGAGAAGGAGGCAGTCCGCGGCGGTGAGCTGCTGAAGGACGCCGGCCTGCTGCCCGACGTACTCCACACGTCGCTCCAGAAGCGCGCCATCCGCACCGCCCAGCTCGCGCTGGAGTCCGCCGACCGCCTGTGGATCCCGGTGAACCGCAGCTGGCGCCTGAACGAGCGCCACTACGGCGCCCTCCAGGGCAAGGACAAGGCGCAGACCCTCGCGGAGTTCGGCGAGGAGCAGTTCATGCTGTGGCGCCGCTCCTACGACACCCCGCCGCCCCCTCTGGACACCGACGCCGAGTACTCCCAGTTCGACGACCCGCGCTACGCCGCCCTCCCGCCGGAGCTGCGCCCGCGCACGGAGTGCCTGAAGGACGTCGTCGTCCGCATGCTGCCGTACTGGTTCGACAACATCGTCCCCGACCTCCTGGCCGGCCGCACGGTCCTGGTCGCCGCCCACGGCAACAGCCTGCGCGCCCTGGTCAAGCACCTCGACGGCATCTCCGACGCCGACATCGCGGGCCTGAACATCCCGACGGGCATCCCCCTGTCCTACGAACTCGACGCCGACTTCAAGCCGCTCACCCCGGGCGGCACCTACCTCGACCCGAACGCGGCGGCGTCCGCCATCGAGGCGGTCAAGAACCAGGGCAAGAAGAAGTAACGCGGCACGAACAAGCCCCCCACCTGCTGTTTCCTGTCCGGTGGGGGGCTTGTTTGCACCCCCGGGCCGCCTGTGGGCCGTCAGGTGCTTGATCGGACCGTTAGGCGCGTCGGCCACAGCGGCGGAGGCGGATGTCGAGGACGATCAGCAGGGCCGTGGGCATGGCGACCTCGGCGGGGGCGTTGGCCCACAAAGCGAACGTGCCGCCAGCCGCGCCGATGAGCGCGATCGGCAGATCCCGAAGGTGGATGTCGACTGTTACGCCGATGCGTGCGACCATAGTGTTCTCCATTTAGTTCGTGCTGGTTGAGGCAACAATCAATGCGCTGGTGGAGACCGAAGGCCACCCACTGCAATGGGTGGCCTTCTTGCTTCCCTGCTAGTTCCCGGAACATATTCCACAGTCGGCTCGTCGCGCAAATCCCCAACTGTTGCGGAACTGGCGCTTCCGCGTATCCACTGAATCGATCGACACGCTTGAGTCGCGGGAGGTTCTACTAAACCTTGTCTCCGTCAAGCCTTGTTTCCTTTACCCCATGCACCTCCCACTGTCGTTGTACGGGTTGTGGCCCGGCCGGGCGAGGGTGACCGGGCGGGCGGGCGGGCGGGC
>NZ_JBHSOA010000015.1:0-126950 GCF_042655885.1 Streptomyces chlorus
CGGCAGGCACGGTCGCCCGTGCCTGCCGACCGCCCGCCTAGGGCTTCTCCCGGTCGTGCAGGGCGCTCACCTCCTCGGCGGTGAGTGCCCTGTCGTATGCGTGGACCTCGTCCACCGCGCCGTCCCAGAAGTCGGTGTCGCCGCCGTTCCACTGGGCGCGGCCCACGGCAAGCGGTCCGGAGCCGACGTAGGCGGGGCCGGCGGTGGAGGTCGCTGCCGGTTTGCCGTCGACGTAGAGGTCGATCTCGCCCCGCGCGTCGTCACGGACACCGACGAGGTGGTACCAGCGGCCCGTGTCCGGTTTCGTCTCCAGCCGGGCGCGCTTCCCGTCGGGGGTGCTGAAGGCGAAGGCGCCCTGCCCGTACTGCAGGTAGAAGGGGCTGGCCTGGCGCCGCCCGTCCTGACTGATCGCGGTGGCGTAGTTGCCGGGGAGCGAGTCGAGCCTGACCCAGCCGGCGACGGAGTAGCTGCCGGTGGTGTCGAGCACGGGGCCGCCGGTCTCGGCGTGCTGCCCCTGTCCGTCGAACTCGAGCGCGCTGCCGCTGACGCCGGGGGTCCAGCCGGCGCCCTCGGTGAGCGTCAGGGGCTTGCCGTTGGGGCCGTCGTCCTTCGCGGTCGTGCCGGTGCCCTCGTCGAGTGTCCAGTGGCCGCCGCCCTTCAGCTGCTCCCGCTCGCCCGCGGCGGCGCCGGCCGCGATGACCTTGCGGTTGACCTCGTGCACCCGGGCCGGGTCGACCTTGATCTCCCGGCGGTCGTAGGTGTAGAGGCCGTTCAGCTCGTTCTCCAGGTCGGTGATCTGTGTGTACACCGAACCGGAGAGTTCGGCGGCGGCCTGGTCGAGGTAGAACCGCTCGGTGTTCTCCACGTACTTGCGGGTCAGCGCCTCCTTGTCGGCGACCCCGCTGTAGATCACCGTCGGCGTGCCCGGCCACATGTGGCCCGGGGTGCGCAGGGTGAAGCCGCCGTGCTCACCGTCCATGGCCGCCCGGTGGTCGGGGAACGGCGGGTCGTCGTTGTTGTAGTCGTGGTGGTCGATGATGTCGCCCTTGCCCGAGTCGCCCTTGGAGTTGCAGCAGTTGACACCGCTGTGGGCGTTGACGACGCGGGAGGGGTCGGCGGCCTTCACCGACTCGGCGATGCGACCGCTCTCCTCGCGGTTCCACTCGCCCCAGCCTTCGTTGAAGACGATCCAGCCGATGACCGAGGGCGAGTTGTGGTGCTGGCGCATCATCTCGCGGCCCTGGTCGACGAAGGCCTTCTGTCCGGTCCCGTTGGTGATGTTCCCGGAGACGAAGTCCTGCCAGACCAGCAGGCCGAGCTTGTCGGCGTGGTAGAACCAGCGCGCCGGCTCCACCTTGATGTGCTTGCGGACGGCGTTGAAGCCGAGCTTCTTGTGTGCCTCGAGGTCGAAGGCCAGCGCCTTGTCGCTGGGGGCGGTGTAGAGGCCGTCGGGCCAGAAGCCCTGGTCGAGGGTGGCGAGGGAGAAGACGGGCTTTCCGTTGAGCACCAGCTTCTGGTAGCCGCCGACCTCCTCGATCCCGATCTCGCGCATACCGAAGTAGCTGCCGACCCTGTCGGCCGACCTGCCGTCGGTCAGTCTGACGTCGAGGTCGTAGAGGTAGGGGTCGTCGGGGCTCCACAGGTGCTGTTTCGTCACGGGGAGTTGGAGCCGGCGGTTGGCAGGTCCGCTGATCTTGCCGACGACCTTCCCGCGGGCGTCGCGGGCGACGGCCTCCACGCGCGCCTTCGAGGAGGCGCCCTCGGACTCGACGGTCACCGCCAGGCTGCTGGTGTCGATGTCGGGCGTGGTGACGACGTTGTCAATGGCCGTGTCGGCGACGGGCTCCATCCAGACCGTCTGCCAGATCCCGGACGACTGGGTGTAGAAGATGCCGCTGGGACGGGTGTGCTGCTTGCCCGTCGGCTGGTCGGCGCCGCCGGTGTCGGTGACCGCGACCACGACCTCCTGCGCTCCCCTGCCCTTGAGCGCGTCGGTGATGTCGGCGCTGAACGCGGTGTAGCCACCGGTGTGTTCGGCGACTTTCTTGCCGTTGACCCAGACGCGGGCCTGGTAGTCCACGGCGCCGAAGTGGAGCTTCAGTCGCTTGCCCTGGCCGACCTTCCAGTTCTTCGGCACCTCGACGAGCTTGCGGTAGAACATGTGGTCCTCGTGTCGTTCGAGCCCGGACAGCTGGGACTCGACGGGGAACGGCACGGTGATCTTCTCGTCCAGGTTCCTGCCGAAGACCGGTTGCTCGCCCGCCTTCGCACCGCTGAACTGCCAGGTCCCGTTGAGGTTCTTCCACTGGGAGCGCACCTGCTGCGGGCGGGGGTGCTCCGGCAGCGGGTTCTTCCTGTCCAGCTTGTCGCCCCACGGTGTGGTGAGCCGGTGGCCGGAGGCGTTCGTGGCGTAGCGGACGATCCGGGGCACGGTCTTGCCCCCTGCCGTCAGCCCGCCTTCGCCGTCGTAGGTGAACCGGACCTGCTGGTTCTCCTGGATGGGCTTCGCGAGCGTGACGAGGAGGGAGGCGCGGTCGCCGGGGGCGGCCTTCACCGACGTGACCGGCATGGCGGTCGTGTCGGCCTCGATCTTCAGGTGCTCGGCGACCTCGTCGAGGTCGCCGACCCGTTCCTCGAAGCGGGCGCGCAGCCGCTTGCCGTCCTCGGTGACCGACAGGTCCACCGGAAAGACCTCGAAGCCGGCGGGCGGTGTGAACGCCGACTCGGGGACGAGCTGCTTGGGCGTCGTCGGGCTCGACCAGCGCAGGAACATGTTCGACCCGCCGAGGTCCTGGAACATCTCCAGCCGGAAGGTGTGCTTCTCACCGGCGGCCAGCCTGATCGGCTCGCTGGTCTGTTCCCTGTCCCAGTCCGGCTCCCAGTGGTCGATGACCGGCTTGTCGTCGATGAAGAGGCGGAATCCGTTGTCGCCGATGGCGTAGAACGTGTAGTCGCCGGTCGTCGGCGTCTCGATCTGCCCCGTCCAGCGGGCGGTCGTGTGCTCCGTCCTCCCGGTCAGTTCCTCGAAGGTGCTCGTCAGGCCGGAGAAGTTGATCTGCGGCTCCAGGAGGGTGCCGCCGAGCTCGGCGAAGTCCCTGGCTCCCGGCGCGGACATGCTGAAGTACTCGCCCTTCAGGCCGTGCTGCTCGACGGCGGCATCGGCTGCCGCACCGGCGGTACGCGCGGACGTGCTGCTGCTCGCGGGTTCCGCGGCCGCCGCGGCGGGAACCGCGGCGCTCGTGGGCAGGACCAGGGCCGCGGCGGTCAGCAGAGCCCACCATCGGGCTCTCGGGCGGGTGTGTTGTCTTGTCATCGAACCTTTCCTCGCGCAGGGGGCTTGGAGACAGGACGAAACGGACTGCATCAGGTGAACGGCCGGGCCGGTTGAGGGTGTTCACCGGCGGCAGACGCGGGCCCGCCGGTACGGCACGGCACCGGCACTGCGATGGCCAGAGAACCTTTCAACGTTGGAAATTCACTGTGCAGCGGAATGACAACACGTCGCCCGACGACTGTCCAGACCTCGCGCACAGCCGGCCGGCCGTCAGGAACCGGCACCGCCGGGGCGGGCCGACGGTCTTCGCGGGCGCGTGAGGGGGCATACAACAGGGGATGTTCACGGCGGGCTGCCGCTGTCGCACCGGCCCGGACGGGGGCGGGGTGCCGCGGCGGGCCACGGAGGACTGTGGCGTGCCGCGGCGGCGCAGGCCTCAGGGAATGCGGGCGACTCCGACGTACAACGGGATCTGCTCACTTCGGCTGTGCTGCTCCCCGGACTCCGGGTGCCAGCGCTCCGCGAGTTCTATGCCGAGGGCGATCAGCTCGAGTCCCGTGAAGAACCTGCGGCGTTGGTGGTGAGCGAGCTCCTTACCGGGACTCTTGCAGAAAGCCCCGGCGTTCACGCCGGGGATGAATGCATCTCAGGACTGCTCTGACGTGTACCTTTAGGCCAGGGAGCACGTCAACAACGCCGTCCTCCACACGAGCAGCCGGAGAATCGCCTGCACCCTGGGAGCCACACCGGACCTGGTGCTGATCCAGGTCACGGACGACGGCAGCGGCCCGTCCTCGCCCCGGACGCGGCGGGCCGGTTCCCGGGACGAGGCCGGACGCGGGCTGCTGCTGGTCAGGGCCCTGTCGGAGTGCTGGGGGGTGGGGGTCGCCGAGTACGGGGGCGGCCGGACCGTCTGGGCGACGCTGCGCACGACTCGCTCCTGAGCGTGCCACCGGTCCGCCCGCGCCTGCTGTCGGTCGCCGCCCGGCCCGTGCTCCGACATCATGGGCCAAACAGAACTCCGCTGCCGGACCTGCGGTACAGAACCACGTTCTGTACCGCAGGTCCGGCAGCGGAGGGAGCAACACCGGAAGCGGCAGCGGCAGCAACGGAGCGGGGCACGCGGGCCGGCCCAAGCGGACGGACGCCCGGCGCAACGAGAAGACACTGCTCGACGTGGCGGCCACCGTCTTCGTCACCTCGGGCGTGGATGCGCCGGTGCGCGCCGTCGCGGCCGAGGCCGGTGTCGGGGGGCACGATCTACCGCCACTTCCCGACCCGGGCCGATCTCATCATCGCCGTCTACCGGCACCAGGTCGAGGCCTGCGCCGAGGCCGGTCCGGCCCTGCTGGAGAGCAGCGCGACGCCGCACGCAGCGCTGCGGGAATGGATCAGTCTCTTCGTCGACTTCCTGGTCACCAAGCACGGAATCGCCGGTGTGCTGCAGTCCGACAACGCCGGCTTCGAAACCCCGCACGCCCATTTCCTCGACCGGCTCGTGCCCGTGTGCTCCCAGCTGCTCGCCGCCGCGACCGCATCCGGGAAGATCCGCTCCGGCGTGGAGGCATACGCGCTCATGCGCGGCGTAGGGAACCTCTGCATCGGCGCGGACAGCGATCCCCGCTACGACGCACGCCGGCTGGTCGACCTCCTCGTCACCGGGCTGCGGCAGCCGAGCTGACGCCCACGGGTGCCCCTTTTCGCCGTTGCGTTCCCGTGCCGGAAGGCCGCGGCCGTAAAGCGCTGACTGCGGCCTCCCCGTTACCCTTGTTACCGCTTCGCCGACCGGCTGGTGCCCCCTCGCGGGCCGCTGCGGCCGGGTGTCAGTCGGTACGACGGTGGATCGACTTGAAGGCGACGTACTGGGACAGGCCCTCGATCCCGTACTCGACGCCGAGACCCGAGTCGTGCCGGCCGCCGAAGGGCGCGTTGTGGTTGGAGCCGAAGAAGTTCACGCCGACGGATCCGGTGTCCATGCGTTCGGCGACCGCCTGCGCAGCCGCCCGGTCGGCGGAGAACACGACGCCGCCCAGCCCGAACGAGGTGTCGTTCGCTAGGGCGACGGCCTCGTCCACGTCGTCGTACCGCAGGACGCTCAGCACTGGTCCGAAGACCTCCTCGCGGGCGATCCGCATGTCCGGGGTGACGTCGGCGAAGACGGTCGGCTCGATGAACCAGCCCTGGTCCGTTTCCGCGGGACGTCCTCCGGTGGTGGCGCGGGCCCCTTCCGCGTGAGCGGCTTCGAGGTGGCCGCGCACCACGTCGTACTGCGCCTTCGAGGCCATCGGTCCGAACACGGTGCCCTCGTCGAAGGGGTCGCCCTGCGGGGCGGCCGCCACCGTGCGGGTGACCCTGTCGACCACCTCCTCGTAGCGCGCGGACGGGGCCAGGATGCGGGTGGAGATGTAGCAGGTCTGCCCGGTGTTGCGCAGGCAGGTGCGGATCAGTGCCGAGGCCATCTCTCCGAGGTCGGCGTCGGGGAGCACGATCGCCGAGGACTTGCCGCCGAGTTCGAGGGTGACCGGCCGGAGCAGGTCGCCGCACGCGGCCGCGATGCGGCGGCCGACCGGGGTCGATCCGGTGAAGGCCACCTTCGCAGTGAGTGGGTGCCGTACCAGCCGGTCGCCTGTGTCGCCGCCGCCGGTGACCAGGTTGACCACCCCGGGCGGGAGGCCGGCGGCCTCGCACGCCTCGACCACGCACCGGATCGACAGCGAGGTGACGGGCGCGGGTTTCATGACGACGGTGCAGCCGGCGAGCAGGGCGGGGGCCAGCTTGACCACCATGAGGTTGATCGGGAAGTTCCAGGGGGCGATCAGCACGCACGGTCCCACCGGGTCCTTGCGTACGACGGTTTCGGCGCCGCCCGCCGGGAACGGCCGGACGTCCTCGGTCTCCAGCCAGGACGCCAGCCCGGCGACGTGCCGCAGAATGCCGGCGGCATTCGCGGCGGCGCCGCGGGTCTCGCTGATCGGGGAGCCGTTCTCGAACGTGTTGACCGACGCGGTCTCCGCGGCGCGGGCCTCGACCTCGTCGGCGATGCGCAGCAGCAGCGCGGCCCGCTGCGACGGCGTGGTGCGTGACCACGGGCCGGTGCGGAAGGCCCGGTCGGCGGCGGTGAGCGCGGCGTCGACGTCGTCGGCCGAACCGTCCGGTACCGATCCCCAGGTGCGGCCGGTGGCCGGGTCGACCAGCGGGAGCCGCGCGGTGGCGGTCGAGCGGGTCCAGGCGCCGTCGACGTAGTGGTCGTCGACGTGAGTCCACCGGGGCTCGGGCCGTACGGCCGCCGGGCGGGCGTGGAGGGTGCTCATCGGATCACGGCCGTTTTGAGCAGGGCGCGCGAGCGGTTGAGGGTGGCGGTGGCCATGGCGACGGCGGGGGCGGTGAGCAGTTCCGGGATGATCTCCGCCTCGAGGCGGTCGCTGTAGACAGCGGGGTCCATGCGGAACCAGCCGGACGCCAGGGCGATCCCGGCGTGGTCGAAGCGCCACAGCCGGTCGGCGTCCCGGACCAGCGCGTCCTCCAGCGAATACGCCTCCTTGCGGGTGTCGTGCCCGTCGATGATCGCGCAGACCTCGTGCACGAACGCGTCGTCGTAGCCGAGCGGGGGCAGTACCTCGCGGGCGATAACACAGCCCTGCCGCTCGTGCTCGAACCGGATCTCGGCCTTGCGCCAGTCGCCGGAGAAGCCCTCGGCGAGGATGCGCTCCTCGTCGACCCTCCCCCACCCGGTGTCGTGCAGCTGGATCGCCACCCGCACCAGCTGCCGGTCGGCGCCGGGGAAGGCGTCGCACAGGCGTTCGGCGTAGGCCAGCGAGATGGGCAGGTGGATGTCGTTGCCGCGCGTGCGGGTCTCGGGGACGACCGCCTTCCAGATCGGGTCGAGGTCGTCACCGGTGGCCGGGGTCAGGGAGATCGGTGAGGTGTCGACCGTTCCGGGCGCTTGTATGGGGCGCTCGGTGGGCAGCGCGGTGGGCATGGTGTTCCCTTTCTCAGTCGGCCGCGACCAGGGCGGCCGGGTCGACGGTCACTGATGTGAGCTGGACGGACGGGTCCCCGGCGGCGTCGTACGGGATGGACTGGCCCTTGGACAGCGCGCTGCGGACGGCCATGAAGTCCAGCGGGCTGTTGACGCAGTCGGCGGCCAGGATGCGCTCGCCGCGGTAGTAGAGGACCGAGTGCTTGCCCCGCTCGGGGGCGGCGCGGACCAGGGTGCGGTCGTGGCCGGTGGACAGCCCGGCGATCTGGAGTTTGATCGTGCCCTGGTTGGACCAGAACCAGGGAATGCCGGCGTACTCCTCGCGGCGGCCGGTGATCGCGTAGGCGGCCACCTTGGCCTGCTCGATGGCGTTGTTGACGCTCTCGAAGCGGACGCGGTCGCCTTCGGGGGCGCCGGGGACGGGGTTGGGCAGGTTGGCGCAGTCGCCGACGGCGACGGTGACTTTGTCGCAGGCCAGGGCGGACTCGTCGACCCGTATGCCGTTGTCGCACACCAGGCCGATGGATTCGGCGAGTTCGGTGTTGGGGATGACGCCGACGCCGACCAGTACCAGGTCGGCGGAGATCACCCGGCCGTCGGCGAGTTCGACGCCGCCGACCCGGTCGCCGCGCGGGACGATCCGGCGGACCGAGGCCCCGAGGAGGATGTCCAGGCCGGCGGCCCGGTGGTGGTCGAGGAGGTATGCCGAGGTCTCTTCGCCGACGGCCCTCGGGACCAGCCTGGGCGCCGCCTCGATCAGGGTGACCGAGCGGCCCATCCTGGCCAGGGACGCGGCGGCCTCGAGGCCGATGAAGCCGCCGCCGATCACGACCGCCTCGCGCACGCCGGGTACCCGGGCCTTGAGTTCGAGGGCGTCGTCGGCGTTGCGGAGGTAGAGCACACCGGGCAGGCCGACGCCGTCGAGCAGCAGCCGGCGGGCGCGTGCGCCAACGGCCAGGGCAAGCCGGTCGAACGCGAAGTCGGCGCCCGACATGGAGTGGGCGACGCCCGAGCCGTCGTCGTTCTTGTCGATGCGGATGATGCGTTCGTTCTTCACCACGTCGATGCGGTGTTCGGCCCAGTACTCCTGGGTGCGGAACATCAGTTTCTCGTTGGTGATCTCGCCCTGCAGCCATTCCTTCGACAGGGCGGGCCTCTGATAGGGGCGGTGGTTCTCGTCGCCGAGCAGGGTGACCGGTTCCTCGTACCCGAGGGCCCGTAGGGAGGTGGCGAGCGAGACGCCTGCCTGTGAGGAGCCGATGATCAGCAGTCCGTCAGCCATGATCGCTCACACCTGGGTGGTCGGAGTGGTCACGTGCAGGTCGCAGCCCTCGGTGACCTTGAGCTGGCAGGAGAGGCGGGAGGTGTCCCGCCGTTCGTCGGCGGCGCCCCAGAGCATTTCGTCCTCCATCTCCTCCGGCGGCGGGAGCTGGTCGAGTCCTGCCCGGTCGACGTAGACGTGGCAGGTGGCGCAGGACAGGGAGCCGCCGCATTCGGCGACGATTCCGGGTACGCCGTTGCGGACCGCGGTCTCCATGACCGAGTCGCCGACGTTGGCCGCCACCGTGCGGGACGCGCCGGTGTGGTCGGTATAGGTGACCTGGGGCATGACTTTCCTCCTGGATCGAGGTCAGATGAACTGACGGCCGCCGTCGACGACCAGGGTCTGGCCGGTGACGAAGTCGCTGTCGGGGCCGGCGAGGTAGAGCGCGGCGCCGACGATGTCCTCGGGCCGGCTGGCCCGCCGCAGGGAGCCGCGGTCGACGCCGTAGGACTCGGCGTCCTCGAGCAGGCCGCGGCTCGCCTCGGTGAGCGTGAAGCCCGGCGCGATCGCGTTGACGGTGATCGAGCGGCGGCCGAGCTCCTTGGCCATCACGCGGGTGAGCGCGATGACGCCGCCCTTGGAGGCGACGTAGTGCGCCCAGTTCGCCGAGCCGCTGTAGACGGTGGCCGAGGAGAGGTTGACGACCCGGCCGCCTTCGGGCAGGTACGGGCTGACGGCGCGGGTCATCAGCCACGGACCCTTGAGGTTGACCGCCATCACGAGGTCCCATTCCGCGGGGTCGATGTCCTCCAGCGGCGAGCGGGTGACGGTGCCGTACACCGCCGCGTTGTTGACGAGGACGTCGATCCGGCCGCCACCGAAGTCCGCGACCCGCACGGCCAGTTCCTCGGTGGAGTCGGTGTCCGTGACGTCGACATGCCCGTGCCAGGCGTCGGCTCCGGCGTTCTGGACCTGGCGGGCCGTCTCCTTGACGCCGTCGGTGTCGAGGTCGGCGACGGCGACGCGGTAGCCACGGCCGGCGAAGCCGAGGGCGAAGGCCCGGCCCAGGCCGCCCGCGGCACCGGTCACGAGGACGGTGCGGGCGGGCGCCTGAGAGTTGGGGAGCGACATGGTGGCTCAGCTCTCCAGGATCTCGACACGGCCGGCGGTGCCGTCGACGCGGATGCGCTGGCCGGTGCGGATGGTGGTCGAAGCGGAGCCGGTGCCGGTCACGGCGGGCAGGCCGTACTCGCGGCAGACGATGGCGGCGTGGCTCATCATGCCGCCGATGTCGGTGACGGTCGCCTTGATCTTGCCGAAGATCGGGCCCCAGGACGGCGCGGTGATCGTGGCCACGAGGATCTCGCCGTCCTGGACCTCGCCGAGCTGGTCGGCGGAGGTGATCAGGCGGGCCACGCCCTCGACCACGCCCGGCGAGGCGGCCATGCCGGTGATGGCACCGTCGTCGCCCTCCTCCCCGGCCAGCCACTGCTGGACCTGGTCGGTGGTGATGCCGTAGAGCATCATCGTGAAGGGCTCGGTGATCTGGGCGGGCGGGGTGTTGAGCGCCGGCTGCGGGCGGCGGGTGGAGAGCGCGTCGATGATGCCGCGGCGCCGCTCGATCTCGGCCGGCCAGTAGTGCGGGCCGGTCGGCTCGGCGCCGACGGCCCAGCCGGTGACGAGGTCGAAGATCGCGTCGCGGACCTCGTTGCGGTTGAGGTAGAGCATGTCGGCGGGGTCGGCCCAGAAGCCGGCGTCGGTGAACACGTGGGCGAGCTCACGGACCTTGCGCCAGAAGACGCCCATGGTCCAGTGCTCGATGTAGAAGTTGTGGTTCTCGACGTAGGGGTAGGCGGTGGCCGCGAGGCCGCGCTTGGCGTCGAACTGCTCCCGCACGTCGTCCTGCAGCAGGTCGCTGTACTCCCCGACGATCCGCTCCTTCTCGGCGATCAGCTCGGCGACGGGCCGCATGATGTCCTGCCCCTCGTCGAGGCGGCGGATGTAGTCCTTGATGTAGCCGAGCGGGATCTCCTGGTGCTCCAACCAGTACTTGTCGTGGCCGTAGAAGCCGTTGCCGACGGTGAAGTTGAACCACGGGTCCTGCGCGGCCTGGTACACCGCGAGCCACTCCTCGCCGCCGGCGTCGCGGACCGCGCGCAAGGTGCCCTCGACGTCGTCCGGGTCGGCGAACGCCGACTGGAGCCTCATCTCCACCGCCTTGACGGCGAGCTTCTTCAACTCGTCGTCGGGCCGGAACAGTTCCATGTCGACGCCCTGCACCATCTTCGCGATGGCCTGGTCGGGGATGCCCGGGAACACCTCCTTGCAGAAGCCGAAGAAGTCGAGGTAGGCGAGGTATCCGAGGTTGAGGAACTCGAAGTGGTACTGCCAGTTGCGGTAGAGCAGGGCGATCAGGCGGTCGTAGTTCTCCATCAGCACCTGGGAGCCGTCCATGGCCTTGCCGGAGACGATGTCGTCGAACGGCACGACGTCGGGCAGCGCGGTGAACTCGAGCTCCTCCATCTCGTCGATCGTGGCGCGGACCTTGGAGTGCCAGGCCTCCAGCAGACTGTCCCAGTTCTGGAAGTAGTGGCCGGCGCGGCGCTCGAACTCCGGTACGCGGGCGGCGATCTCGCCTTCCGGCACCGGCACCGGGCTCATGTACAGATAACCGAGGTGGATCTTGAACTCGATGCCGTTCGCCGGCGGGATCAGCAGGTGGCGGGTGTTGTACTGGCCGAGGCACTTGACCGCGAACTCGCCGCCGATGGTCTCGAACGGTTTGAACACCGTGGGCCAGTGCTGGCTGTCGCAGAACCAGAACTTCTCGTCGCCGCCGGGGGCGTTGTCGAAGACGAGGTTGTAGGGGTAGAGCTTCTCCCACCCCTGCGCACCGGCGGGCACCTCGATCTCCGAGGGCTTCGGGAAGGACTTCATGGTCTGTTCGATGGTCATGCGGGTTCCTCTGCGGTTCGGGCTCAGCGGCCGGTGAGGGAGAAGGTGAGACCAGTCATGGAGAAGCCGGTCGGGCCCGAGGCCCTGGGGGCGGCCGGAGCGGCCGGAGCGGCGGAGTGCACCGTCTCCGGGCGGGACTGCAGGAGCAGGAGGTTCTCGCCGCCGGGCAGGTCGGCGTCGAATGCCCACTCGACGTCCTGCGGGCAGCCGTAGTGCTTCTCGGCCCGTTTGGCCAGGGTCGCGACGGCGAGCAGTTCGTCGTCGGTCAGGCAGCGGACCGCGCGGCGGTCCGGCTCGACCTCGCGTTCGACGAGTGAGCCGGTCCGCGGGTCGGGGACGAGTTCGGCGTGCTTGTCGCCGATGTGCTCGCCGACCACGGCGAGCATGACCTTGTCGAGCAGGATGTTGTCGGGAGTGACCTGCCCGGAGACCACCATCTCGCCGACTCCCCACGAGGCGTCGATCACGATCTTGGAGCGGTCGCCGTTGGCGGGGTCGAGGGTCATCGCGACGCCCGAGGAGCGGGCGTTGACCATCTTCTGCACCGCGACGGCCATCGACAGGTCCTGTTCGGGGATGTTGTTGCGCAGCCGGTAGATGATCGCCCTGCTGGTGTAGAGCGAGGCCCAGCACCGTCGTACGTGCTCACGCACCGCGGGGTAGCCGGTGAGCCAGAGGTAGGTGTCCTGCTGGCCGGCGAAGCTGGCGTCGGGGAGGTCCTCGGCGGTCGCGGACGAGCGGACCGCGACCGGCACCTCGTCGGGGAACCGCGACATCAGGGTGTCGTAGGCGTCCCGCAGCATGCCGTGCATGTCGTCGGGGACGTCCCGGGCCTCTATGGCGGCCCGGATCCTCGCCGACACCCGGTCGACGCACGCGACGTCGTCGGGGTCGATCTCGGCGAGTGCGGCCTGGATCTCCTCGCGCAGTCCGCTGCCGTCGACGAAGCGGTCGAAGGCGGCCGTGGTCACGGCGAATCCGGGCGGTACGGGCATGCCGGCGGTGGTCATGGAGACCAGTGAGGCGCACTTGCCGCCGAGCAGTTCGAGTGCCGGCGCGTGGCCGCTGTCGAAGAAGACGATGGAGTCGTTCACGGGTCAGTCCTCCCAAGTCACCCTGACCGCGGCGGGCGCGCGGAAGGAGAGGTTGTCACCGAAGTGGATGTCGGAGTCGCCGGCGAGGCGGAGGCCGGGCGCGAGGCGGGCGGTCTCCTCGAGCGTGATCTTCGCCTGGAGCTTGGCCAGCATGTTGCCGAGGCAATAGTGGATGCCGAATCCGAAGGACAGGTGCTCACGGGCGTTGGCCCGGCCGATGTCGAAGGACTCGCCGTCCTCGAAGCGGGACGCGTCGCGGTTGGCCGAACCCATCAGCAGCAGGATGTCGGCGCCCTTCGGGACCGCCACACCGCCGATCTCGGCGTCGCGCAGGGCCTTTCGGCGCCAGCCGACGATGGAGGGGCTGTAGCGCAGCACCTCGTCGACCGCGCCGGGAATACGGCGGGGGTCCTCGACGACCTGCCGCCACTGGTCGGGGTGGGACAGCAGTACCCGCAGGGCGTTGGAGATCAGTGTGGTGGTGGTCTCATGTCCGGCGAAGAGCAGTGAGTAGCAGACCGAGGCGATCTCGTGGTCGCTGATCGGGTCGCCCTCGGCCTGCATCCGGACCATGTCGCCGACCAGGCTGTCCCGCTCGGTCTCGTGGGCCTCGGCGACCAGCCGGCGGCATTCCGCCCAGTACTCGACGAGGTTGCGGGCGTGCGGCACCTGTTCCTCGTCGGAGAGGTCGCCCCACGTCATGGCCGAGCGGGAGTCCGACCAGCGCTTGAAGGTGTCGATCTGCGAGACGTCGGCGCCGATCAGGGTGAGGATGGTGATCGTCGGGACGTCGTAGGCCAGGTCTCGGACCAGGTCGCCGCGGCGCTCGGGGCGGGCCAGCATCGCTTCGAGCAACCGTACGACGTTGGCGCGGATGTCGGGTTCGAGCACCTTGAACCGGCGCGGGGTGAACGCCTTGGCGGCGACCTTGCGGATCCGGGTGTGCTCCGGGGGGACCCGGGCGGAGAGGCCGGAGTAGGCGGTGAAGCCGCCTTCCTCCATGATCTGCTTCGCCTGTGGACCGCGCTCGCGCACCGGCGCCTGGGCGTTCTCGGAGGAGAAGGTCTCCCAGTCCTCGAAGACGGCCTTGATGTCGTCGTACCGGCTCACCACCCAGCAGCCGATCCGCTCGTCGTACCTGACCGGCTCCTCCGCGCGGAGGGCGGCGTACGACGGGAACGGGTCGTCCTGGGCGAAGGGCTCGTAGCCGTGATGGAGCGGACAGCCCTGGGCCGTGCCGGCCGGGGTCTGGGTCGACGTCATCGTCGCGCCTCCTGTTCGTCTCGTCGCCGTACGACGACCGGCCCATCGTGACCCCGGCCACACCAGGAGGTCCACGCGCCACTTCCGTTGAGCGGAAGTGGGTCCGCCGGGAGGAAGCGGGTGGCGCAGGGTCGGGTGGCTTGGCGCCCAGCCGGGCAGCGGATTCGGCGGGCGGGACGGGTCAGGGGCTGGGTGGGACGCACGGGACGGGACACGACGTGAGGCCGGCGTCCAGGACAGGTCAGAAGGCTGGTAAGGGTGTTCCGGACGAGCCGGGAACCGGGTCCGGGAACCGGGTCCGGGGTCCGGGGTCCGGGGTCCGGGGTCCGGGGTCCGGGGTCCGGGGTCCGGGGTCCGGGGTCCGGGGTCCGGGGTCCGGGGTCCGGGGTCCGGGAAAGGTCAGGAGGTGGAGCCGGCGTCCGGGCCGGAGCGCGGATTCCGGCGGCCGGACCGTCGCGGGATGCGGACGAGGCTGGGCTGGGGACGGGCCGCGGCCACCTCGATACGGCGCGCGACGCCCCGCAGGGTCGGCAGGTGGCGGGTCATGGCGGCCGCGTTGCTGGACAGCATGACCAGGCCGATGGCGGCCGGATGGGGTTCGATGCGGACCGGGACGGCGATCGAGCACGAGCCCTCGCGGACCTCCTCCTGGGTGGTCGCGAAGCCCTCGTCGCGGACCTTGCGCAATTCCGCGGCCAGCCGTCCGGGATTGACGTGGGTGTACCGGGTGGCCGCCTGGAGCCGGTGGGCGAGGTACGCCTCGCGTACCCACTCCTCCTCGTGGGCCAGCAGCACCTTGCCGACCGCGGTGGCGTGCAGCGGCAGGCGCCCGCCGACGCGGGAGGCACGCGGGACCCGGGTGGAGCCGTAGATCCGGTCGATGTAGAGCGCCTCGTCGCCGTCCCGGATGGCGAGGTGCGCGGTCTCGTGGGTGAGTGAGAACAGGTCCTGCAGGTAGGGCCGCGCGGTGTCGCGCAGGTGTCGTCCCGCGTTCTGGGCGACCTCCCACAGGCGCAGGCCCACGGTGTAGCGGCCCTGTTCGTCGCGCTCCAGCGCGCCCCACTCGACGAGCTCCCCGACCAGGCGGTGCGCGGTGGGCAGGGGCAGGTCGGCGTGCTCGGCGAGGTCGCTGAGGGACAGCGCGGTGGGTCCGCTCTCGAAGGCGCCGAGGAGGGCGAGCGCCTTCGAGGTCACCGTGCGGCCGTCACCGCGCATGGCACCTCCAGAGATCGTCGGGGTGGCATCGTCGCGCACGGTGGGTGGCCCGTCGAGCGCGGAGCGGCCGCGCCGGGTGCGGACGTCGGCGGGGTGCGCGACGTCGGCGGGGTGCGCGACGTCGGCCGGCGGTGGCGTGGGCAGGACTCAGCCCAGTGCGGTGCGCTGGGGTGCGCTGTCGATCGTCACCACCGCGGCGAGGGCGCGGGCCATGGCGCGGGCGGCGTCGGTGAACAGGTGATCGTGGACCCGGCTGCCGATCAATGTGTGCGCCTGCTCGCGGGTCAGCCCGAACCAGTCCATCACGGTGTCCACGCCGTGCGGGGTGAGCCGCCAGAGTTTGTCGGCGTCCTTGACCAGCGAGTCGTTGAGCGAGAGCGCGGTGCGCCGGGAGTCGTGGCCGTCGACGATCTCGACGATCTCCGCCGCCCGTACGGGATCGTGGCCGAGCCGGTGGAGGATCTCCGCGGCGATCGCGGCGCCCTCCTTCTCGTGGTGGAGGACCAGGTCGGGGCGGCCACCGCCGGGGCGGATCGCGTCGAGCACCTCGTCCTCGGGCACCCTCGACCAGCCGGTGTCGTGGAGGATGATCGCGGGCAGCACGACGTCGCGGTCGGCCTCGAGGTGCAGGTCGCACAGCGCGGCGGCGAGGCCGTAGGAGTAGGCGGTGTGGCCGTCGTTGCCGCGCACGTGGAGGTGGTCGACGGCCAGTTGCCATACGGCGTCGTCCTCGGGCCGGAAGCCCGCGGTGCCGGGTACGCCCGCCCGGTCGGGGAGGAAGCCGGTGACGTCCTCGCCGAGCTGGTTGGCGGTCGGTTCCTGGCGGGGCAGTGCCATGGTCATCGCCCTTCCGACCAGCCGGTGTAGGCCTCCGCGAGGTAGGTCGAGCCCGCGGTCGAGCCGGTCACCGCGGCCAGTTCGCCCTCCTGGCGCCGTACGTCGAACGGGGTGGCCTCCGGCAGGGTGTGCAGCATCGTGGTCATCCAGTACGAGAAGTGCTGGGCCTTCCAGACCCTGCCGAGCGCCCGCTCGCTGTAAGTCTCCAGCGGGGCGGTGTCACCGCTCGCGACCGCTCGCTCGAGTTCCTCGGCCAGGACCCGCACATCGGCGAGCGCCAGGTTGAGGCCCTTGGCGCCGGTCGGCGGCACCGTGTGCGCGGCGTCACCGGCGAGCACCAGCCGCCCGTGGTGCATCGGCTCCTGGACGAAGCTGCGGAACGGAAGCACCGTCCTGGAGGTGATCGGCCCCTCCTTGAGCGTGTGCCCGTTGGCCCCGACGCGCGACTGGAGCTCGTCCCATATCCGGTCGTCGGACCAGGCGGCGGCGTCCTCCGCGGGGTCGCACTGGAAGTACATCCGCTGGACGGTCTCGGTGCGCCGGCTGATCAGCGCGAAGCCGCGCGGCGAGTGGTTGTAGATCAGTTCCGGAGCGCTGGGCGGCGCCTGGGCCAGGATGCCGAACCAGGCGAACGGATACTCGCGGAAGTACTGCGTACGCCGGGCCTGTGGCACCTCGCGGCGGCACAGGCTGCGTGACCCGTCGGCGCCCACCAGGAAGTCGGCGCGTATCTCGTGGGCGGTGCCGTCGGCGTCGGTGAACCGCATGGCCGGGGTGTCGGAGGTGAGGCCGTCGACCGACACGTCGGTGACGCCGAACCGGACGTCGCCGCCGTCGCGTTCGCGGGCGTCGGCGAGGTCGATGAAGACGTCCGTCTGGGGGTAGAGCTGGGTCGAGGCGCCGACCAGAGCCTGGAAGTCGATCCGGTGGGCGCCCCCGCCGAAGGCGAGTTGTATCCCGTCGTGGCGGTGGCCGTCGCGGTGCACCCGGTCACAGACGCCGGTGCCGGCCAGCAGGTCGACCGAGTCCTGCTCGAGGATCCCGGCGCGGTGGGTCTCCTCGATCTCGCGACGGCTGCGCAGATCGACCGCGACGGAGTCGATCCCGGCACGGGCGAGCAGATGGGAGAGCATGAGCCCGGCCGGGCCGGCACCGACGATGCCGATCTGCGTACGGCTGTGGACGCGCGAGGATGACATGGCCGTCATTCTGCGTCCGTCCGGGCCGCCGGGCCAGGGCCCTCTTCCGTCCAGTGGAAACGGATCGGCCGTCGCGGGCCCGGCCCACAATGGCCGGCCGAAGAGCGATCCGTGTTTCACACGGTTGATGGAGCAGGGCGGTAAGGAACATGTGGCCACGGGTCGGCGGTATGCGCGCACTGGAACTCGGCACCCCGGGCGGGCTGCGTGACGAGCTGAACTCTCTCGTCCTGGCCGGACGGAAGACCGCCACGACCGGCCTGCTGGCCGAGTACGTCGAGGAGAGCGAGGGACTGGAGTTCGCCGGTGAGCGGCTGGCCCTGCTGGACGACGAGGGCCGTTCCGTCGCCACGATCGAGATCACTGGTGTGGATCTGACGTCCTTCGCGGAGGTCACGTGGGAGCACGCCGCCGCCGAGGGTGAGGGCGACGCCTCCCTCGAGGACTGGCGGGCCGGCCATCGTCGCTTCTGGGAGCGCGAGGGCACACCGGTGAAGGACGGCACTCCCCTCGTGTGCCTGACCTTCCGGGTGGTGCGGGCCGCCTGACGCTCCCGGCGATCCCTCGCCTTCTCCTCCGACACCGCCGCCCCCGCTCACAGCGGGGGCGGCGGTGTCGGGCTGTGGGGCGGCTTTCGCACCCCTGCGGAGCAGGCCTTCGCTTCGGACCGGGGGGAGATCCGGCATCCGTCCGTCCCGGGAAACCAAACCTAGACAGGTGTCAAATTCTTGGCTAGGTTGGCCGGACTTCACCGCTGGAAGGCAGAACCTGCCATAACGCGGCAGGTCCACACCTCAACGACGAGGGGATCGTCTATGGAACTCGACGGCAGGATCGCGGTCGTGACCGGTGCGGCATCGGGCATGGGCCTGGCCGCCGTGAAGGCCCTGGCGGAAGCCGGTGCCACGGTCTACGGAATGGATCTGAGGCAGGAGAATCTCGACCGCGCCTTCGACGGCCTGGAGCGGGTCCGGGGCCATGCCGCGGACGTGTCCGACTCCGCCGCGGTGAACCGGGTCTTCGACCGGGTCCGGGAGGACCACGGCCGGCTGCACATCCTCGTGAACGCCGCCGGTGTCGCCACGCCGAACAAGGAGAAGCAGGCGTGGGTGGACGGGATCAACCACCGGATGACCGAGTCCTTCAAGACCGGTGAGACCTACCACCCGGAGTTCCTGGGCGGCATCTCCGACGAGGACTTCGACCGGGTCGTCGCGATCAACCTCAACGGCACCTTCTACGCGATCCGTGCCGCCGTACCGCTGCTGAAGGAGAGCGGCAGCGGGTCGATCATCAACTTCGCCTCCGTGGCAGGGCTCATCGGTCTGCCGATGCCCGCCTACTACCCGGCGTCCAAGGCCGCGGTCGTGGGCCTCACCAAGGCGGTCGCGGCCGAGCTCGCCCCGTTCGACATCCGGGTCAACGCCCTGGCCCCGGCCGGCATCAGGACCCCCATGCTCACGGCGTCCGGCGACGACCACGTCCAGGCGCTGCTCGCCCTCCAGCCGCTGAAGCGGCTGGCGGAGCCCGACGAGATCGGCCGCACGGTCCTCTTCCTCGCCTCGGACGCGGCAGGGCACTACACCGGCCAGACGCTGGCGCCCTCCGGTGGCGCCCTGATGCTCTGACCCACCTCGCCGACATCCTCAACACACCGGACGGAGAAGATCAGTGCAGCACACCGAGGCCCCTGACCCCACTGTCGCCCTCACCGAGACGCCCGGCGTCGAACGCCGCTTCCTCGAGGTCCTGGACGACACCATCCGCGCGGACATCGCGGACGGTGCCTACCACGGGGCGAACATCATCGTGGCCCGCCACGGCCGGGTCGCCCTGCGCGGCACCTACGGTCTGGCCGACGTCGACACCGGCCGCCCGACCCGGCGCGACGACGTCTACCGCATCCTGTCCATGTCCAAGGGCTTCACCAACGCCCTGGTCCTCCGGGCGCTCAGCGAGGGCAGGCTGATGCTCTCCACGCGCGTCGTCGACCTCATTCCCGAGTTCTTCGGCACCGAGCCGTTCCGTGCGGCGCGCAAGGACCGGATCAACCTCGCCCATCTGCTCACGCACCGGGCCGGCATGCCCGCCACGCCCAACCCGGGCCTCGGCCCGGAGGGCTTCGCCGTGCTCGCCGATGTCATCGAGGCGCTGGCCGACGTCGACGTCGTGCACGAGCCGGGCACGAACCTGAACTACTCGGCGGCCATCAACCACGCGCTCATGGGCGAGATGGCCCGGCGCGCCTACGGTGCCGACTCGTTCCGGGAGCTCGTGCGGGAGAAGGTCTTCGACCCCATCGGCATGGCGCACACCCGGTTCGGGATGCCCGAGAAGTGGCGTGACCTGGGCGTGCCGCTGAAGGTCATCGTCGCCAACGACTCCTGGCTCAAGCCCGAGGACATCGAGTGCCTCAACGACGTCATCGACCGCGAGGACGCCGAGATGCCGTGGGTCGGCGCGGTGTCCACCATCGACGACGTCTTCGCCTTCACCGAGATGCTGCGCACCAAGGGGCGGACCGCTTCCGGCGAGCAGCTCATCGGGGAGTCGGTGCTGGACTTCGCCGTGACCAACCAGACCGGCGACCAGATCAACGACCTGTACGGGATGGTCGCCGCCGCCCGCAAGTGGGACCTCCCGCCGGGGAACATGGGCCTGGGCATGGCCCTCGCCGGCACGGGAACGCACGCGCGTTTCTTCGGCCCGTTCGTCTCCCCGGGAACCTTCGGTTCCTACGGGGCCGGTTCGTCCCTGCTGTGGGTGGACCCCGTCTCGGGCATGTCCTTCTGTTTCCTCTCCTCCGGGGTGATGGACGAGGGCGACAACGTCGCCCGGTTCCAGAGGCTCTCGTCGATCGCCGCCTCCGCGGCAACCAGCGTCTGACCAGCGAAAGGAGCAGGCCATGACGTCACTGCAGGAAGAGGCCCGCCCCGTGGGCCGCTGCCCCGTCGCCCACGGTTTCGACGCGATGGGCGACGACTACTACCGGGACCCGGCCGGTCACCTGGCCACGGTCCGGGACACCTCGCCGGTGTTCTGGTACCCGCACCTCAACGCGTGGATCGTGACGCGGCGGGACGACTGCCTGACCGTTCTCTCGGACTGGCGGACCTACTCGTCGGCGGCCAACTCGGCCGCGGACGTGCCGGAGAAGCACCACGGGCTCTACCCGCCGGACCTCGTGTCGAAGATGATCGTGGGACAGGACCCGCCCGGCCACACCGAGACGCGTTCTGTGGCCCAGCGGGGCTTCGTCAAGGAGCGGATGGACCGGCTGCAGCCGGAGATCGAGGCCAGGGCGCACCGCATCATCGACCGGTTCGAGGACCGGGGTTCGGCGAATCTGCTCGAGGAGTACTCGCTGGAGCTGACGACCCAGACGATCATGGCGCTGCTGGGACTCGGCTACGAGCACGAGGCGATGCTGCGGCAGTTGCGCGACGACCTGTTCGCCGTGCTGTCGTCCGCGCACGAGCCGCTGCCCGAGCCGGGGCGCAGTGAGGTGTGGGACCGCTTCGTCGAGGCCAACCTGACGCTGCGTGCCATCGTGGACGAACGGCGCGACTCCGACGCCGACGACATCATCTCCGTGATGGCGTCGGCCAGGGCGAAGGACGGCTCGTACGCGCTGCCCACCCCTCAGATCGCCCTGCATGTCTCCGAGTTCGCCGCGGCCGGCACGGACACCACCGCCCAGGCGATGACCAACGCGGTGATCTTCCTGTCCCAGAACCCCCAGGCGTTGCAGGACGCACTCGCCGAACCGGAGCTGTGGCCCCGGGTCTTCGAGGAGACGGTGCGGCGCCGCCCGTCCTCGACGTTCACCTCCCGCCGGGTGACGCGCGACGTGGAACTGTCGGGCGTGAAGATCTCGGCCGGTGACATGGTGTGGGTCGCGCTGGCCTCGGCCAACACCGACCCCCGGCACGTCGACCGGCCCTTCGAGTTCGACATCCACCGCCCCGACCCCGAGGATCACCTGGCCTTCACCGCCGGACGGCACACCTGCCTGGGCAATCCGCTCGCCCGGGTCCAGGGGGCGACGGGGCTGCGGGTGCTCTTCGAACGGCTGCCGTCGCTGCGTCCCGACGACACCGACGAGCTGGACTTCCTGCGCATGGCCCTGCTCCCGGTGCGCCGTTCGCTGCACGTGCACTGGGACGTCGCGGACGTCGAGCGGTCGAGGACGCGCACGGTGCGCACGCTCGACCTGGAGGTGACGGAGCGCACCGAGGCGTCCGACGGCGTCGTCGCCCTGGCCCTGAGCCACCCGGACGGCGGGGACCTGCCGCCGTGGAAGGCCGGCGCCCACATCGACGTCCATGTGCCCCGGAGGGACAGTGGGGACGACGGGGAGGACGGGCCGTGGGTGCGCCAGTACTCGCTGGCCTCCGACCCCGAGGACCGCACCACGTACCGCATCGGTGTGCTGCGGGAGGAGGCCGGCCGGGGCGGGTCGGCGGCGGTGCACGAGGCGCTGACCGCCGGGTCCCGGGTCACCGTGTCCTGGCCGCGCAACAACTTCCGGCTCCTGCCCTCGCCCCGCTACCTCTTCGTCGCCGGGGGCATCGGCATCACCCCGGTCCTGCCCATGATCAGGGAGGCCCAGCGTGCCGGGGCCGAGTGGGACCTCGTCTACGGCGGGCGCACCCGCACGTCGATGGCCTTCTGCGACGAGCTGGCCGCCCACGGCGACCGGGTCACGCTGGTCCCGCAGGACCGGGACGGCCTGATCGACCTGGCCGGTCTGCTCGGTGAGGTGCGTGACGACACGCTCGTCTACGCGTGCGGGCCCGAGCCCCTGCTGCGCGCCGTCGAGGAAAACACCGCCCATTGGCCGAAGAACTCCCTGCGCATGGAGCGGTTCGCTCCCAAGCCCGTGGAACGCACCGTTCCCGACACACCGTTCCAGGTGGAGTTCGCCGAGTCGGGGACGGTCGTCGAGGTCGGCGCGGACGAGACGATCCTGGAGGCCGCGGAGAAGGCCGGGCTGCCGGTGGTGTCCTCGTGCAAGACCGGGACGTGCGGCACCTGCGAGACGCGCATCGTCTCCGGCCGCGCCGACCACCGGGACTCGATCCTCACCGCGTCGGAGCAGGAGACCAACGAGACCATGCTGATCTGCGTGTCCCGGGCCGAGGCCGGGTGCCCGCGGCTGGTGCTCGGCGGCTGACGCCGGCGCCGCCGCCCGCTCCTCCCACCACTCGGCGGGGAACCCGTGCCCCGGGTTCCCCGCCGAGTGGCGTCGGCCGCCCCGGCCCACTCCGGTCGCCCCGGCCCGGTCGGTCGTCTCAGTCGTCGAACAGCTGGGCCCATTGCCGGGCCAGCGAGGTGAGGATCAGTTCCTCCCGCTCCTTGTGGCCGCGGATGTACAGGAAGTAGAAGTTGCGCTCCAGGCTCATCATGAGCGTGGCCATGTGCACTTCGCGTTCCGTCCGCTCGTCCTCCGTCGCACCGTCGAGGTGGAGCGCGGCGTGGGCCGACGAGACGCGCCGGATCAGGCCCAGCCACTCCTCGAGCACGTCCTGGTCGATGGCCATGGCCTGGCTGACGGCCTCGAACTCCGTGGCGTAGCGCAGCCACATCCCGCGGGCGGTCCCCAGCCACTCCCGCAGGGCCCCGGGGGTGTGCTCCGGCATCCCGTCCAGCACTTCGTAGAGCTCGGCGACCTCGGCCTCGATCTCGGTCATGCGGGCCCTGATGATCTGGGACTTGCTGTTGAAGTACAGGTACAGGTTGGCCCGGCTGCTGCCGGCCGCGGCCGCGATCTGGGCCATGGACGTGTTCTCGTAGCCCCGTTCCTTGAAGAGACGCAGAGCCTCGTCGACGAAACGCTGACGCGTGGCGATGCTCTTGGCCGTGCGGTTGGCTGCCATGCGGAGTACCTGGCTCACAGGGAGAAGCTGACGGATCGACGACACCCGGGGGTGGCCGGGAACAGCGCCCGGTTCGTCCCGTCGGGAGGCGGGGCGGTGCGGCACTGCCGGTGAAGTGTAGCCATTCGGGTGAACCGCGAGGTGGGGGGCACTCCACGGTGCTACGCCGGTCGGGTGCAGTGGGCACCTGATCGCGGCGGCCCCGACCGGTCGCACCGTACAGAGGACCAGGGAACGGCGTGCCGCCCGTCGGCAGACGAGGATGCCCCAACTCATTCCCCGTCAGGGGTATTTGAAACTGCCCAGTCCGCCGCCGCCCGGGGCGGCGTCCGGGCTGGTCCGCGTCCCGGCCACAGCCTCCCCTTCACCCGAACGGCACAACGAAACAGTACTCGGAGCGCTGAAACGTAAGCGGAGAGCAATGCTTCGAATGCGGGGGGCAATTCACCGGAAGGAACCACATGGACCACATACTGCGCGGGCCGGTGACGACTGCGCTCGTCCTGGCCCTCGGCGTATCGCTGTCCGGCGCCGCTGTCACGGGCGGAGATCCCTCCGCCAACGGGAACACGGACGCCCCGCCCTCGTCGGGCACGTTCACCAAGCGGGTCGTGGCCACCGGGCTGAACGACCCCTACGAGATCGTGCGGGCTCCCGACGACTCTCTGTGGGCCACCGAGAAGAGCGGCAAGAAGGTCACCAGGGTCGACCCGAAGTCCGGCGCCAAGACCACACTCCTCAGCCTGCCGAAGGCCGTCCACAGCGAGGGCGGGCAGGACGGCGTGCTCGGCCTCGCCCTGGAGGAGCACGAGTCCGGCGCGCTGTACGCGTACGTCGCCTACAGCTACGACATCGACCCGACCCCGGCCGTCCAGGCCCGCACGAAGATCGAGCGCTACACCTACGACGCCGGCAAACAGCGGCTGCACAGCCCGAAGGCCGTCATCGCCGGCATGCCGTCCGGCAACGACCACCAGTCGGCGCGGCTGCGCCTGGGCCCGGACGGCAAGCTGTACTACACCATCGGCGACCAGGGCGTGAACCAGTTCGGCAACACCTGCAGGCCCAGCTACGCCATGCGGCTGCCCACCGCCCACGAGGTCGAGGGCCTGGACTGGATCGCCTACCAGGGCAAGACCCTGCGGCTGAACACCGACGGCTCCATCCCCTCGGACAACCCGGTCCTCGACGGCGTGCGCAGCCACGTCTACACCTACGGGCACCGCAACGCCCAGGGCCTGGCCTTCGGCCCCGACGGCACGCTCTACTCGAACGAGCAGGGCCCGAAGACCGACGACGAGATCAACATCCTGCAGAAGGGCGGCAACTACGGCTGGCCGAACGTCGCGGGCTACCGCGACGACAAGGCCTACGTCTACGCCAACTGGTCCGCCTCCTGGCCGACCCCCTGCGACGAGCTGACCTTCAGCAACTTCAAGATCCCCGAAACGGTCCCGGTGCTGCAGGAGACCGACTTCACCGAGCCCTTCGTGCGGCCGATCCACACCTTCGGCACCGTGAACTCGGACTTCAACTTCCAGAACCCCAAGTGCGCCCAGGGCGAGATGTGGTCGGTGTGCTGGCCCACCATCGCGCCCTCCAGCTTCGAGCACTACGGGACATCCAGGAAGTCCGCCGGGTCCATCGGAGAGGGCCTCCCCGGCTGGGACGACTCCCTGGTGATGACCACTCTCAAGGACGGCACCGTCTACCGCGTCGACCTCACGCCGGACGGCCGGGACGTCAGCAAGGTCACCAAGCTCATCACGGAGGAGAACCGCTTCCGTGACACGGAGTTCAGCGCCGACGGCAGGTCCCTCTTCGTCGCGACCGACTCCGCGGGCCCCGTCCGTGACATCCGGGGCGCCCCGTCGACCGAACCCCTGGCGAACCCGGGCGCGATCATCGAATACCGCTGGGAGCGCTGACCCGCCGCGCTCCGATCCCGCTCCAGCACGCCGAGGAGCACACGCAGTCGTCCTCGCCCCGCCCGGCCGGTGCCTCGCACAGGTCCGGCATCCCGGGGCGAGGGCCTCTGCCGTACCCGTACGGGCCGGGCCAGTCGCGCCAGGACTGCCGGCTCTCACCCCTTACGCCTCGGCGCCGTACGTCCCGTACCCGGGTTGTCCCGTCGTTTCGTAGGTGTGGACCGCCAGGCCGCGCGGTGTCGTCTCGTGACGGACCAGCCGGAGCCCGGTCGGGGTGACGCCGGCCGGGAAGAGGCGGCGGCCGGTTCCTACGAGCACGGGGGCGATCACCAGGCGCAGTTCGTCGATCAGGCCGGCGGCCAGCAGGGACTGGGACAGCCTGGCGCTGCCGTGGAGCTGCAACTCATGGCCGGGCCGCCGCTTCAGGTCGGCGATCTGGGCGGGGATGTCGCCGGAGAGGATCATGCTCGGGTTCCATTCGGCCTCGGTCAGGGTGTGGGAGGCCACGTACTTCGGCAGGCCGTTCATGAGGGGGCCGAAGGGCGGTTCGGTCATCTTCGGCCAGTCCCGCGCGAAGTTCACGTACGTACGGCGACCCAGCAGCAGGGCGTCCGCCTGGCCGAGCCAGGTGGCGGCCAGCTGTTCGAAGGCCTCGTCCAGGTACGGTACGAACCAGCCGCCCCGGGTGAATCCGTCGCTGGTGTCCTCGTCCGGGGACCCCGGGCCCTGGTAGACGCCGTCCAGCGTCAGGAACTGCGTCAGCGTCAGCTTCATCGCGCGCCACTCCTCTCCTCGACGGGGACGGCGCCCTGTCCGTGCCGTCCCTCACCGTCCCTCTCCTTCTTGGACGGTGAGGCGCGCGAGAACTCATCGGTCCGGGAGCCTCCGGCGACGTGTGCGCGGTTCGTGTGTAACGTGCACCGAAATCGCGAGTGATGCATGAACATCGCGATACGCCCCCTGTCATTTGCCGGAGCGGTGCTGCAAAGCAACGCCCCTACAAATCAGTACATCGCTCTTCATAACATCGCACTTCTGAGGGTCCATCCGGCGCCGCCCGACGCCCGCGCCGACGTCGGGAGCAGCCGCTCTCCCCTCCCAACGGCTTTAGGATCAATGACAGGCCGCCCCCCTCGTGCCGATGTCCTGTTCCCCGGGCTCTTGGCAGCCGCGAACGCGGTGTGCCGTACGGGCCAGGCGGAAACATGCGTGAAGAAAGGTGAACACCATGGTCCTCGGACTGCTGCGACGCCTGCGCCCGCACGGTGCCTCCGGCGCCGCGTCGGGCCTCTTGGTCCCCCTGCCGGCCGGGGCGGGGGCGTTCGGCTGCGAGGCCGTCGATGCCCTGGGGCAGCCGCTGGGAGCGGCCGAGGTCACGGTGACCGCGCTGGACAGCCACCGCGTCGCGGCCCGCGGCACCACCGACCCGTACGGCTACTTCATGGCGACCCTGCCCCCGGACAGGTACAGCGTGATGCTGACAGCGGAGGGCCTGTCGCCCGTCCGCGAGACCGTCGACATACCCGCCGGGATGGCTCTCGCTCCCCTCCGCATCGTGCTGGAACCCGGGCGTCAGCTGGAGCTGCCGCCCCCCGGCACCTGGTTGTTCGACCCTCCGCACACCGCGATCCGGTTCATCGCCAAGCACGTGGGCATGGCTCATGTCCACGGCCGCTTCACCCGGTTCAAGGGCGGCATCCGGGTCGCGGAGAACATGGGCGACTCCCAGGTCTCGGTGCGCATCGACGCCTCCAGCATCACCACGGGCAACCAGACCCGCGACAACCACCTGCGGTCCGGCGACTTCCTCGATGTCGAGAACTACCCGTACATCGACTTCGCGAGCACTCGGTTCTCCTACCGCGGCGGCTCCAAGTGGACCGTGCACGGCACCCTCACGATGCACGGCACCAGTCGCTCGGTGGGCCTGGACACCGAGTATCTCGGCACCGTGAACGGCGGCTACGAGCAGGAGCTGCGCTGCGCCGCCCTCGCGAAGGCCGAACTGCATCGCGAGGACTTCACCCTCAACTGGCGTTCCATGCTCGCCCGCGGCATCGCCGTCGTCGGGCCCACGGTCCAGCTGGCGCTCGACGTACAGGCCATGTACCGGACCCACGACACACCGACCCCGCCCAACTAGCGGACGGACCGGCGGGGCAGGCATCCCACCCCGCCGTCAGCGGCCGGTCAGCGCAGCGGGTCGAACGGCGCGAGCTGCGCGGGACGTTCGCCGGTGACGACCGTCTCGGCGAGCAGCAGTCCGGTGGCCGGGCCGAGGGTGATGCCCCACATGCCGTGGCCGCCCGCGGCGAAGACCCGGGGCGAGCGGGTGCGGCCGATCAGGGGAAGTCCGTCGGTCGTGCACGGGCGCGAGCCGACCCACTCGTCCTTACGGGCGTCCAGATCGGCCCCGCGCAGCAGCGGGCGGGCCGCCTCGGCGATGGCGTTGATCCGGCGGGCGTCCAAGGGCGCTTCCGGCTTGCGGAACTCCATCATTCCGGCGACGCGCAGCCGGTCGCCGAGCGGAGTGCAGGCGACGCGCTGTCCGGGGAAGTAGACCGGTCCGGACGGCACGTGCTCGACCGGGACGCTGAAGCTGTATCCCCGGCCGGCCTGCACGAGGGAGCGGACGCCGAACTTCCTGGCGTGCCGGCCGAGCCAGGCTCCGGTGGCCAGGACCACCGCGTCGAAGCGCCGGCTCTGGCCGTCACCGGTCAGGACGGTGACACCGCTGGCCGCGTCCCGTACATCGGTGACCTCCGTGCTCTCCCGGATCTCCCCGCCCCGGGCACGGACCGCGTCGGCCAGGGAGTGCACGAAGTGTCCCGGGTCGATGTAGCGCTGACCGTGCAGCCGGATCGCCGCGCCGATCTCGTCCGAGAGGGACGGCTCGATCCCCCGGGCCTCATCTCCGTCGAGGACGTCGAACTCCATGCTCTGGCCCGCGGCGTGGATCTGTTCGAGTTCCTCCAGCAGAACCCGGCGCTCCCCGGCCGTGCGGTAGGCCGCGAGGAAGGACTTGGCGTCGAGGGTGCGTGCTTCGACGCCTCCCTCGGCCAGCAGGTCGAAGGAGGCCAGCGACAGGCCGTTGATGGGGACGAGCGCGCGCATCGCGCGCAGCCACCGTGCCGCGGTGCTGTTCCGGGCGAATCCTGCCAGGAACCTGAGCAGGGCGGGGTTCGCGCTGGGTGGGACGTAGACCGGGGAGGACGGACTGAGCACCGCCCGCAGGCCGTAGCCGAGGACCGCGGGCTCGGGCAGCGGTGTCGCCAGTCCGGGGGTGAGCCACCCGGCGTTGCCCCAGGACGACCCGGCGGCCACTCCCGCACGGTCGTACACGGTGACGTCGATTCCCCGCTCCTGCAGGAACCAGGCAGTGGACAGTCCGACCATGCCGGCGCCGACGACGGCGACGGAGCGGGGGCCGGAGTGTGCGGGCGAGGAAGGGCGGGACATGCGAAACCTCTTCTCCAAGGCGGTGATGTCTTCGATGGTGGGCCCGGTCCGCCCGGTTGTCTTTGTGCTGTGCGGCCAATGACAACCGGATCGATGGTGCGCCGCGCACTGTGCACCGGAGTCACAATGGGGGCATGACCCTGCGCATGAGCTGTTCCTCTCCCCCTGCGGAGTGCCCGTGATGATCACGGTCACCGATCTCGTGGACTCCCTGGGCGCCGGGTTCCTCCGCACGGTCGTGGCGGCCGGGAACGCCGAGGTGCACGACGTCGCCCTGGCCGAGCCCGGCGACGCCGGGGGGCAGCCGGGGGAACTCGTCCTGGGGGTGGGCGTGACCGACCGGGCGGAGGCCCTTGCTCTGCTGGAGCGGGCCGCACGGGCGGCGGCCGGGGGCGTCGTCCTCAAGAGCCCCTTCGCCGGCGATCCCCAGGTGGCCCGCGCCACCCGCGAACTGGCGGGCCCCGCCCTGGTCGAACTGCAGCCGCACACCTCATGGGCGCATGTCGTCTGGCTGCTGCGAGGTGTCATCGACCGGGCCGCCGCGCCCGACACCAGTCGCCTCGGTACGCCCGGACCGCACGTCGACCTGTTCGCGCTGGCCGACGCGGCGGCCGAGATCATCGACGCGCCCGTGACGGTGGAGGACGCTCAGTCCCGGGTGCTCGCGTACTCCGCGCGCCAGGACACCACTGATCCGGCGAGGGTCTCCACCATCGTGGGACGGCGCGTCCCGCCGGAGACCCTCACCCATTTCCGGGCCGGCGGCGTCTTCCGCAGGCTCGCCCGTTCCAGCGACCCCATCTGGACCCCGGCGGGCCCCGACGGCACGCTGCCCCGGCTGATCATCCCGGTGCGGGCCGGCGGCGAGTGGCTCGGCTCGATCTGGGCGGTGGTCGGCCCTCCGGTCCCGGAGGAGCGCATCCGGGAGCTCCGCGACGTGGCCTCGGTCCTCGCCCTGCATCTGCTGCGGCTGCGCGCCGAGGCGGGTATCGCACGGCGGGTGTCGACCGGCCGACTGCGGGTGACCCTGCGCGAGGGAGCCGCGCCAGGTCCGGGCGCGCTTCCCGGACCCGGCGCGGCTCCCTCACTGCCGGCGGGTCCCTGGCGGGTAGTGGCCTTCGGGTCGCCCTACGAGGCCGGCGACGTACGCAGGCAGCTGGATCTATGGGAGTCCGTCGTGCGCCGCTTCGGCTGGCACGAGCCCTTGCTGACCGACCTCGACGGGCTGCTGTTCGGCCTGGTCACCGAGCGGCCGCGCGGCAGACGGCCGGTCACGGCCGGCGGTATGGCCGACGCCGGTGCGGGCACCCTCGGCTGGCTGCGCCATGTGCTCGGTGAGGTCCACGCGCGCGATGCGGGCCTGTACGCCGTCGCGGGGTGCCCTGCCCACTCCCCCGACCGGTTGCCCCGTTCCACCGCGGAGGCCGGGGAGCTCCACCGGCTGGTCGCCGCGGGCCTGCTCCCGCTCCACGGCACGACGGGGCTCCTCCTGATGGAGGACGCCTGGGACGCCGTGGTCGTGGAGCGTGCCACGGCGGCCATCGGGATCGACACGGGCCTGCTCGGCGGCCCGCTCGCCGTGCTGCGCGCGCACGACGAGGAGCACGGCACGCCCTACCGCGCGACGCTCGCGGCCTGGCTGGACCACTTCGGTGACCCGCAGAGCGCCGCGCGGCGGCTGCGGATCCACCCCAACACGCTGCGGTACCGGCTGCGCAAGCTCGACGAGGTGGCTCCGGTGGATCTGTCCTCTCCCCGCGTGCGGCTCGCTCTGCGGCTGCAGCTCACGGCGATGGGCACGTCGTCGACCCAGGGCGAGACGCCCGGTCCTCCCTCGCCGCCGCCCCGTCCGTGACCGCTCGCGGCCTTGTCCGGCCGACCGTTGAAAGTGCATTCATCAAAAATGAGTCGTTGATGATAAGACAGGAGGTCAGAGATCGCGCGTTGAGGGAGTTCACGTGACCGAGTCGGCAGCGGAGACCACCGGCAGGCGGGTCTTCGTCGACCAGCAGAGCCCGGACGCCTATCGCGCACTGTCGGCCACGGCCGAGGCGGTGCGCAAGGTCGCGGCCGACGCCGGGCTGGACCGCATCCTCGTCGAGCTGATCAACATCCGGGTCTCCCAGCTCAACGCGTGCGCGTTCTGCCTGAGTCTGCACACCACGAGGGCGCTGCGCGCCGGTGAGACCACGCAGCGTCTGGGTGTGCTGCCCGCCTGGCGCGACACCGGACTGTTCGATCCTCGCGAGCGTGCCGCGCTGGCGCTGGCCGAGGCGACCACACTTCCCACGGACGCGGACGCGCAGACCACCGCCTACGGCATCGCCCGCTCCGTACTGTCGGAGGAGGAGATATCCGCCGTGATCTGGGTGGCGATCACCATGAACGCCTTCAACCGGGTCTCGGTCCTGAGCAAACACCCGGTGCGCAGCCGCGCCGCGGCCCCGGCCAGCTGAACGCCCCCGCGGGCCTGCCGCCCCGGCCCCACCGTCCGCCGTGGATCCGCTGATTCCGCGGTCGTGGTCTGCCGTGCTGCCCGCCACCCCGCACAAGGCTCCGATGCGGCGGACGTTCCTGCTCCTGCCGCCGCCGGACGAGTTCCTCGGGTGAGCACCGGCGGCGGGGCCGGGCGGCGGGGCGGGCAGTGGCCGGCTCAGGCGAGTTCCACGAGGAGGTCGCCGCCCTCCACCTGCTGAATGCGGTTGATGGCCAGCCGGCTCACCGTGCCGGACTTCGGGGCGGTGATCGCGGCCTCCATCTTCATCGCCTCGATGGTGGCCACCGTGGCACCGGCCGCCACCTCCTCGCCCTCGGCGACCGCGAGGGTCACCACTCCGGCGAACGGCGCCGCGACATGGCCGGGGTCGCTGCGGTCGGCCTTCTCGGTGACCGGAACGTCGGAAGCGGCGGCCCGGTCGCGGACCTGGATCGGCCGCATCTGACCGTTCAGGGTGGACATCACGGTGCGCATGCCGCGCTCGTCGGCGTCGCCCACGGCCTGGAGTTCGATGAGCAGCCGCACCCCGGGGTCGAGGTCGACGGTGTACTCCGTGCCGGGGCGCAGTCCGTAGAAGAAGTCCTTGCTGTCCAGGACGCTGGTGTCGCCGAAGGTCTGCCGGTGCGTCTCGAACTCGCGGGCCGGACCGGCGAACAGCAGGCGGTTGAGCGTGGCCCGGCGGTCCTTCGCCAGCCCGGCACGGTCGTCCGCGGTCAGTTCCTGCACGGGCTTGGCCTCGGCGCGGCCACGCAGTGCCTTGGTCCGGAACGGCTCGGGCCAGCCGCCGGGCGGGGTGCCGAGTTCGCCGCGCAGGAAGCCGATGACGGAGTCGGGGATGTCGAACCGGTCCGGGTCCTGCTCGAAGTCCCGCGGGGACACCCCGGCGCCCACCAGGTGCAGGGCCAGGTCGCCGACCACCTTCGACGAGGGGGTCACCTTGACGAGGCGGCCGAGGATCCGGTCGGCGGCGGCGTACATCGCCTCTATGTCCTCGAAGCGGTCGCCCAGGCCGAGGGCGATGGCCTGGGTGCGCAGGTTGGAGAGCTGCCCGCCGGGGATCTCGTGGTGGTAGACGCGGCCGGTGGGTGAGGCCAGGCCCGCTTCGAAGGGGGCGTAGACCTTGCGGACGCTCTCCCAGTACGGCTCCAGGTCGCCGACGGCCTGGAGGTCGAGGCCGGTGGGCCGGTCCGAGTGGTCGGTCGCCGCGACGATCGCCGACAGGCTGGGCTGCGAGGTGGTGCCCGCCATGGACGCCACCGCTCCGTCGACGGCGTCCGCTCCGGCCTGGATGGCGGCGAGGTAGGTGGCGAGCTGCCCGCCGGAGGTGTCGTGGGTGTGCAGGTGGACCGGCAGGTCGAACTCCCGGCGCAGGGCGGACACCAGGGTCGCCGCCGCGGGCGCCCTCAGCAGGCCCGCCATGTCCTTGACGGCCAGGACGTGCGCGCCCGCGGCCACGATCTGCTCGGCCAGGCGCAGGTAGTAGTCCAGGGTGTAGAGCCGCTCGGACGGATCGGACAGGTCGGAGGTGTAGCACAGGGCGACCTCCGCGACGGCCGTCCCGGTCTCCCGTACGGCGTCGATGGCGGGCCGCATCTGAGCGACGTCGTTCAGCGCGTCGAAGATGCGGAAGACGTCGATGCCGGTGGCCGCCGCCTCCTGGACGAAGGCGTCGGTCACCTCGGTCGGGTACGGCGTGTAGCCCACGGTGTTGCGGCCGCGCAGCAGCATCTGCAGGCAGATGTTCGGTACGGCTTCGCGCAGGGCGGCCAGGCGTTCCCAGGGGTCCTCGGCGAGGAAGCGCAGGGCGACGTCGTAGGTGGCGCCGCCCCAGCACTCCAGGGAGAGCAGCTCGGGCAGGGTGCGCGCCACCACGGGGGCGACGGCGAGCAGGTCCTTGGTGCGGACCCGGGTGGCGAGCAGCGACTGGTGGGCGTCGCGGAAGGTGGTGTCGGTGACGCCGACGGTGGGCGAGGCGCGCAGCCGGCTCGCGAATCCCTCGGGGCCGAGTTCCGCGAGCAGTTGCCGGGAGCCGGGCGCCGGCTCGGCCGCGGTCGGCCGGGGCAGCTTGGTCGTCGGGTCGATCAGTTCGGGCCGCTCGCCGTGCGGCTTGTTGACCGTGACGTCGGCGAGGTAGGTCAGCAGCTTCGTGCCGCGGTCGGCGGAGTGGCGCGCGGTGAGCAGGTGCGGGCGCTGCTCGATGAACGACGTGGTGACCCGTCCGGCCTGGAACTCCGGGTCGTCGAGCACGGCCTGGAGGAAGGGGATGTTGGTGGAGACGCCGCGGATGCGGAACTCGGCCACGGCGCGCCGGGCCCGGCCCACGGCGGTGGCGAAGTCCCGGCCGCGGCAGGTCAGTTTCACCAGCATGGAGTCGAAGTGGGCGCTGATCTCCGTGCCGGCGTGGGTGGTGCCGCCGTCCAGACGGATGCCGGAGCCGCCGGGCGAGCGGTAGGCGCTGATCTGCCCGGTGTCGGGGCGGAAGCCGTTGGCCGGGTCCTCGGTGGTGATGCGGCACTGCAGCGCGGCGCCGCGCAGGGTGATGTTCTCCTGGGCGAGTCCGAGGTCGGCGAGTGTCTCACCGGCGGCGATGCGCAACTGAGCCTGCACGAGGTCGACGTCGGTGACCTCCTCGGTCACCGTGTGCTCGACCTGGATGCGGGGGTTCATCTCGATGAAGACGTGGTTCCCGTCGCGGTCGACGAGGAATTCCACGGTGCCGGCGTTGCGGTAGCCGATCTGGCGGGCGAAGCGCACGGCGTCGGCGCAGATCCGGTCCCGCAGCTCCGGGTCGAGGTTCGGCGCGGGCGCGAGTTCGATCACCTTCTGGTGGCGGCGCTGCACCGAGCAGTCGCGCTCGAACAGGTGGATGACGTTGCCCTCGCCGTCGGCGAGGATCTGCACCTCGATGTGACGGGGATCGATGACGGCCCGCTCCAGGAAGACCGTGGGGTCGCCGAACGCGGACGCGGCCTCCCGCGAGGCCGCCTCGATGGACTCCCGCAGCTGGGCGGGGTCCTCGACCCGGCGCATCCCGCGCCCGCCACCGCCGGCGACCGCCTTGACGAACACGGGGAAGCCGATGCCGTCGGCGGCGCGGACGAGTTCCTCCACGTCGGTGGAGGGCTCCGAGGAGCCCAGCACCGGCACGTCCGCCGCGCGGGCCGCGGCGACGGCGCGCGCCTTGTTCCCGGTCAGCTCCAGGATCCGGGCGCTCGGTCCGACGAAGGTGAGGCCCGCCTCTTCACACGCCAGGGCCAGCTCGGGGTTCTCGGACAGGAATCCGTAGCCCGGGTAGACGGCGTCGGCGCCCGCCCGGCGTGCCGCGCCGACGATCTCCTCGACCGAGAGGTAGGCTCGCACCGGATGCCCGACCTGGCCGATCTGGTACGCCTCGTCCGCCTTGAGTCGGTGGAGCGAGTTGCGGTCCTCGTGAGGGAAGACCGCGACCGTTCGGGCGCCCAGCTCGTAGCCCGCACGGAACGCCCTGATCGCGATCTCACCACGGTTGGCTACCAGCACCTTGCGGAACATGTTGATCCCTTCAGCCTGCCCGGTGACGAAGACCATCGTGTCGGTGGCAGGCCCGGTGCGCCATGTGAGCCGGGCCACTCGTCCCGTGCCGGGCGGGGTCTCCGCTTCGGCGCCGTGGGGCACGTCAGCGCGCGGGGGTGACGTTCCGACGGCCGGGGCGGCCGAGCCAGTAGCCGAAGTCCCGGCGGGTGCGGATCAGTGCGGGGTGTTCCTTGTCCACTTTGTGTCTCAGGCGGGAGACGAGCTTCTCGATGGCCGAGTTGGCGCGGTACTCGCCCCACACGTGCCGGGACCTCCGGGGCTCGCTGCCGTACCCCGTACCCCGCACGGGTACGGGGTACGGGGCGTCGCGGTGGGTCATGTCCCGCGTGGTCGGAGTCGGCCGGTGGTGCGACGCTGGGAGGGAGAGGTGTCCGGGGACCGAAGCCGGGAGGAAATCCGATGGGACGGGATGTCCCGGCGTTGGTGTTCACCCGTGAGGACCGCCGCCGGTACCGGATCAAGATGCAGGAGTGCCTCGACACGTTCGCGCAGCTGCTGCGGGAGGCACGGTTCGAGTCCGAGCGGCCCCAGGTGGGGCTGGAGATCGAGCTGAACCTGGTCGACGACCGGGCGGAGCCGGTGATGCGCAACAGCGACGCGCTCGAAGTGATCGCGGACCCCGCCTGGTCCACGGAGCTGGGCCGGTTCAACCTCGAGATCAACGTTCCGCCGCGGCGGCTGACGGCGGGCGGCCCCGACTCCTGGGAGTCCGAGATCCGTGCCGCGCTGAACCACGCCGAGGAGCGCGCGAAGTCGGTCGGTACGCATCTGATCATGACCGGGATCCTGCCGACGCTGCGGCAGGAGGACGTGGGCGAGTCGGCGCTGTCGGAGAACCCGCGCTACCGGCTGCTCAACGACCAGATCTTCGCGGCCCGGGGCGAGGACCTGCACATCGAGGTGGACGGCGTCGACCGGTTGCGCACCTACGCGGACACGATCACTCCCGAGGCCGCCTGCACCAGCACCCAGTTCCACCTGCAGGTGTACCCGGAGCAGTTCGCCGACTACTGGAACGCGGCGCAGTCGATCGCCGGGGTCCAGATCGCCCTGGCGGCCAACTCGCCGTTCCTGTTCGGCAAGGAACTGTGGCACGAGACCCGCGTCCCGCTGTTCGAGCAGGCCACCGACACCCGCCCGCAGGAGATCAAGGTGCAGGGGGTACGGCCCCGGGTGTGGTTCGGGGAGCGGTGGATCAACAGCGTCTTCGACCTCTTCGAGGAGAACCTGCGGTACTTCCCGGCGTTGCTCCCGCTGTGCGACGAGCAGGATCCCGCCGAGACGCTGGACCGGGGCGACATCCCCGAGCTGGGCGAGCTGACCCTGCACAACGGCACCATCTACCGCTGGAACCGCCCGGTCTACGCCATCGCGCACGACAAGCCGCATGTGCGGGTGGAGAACCGGGTGCTGCCGGCCGGCCCCACCGTCGCCGACACCCTGGCCAACGGCGCCTTCTACTACGGACTCACCCGCGCCCTGGCGGAGGAGGACCGGCCCGTATGGTCCCGGATGTCCTTCTCCGCCGCCGAGGAGAACCTGCACACGGCGGCACGGCACGGCATCGAGGCCCGGCTGTACTGGCCCGGGATGGGCGAGGTGCCGGTGGCCGAGCTGGTGCTGCGGCGGCTGCTGCCGTTGGCGCACCGCGGGCTGGAGCTCTCCGGAATGGACGAGGCCTGGCGGGAGCCGCTGCTCGGCATCATCGAGCAGCGGTGCGTCACCGGGCGCAACGGGGCGGTGTGGCAGAAGGAGATGTTCCATCACATCGACGCCACCGCCCGCTGCGGCCGCCATGAGGCCCTGCGCCGGATGACGCAGCAGTACATCGACTACATGCACCTCAACGCCCCGGTGCACACCTGGCCTGTCGACTGACAGTGATGATGTTCGTGGTGGCGCTGCTGGTGGGTCTGACCCTCCGACTGGCTGACGTCTCGACTGTCCTGTTTGCGATTTGTCGGCCCGCCGGGCGTCACCACGCACGCGGCCGGACGGGCGCGCCGTTCTTCGGCGACATGGCCGCCGCCCGGCGCTCGCCCTCCTCCTGGAGATCGGCGAGATCTACCTGCACGGCCCGCAGTCGCTGCGCCGGGCCGGAGTCCGGGGCCCCACGACCTGGCACACCCACGCGGCGGACTGAGCAGCAGGACCGGTGAACGGCGCCGGAGGCCGGGGCCGTCACCCGGCGGCACGCAGGGGCGTCGGCACGAACAGGCGTCGGTGCGGTCAGTCGTCGTCGGCCCGGCCAAGGACCCCCGACACCTCCCGGCGCATCACGTCGCGGAGCTCCGGGGGGAGCGACCCAAGGTCCGTGGTGTCCAGGGCCCGCAGCGTCTCGTCCGTACCGGCCGTGCAGTGCGTGCTCCCGCCGATCACCTCGTAGCCGTCACGGACCGCGACGCGGACCCTGCGTCGTCCGTCCTCCTCGGCATGCACGGCGGTGGCGACGACGAGGGGCGGCGGTCCGCCCGCTTCGGCGGGCACCTTGTGGTATCCGCTGGTTATCGGGGCGCGCCAGTGCAGGCTGAGCAGCAGATGGCGCTTGGCCACCACCTCGGCCAGATCGGTCTCGAAGACTCCGTCCCGGTCCAGCACCGTGGCGCGTGTGTCCAGGACGAGCGCCGCCGGCAGCAGACATCGCAGGGTGCTGCCCACGATGTTGCCGCCGACCGTGGCCGTCCGGCGCACCGCTCCGGTGCCCACGGTGGAGGCCGCACCGCGCAGGACCTCCGGCACCCGGTCGTCGATGCGGTGCAGCAGGACGGCCGCGCCCAGCGCCTCGCGCTCGAGCATGTTGGCCTCCGGCAGGCTGCGCAGGGACATCGCCTGCTCGGGGAAGCCGTCCCGCTGCCAGAGCGCCCACACGAGAGTGGCTCCGCCGATGGGCACCGCTCCTTCGGCCATGCAGTTCTGTGCTTCGGTCAGGGATGTGGGCAGACGCAAAAGCACGGCGATCGACCTGCTTTCCTGGGCTTCGGCCGACGGAACCGGCCACTCCGCTGCATGATCAGGGACACTGCATTCTCCGCACGGGCGTGGGGGCGCGTACAGGGCTCGTACGAACCCCGGGTGCGCCTGTCGTACGCCCCGAGGCCGGACGCCGGTCCCCCGGGGACCCTCCCCACGTCCCCTCGCCCGCGAGCGGCCGTGGGGACGTCGGAGCAGTCGCCGGATGTCACCGCGGACCCGGTAGAAGCCGCCGGCCGCCGGGTGCAGCGCGTCCACGGCATAGCGGGCTCCGGGCTCTCGTATCGCGCGCGGGAACTGCACGTTCCACGACGAGTCGCACCCATCGGACACCACGTGCACGCGCAGGCGGCCGGCCGTTCCGGCAGGTCCCACTGATCGAACCGTAGGCGGCACCACTGACAATGGACCCACCGGTGATCCATACGTGGAAGCAACCTGTCCCGGCTCCTGCGAGTCCCACATATCGCTTGCCTCCGCCGCCCCGACGCCCCTCTCGTCCCGCTGCTCACCTCCCCGCCTCATCCCCTCATCGCCCCCGTGCGTCCACAGCTTCAGACTCACCACGAACGAACGGACCCATGAACACCGCGACCCTGCTGGACGTCCTGCTGGACGCCGCCCACCAGTCCCCCGACCAACTGATCGTCCATGTCCGGGGCGACGGCGGCGAGACGGCCGTCACCTTCCGGGAGCTCGTGGCCGAGTCACTGCGCGTCGCGGGCGGTCTTTGTGCCGCGGGCGTCGCGCCGGGCACCTGCGTTCCGGTGCTCGCGGAGCACAGTGCGGACTTCCAGCCCATGTTCTGGGGCGCACTCGCGGCCGGTCTGGTGCCGGTGCCGCTCGCGCCCGACGTGCGGCGGGTCCGGCCGGTGTGGGAGCACCTCGGCCGTCCCCCGGTCGTGGTGGACACGGCCTGTGCGCCGGTGGCCGGCGAACTCCCGGTCGGGGCCCGGGTCCTGCGGCTGGACGCGCTGCGCGAGGGCCCGCCGCTGGATTCCCCCGCCGCACCGGATCCGGACGGACTGGCCTTCCTGCAGTTCTCGTCCGGCAGCACGGGGGCGCCCAAGGGCGTGGAGCTGACCCACGCGGCCGTGCTGGCGAACCTGCGGCAGCTGACCGAGGCCTCCGCCCTCACGGAGCACGACGTGGTGGTCAGCTGGATGCCGTACTTCCACGACATGGGGCTCATCGGCACGCATCTGGCGCCGCTGGCCGCGCGGGCCAAGCAGGTGAAGATCGGCCCCCTGTCGTTCGCGAAGAATCCCCGCCTGTGGTTCGACGTGGCCGCCGCGCATCGGGGCACCGTCCTCTCGGCCGCCAACTTCGCGCTGGCGCTGACCCTCCGCCGGGTTCCCGAGGAGGTGTTCGCCGCGCTGGACCTGAGCTCGGTCCGGTTGATCACGGTGGGGGCCGAACCGATATCGGCGACGGTCTGGCGGGACTTCGCCGCCAGGACCCGGGCCTCGGGGCTGGATCCGCGGGCGGCGACACCCGTGTACGGGCTGGCCGAGGCGACGCTGGCCGTGGCGTTCCCGCCGCTGGGCGAGGTGGCCGTGCCGGTGGCCGTGGAACGTGCCGCCCTCGGCCAGGGCCGCGTGGTGGAGTGGGAGCCCGGTGGTGACGCGGCGGAGTTGGTGGAGCTGATGGACGTCGGGGTGCCGGTGCCCGGCTGCTCGGTGCAGATCACCGACGAAGCGGGCCGGCCGCTGGGCGACCGGCGGGTGGGGCACATCGAGGTGAGCGGTCCGCAGATCGCACGCGGCTACCACGGCCTGCCGGAGGTGACAGCGCAATCCTTCACCGACGGGTGGCTGCGCACCGGCGACCTGGGCTTCCTCCGGGACGGCCGGCTGTGTGTCAGTGGCCGGTTCAAGGACGTCCTGTTCGTCAACGGCCGTACGTTCCACGCCCCGGACCTGGAGGAGGTGGCGTCCGGCACATCGGGGGTGCCGGCCGGGACGACGGTGGTGGTCGGGTCGACCGATCCGGTGACCGGTGGGGAGCGGGTGGTGGTGTTCGTCGCCTGGGCGCGACCGCCGCGTACCGCGTCCGAGGTGCTGGACCGGGTCGCGCGGCGGGTCCGCGCGGCGCTGGGCCACGACGACGTGCGGGTGTTCGCGCTGCCGCCGTCCGCGTTCCCCCGGACGACGAGCGGCAAGGTGCAGCGGCAGCGGATGCGGTCCCGGTTCGAGGCGGACGGGTACCGGCCGTCGGCTCGCTCGGGTGCCGTGGCGGGCTCGGGTGCGGTGACTCGCTCGAGTGCCGTGGCGGACTCGGGTGCCGTGACCGACTCCGGTGCGGTGGCGGGTGATCCGGTGGAACGGCCTCAGCGGCCGTCGTCGTCCGGGAGCCGGGGTGTGGTGCCCCGTTCGCGTGGGGACGTGCGTCGTGTGGTGCGTGAGGTGTGGGCCACGGTCCTGGGGCTGTCCGAGGCGTCGTTCGGGGACCGGGACCGGTTCGCCGAACTGGGCGGCACCTCGCTGCGGGCCATGGAGGCGCTCGCCGCGCTGGAACGTTCCCTCGGTGTCTCGCTGGGTCCGGCGGTGATGCGCAACGACACGGTCGCCACGCTCACCGACCATCTCATGGACGTCGTCGAGGCGGACGGCGCACGGGCGGGCGGCACTTCGACGGACGGCGCAGAAACGGACGGCGCAGAAACGGGCGGGCAGAAGGCCGCGTCCACTGCGGGCGGGACGTCCGCGACCGCCGTGGTGGGGCTGGCCTGCCGGTTCCCGGGGGCCGACACGCCGGAGGAGTTCTGGGACCTGCTCACCGCCGGCCGCGACACCGTGTCCGCGGTGCCCCCGAGCCGCTGGGACACGGACCGCCGGCACACGGGTGGTTCCAGAGGGTTCGAGGCGACCGGACGATGGGGGGCGTTCCTGGACGACCCCGCCGCCTTCGACGCCGGCCACTTCGGCATCGGCGACGAGGAGGCGCGCGCGCTGGACCCGCAGGCGCGCGTCTTCCTCGAGCTCGCCCACGAGGCGTTGGAACGCGCCGGGTACGCCGGACCCCGTCGCCGGGCCCTGCGGACCGGGGTCTTCGCCGTCGTCGGTGACAGCGGCTACCGGCAGCTCCTGGCGGACGCGGACACCGCCGGCACGCCGCCGACCGCTACGGCCCTGACCGGCAATCTCCCCAACCTGGTCGCCGCACGGCTGGCACACTGCCTCGACCTGGACGGCCCGGCGCTCGCTGTGGACACCGCGTGTTCCTCGGGCCTGGTGGCGCTGCATCTGGCCCGGCGCAGTCTCGCGGACGGCGAGTGCGACGTGGCGGTCGTGGGCGGGGTCAACCTGCATCTCACCGCGTCGGCGCACCAGGCCCTGGAGGCGGCCAAGGCCCTGTCGCCGACCGGGCGCAGCCGTGCCTTCAGCACGTCGGCCGACGGATTCGTGCCCGGCGAGGGCGGCGCGGTCCTCGTTCTGCGGCGGCTCGACGAGGCCCAGCGGGACGACGACGAGGTCCTGGCCGTCGTACGCGGCACCGCCGTCAACAACGACGGTACGTCGCTGAGCCTGATGGCACCCAACCCGCTGCGCCAGCGCGAGGTGATCGGCCGTGCCTACGAGCAGTGCGGGGTCGACCCGGCGTCGGTCTCGTACGTCGAGGCCCACGGTACGGGTACGGCCGTCGGCGATCCGATCGAACTGCGGTCCCTCGCCCATGCCTTCCCGGCCCGCCCGGACGGCCGTCCCCGGCTGCTCGGCTCGGTGAAGACCAACATCGGACATCTGCTGAACGCGGCGGCACTTCCCTCGCTCGTGAAGGTGGTCCTGGCCCTCGGGCACGGGCGCCTCCCGGCCTCGCTGCATCACACACCGGTCTCGCCCGCCGTCGAGCGGTCGGGGTTCGTCCTGGTGACGGAGGTGACGGCCTGGGAGTCGTCCGGGCCGCGCAGGGCGGGAATCAACGCCTTCGGCTTCGGCGGCACCAACGCGCACGCCGTCCTGGAGCAGGCACCACCGCGAACGGCGGATGCGCCGCGCGGGGACGGCCGGGCGGGGGACCGGAACGGTCGCGGCCCGAGCCTGCTCACCCTGTCGGCGGGCAGCGCGGCCGGGCTCGACGCGTGGACGGCGCGTCTCTCGGACCGTCTGGGCGACCACCCGGAGTTCGAGGAGGGTGACGTCTGTCTGGCGGCGGGCGCCGCACGCGACGAACGGCCGCACCGTCTCGCCGTCGTGGCCGTCGGCGACCTGCGCGAACGGCTCGCCTCGGTACGCGCCGCCGACGGCTCGCCCGTGCCGGGTGCGGTCGCCGGGACGGTGACGCACCGGCCCCGGACCGTCTACGTGTTCCCCGGTCAGGGCGGTCTGCGGCCGGGGCAGGGGCGGGAGTTGTACGCCACGGCACCCGTGTACCGCGCGACGCTGGACGAGGCGTCGGGGCTGGTGGGGGCCGTGCACGGGCGGGAGTTGACGGCCTGGTGCGTGGACGGCGACGTCGACGGCGACGCGCTCGCCGCGACCGAGGTGGCGCAGCCGCTGCTGGTGGCACACGGTGTCGCGCTCGCCCGGCAGTTGACTGCCTGGGGGGTGCGGCCCGACGCACTGATCGGGCACAGCGTCGGCGAACTGGCGGCTGCCTGCGTCGGCGGCATGCTGTCGCTGTCCGACGCGGTGCTGTTCGCGGCGGAACGGGGGCGGCTCATGGGCGGGTCGACCGCACCGGGTGCCATGGCGGCGGTACGGGGCGCCGAGGAAGACGAGGTGGAGTCGCTGGTGGCCGCGTCTCCGGGCGACCTCGCGGTGGCGGCGTACAACGGCCCCGGTCGGCTGGTGCTGTCCGGTTCCCCGGCCGCGGTCCGGCGGGCGTCGGAGCGGCTCACCGCGCATGGCGCGACGGTCCGTCCGCTGCGGGTGCCGCGCGCCTTCCACTCGCCCCTGATGGAGCCGGTCGCGCACGCCTTGAGCGTCGCGGCGCGCAGGCTGACGGTGTCGGTTCCCGAACTCGCGGTGATGAGTACGCTCACCGCCGAGTGGCAGCCCCGGATGGATCCGGACCACCTGCGGGAACACGCCTTGCGGCCGGTGCTGTTCGGCCGGGCCGTGGAGCGTCTGCTGGACGAGGACTACGACACGTTCGTGGAACTCGGGGCGGGTGAGAACCTCGCGGGTCCGATCCGTGCGGTGGCCGCCGGGCGCCGGGCCGACGGCGCAGCGCCCGGCGCCCTTGTGGTGCCCGCCCCCGCAGCACCGTTCGACGGCAAAGAAGCGCCGGGCGGGGCCCGGGAGTTGATGGAGACGGTGGCGCGGCTGTGGGTGCGCGGGGTGCCCCTCGACCGTACGGCGCTCGACGCGGGCAGCCGCAGGGTGCCGCTGCCGCCGTACCCGTACCAGCGGCGCAGGTACTGGCCCGAGCCCGATGCGCGCGGACTGCTGCACCGCGTCGAGTGGCGGCCCGCCCCCCTGTCCGGCGACGGCCTCCCCCTTGCCGGCCTTCCCGGTACCGGCCTTCCCGGCCCGGTGCTGGTGACCGGAGCGGACGCCTCGGCGGTACGCCGGATGGCGGACGGGTTCGCGGCCCTCGGCGTACGGGCGGTCACGGCCGACCGCGGTGACGTCCGTCCACAGGCCGTGCTCCTCCTCGGCCGTCAGGTCCGGCGGGACGCGCCGGACCCCGTGAACCCGGCGGGCGGCCTCGACGCGGAGCTGCGGCAGGCGGTCGCCGCGTTCCAGGACGCCCTCGCGTTGCTGGACCGGACCGGGGCCCGCCGCCTGCTGGTCGTGACCGAGGACGCGCACGTCACCGGGCACGGCGTGGAGCAGCCGGTGCCGGCGCAGGCGGTCCTGGGTGGTCTGGCTCTGGCCGTACCGGAGGAGTCGGCCGGCGCGGTCGCGAACTGGGTGGACCTCTCGTCCCACGGCCTTCCCAAAAATTCCGACGACGAAGGGTGGCTGCGTTCCCTGGCCGCCGAGTTGACGGTGCCGCAGGCGACGGGAGCGATCGCCTGGCGGGCCGGACAGCGCCTCGTGCGTTCCGTCGTGCCAAAAGCAGGGGAAGGGCCGGGCGCGGTGGGAGAACCGGGCGGGCCGGACCACCCGGAGCGGCTGCCAGCCGACGGTACGTTTCTGCTCACGGGCGGCGCCGGAGGCGTCGGGTCCGCACTGGCCCGGGACCTGGCGGGCCGGGGCCGGCCGGTCCTGGTGCTGGCGGGACGTTCGCCGCACCCGCCCGCGGGCCTGTTGAAGGAGCTCGCCGGTCTCGGTGCCGAGGCACGCTACGTCGTGGCCGACCTCACGGTACCCGGCGACGTGGAGCGGCTCGTGGGCGAACTGCCGCCGCTGGATGCCGTGTTCCACGCGGCCGGTGTCGTACGGCCCGGCAGCCTGCGCGGGACGGACATGCCGGAGACCGTGGAGGCGCTGAGGGTGAAGACTCTCGGCACGGTGCTGCTGGCCGGGGCACTGCACCGGCATGGGCAGCGTCCGGGGGTGTGCGTCGCGTTCTCCTCGGTGTCGTCGGTGCTGCACGGCCTGGCGGGTGCGCTGGGCGCCTACGCCGCGGCGAACGCCTTCCTCGACTCCTTCGCCGGAGCCGAGTGCCTGGCGGGCCGGCCCTGGCTGTCGGTGAACCTGGGTCCGTTCGCCGAGACGGGCCTCGCGGTCGCCGCGGGCGCCGGGGCACTCGACGGCGTCGGGGTCCTCGCCGCCGGTGCGGGCGGCGGGGGCCGGCCCCTGGCGACCGCGCCCGCGCTGGCCGCGCTGCGAGCGGCGTGCGCCACCGGCGCGACGCAGCTGGTCGTCGCCGATCTGGCGCCCGGGGCACAGCCGGCCGCCGCCCCGCCGCGTCCGGTGCGGCCCACCGGCGTGGAGGATGCCGCCGGACCGGCCGGCACCGACCGGCACCGGCCCTCGGTGTCGTCCGGCACCGCTGTCGTCCTGCGGGAACTGCTGGCCCAGTCGCTCGGTATCCCGGCCTCGGGCGTCGACGACGACACACCGTTCCTGCGGCTCGGGCTGGACTCACTGGGCGCCGTCGACCTCGTCAAGCGACTGGAGCGGAAGCTCGGGCGGCAGCTGCCCACCACACTCTTCTTCGAACACCGGACGGTGCGTGAACTCTCCGCCCACCTGGACCTGGAGGGTCGCACCGGTGTGCTGTCCCGGACGGCCGCGACGGACCAGGGGGCGGGTGCGGGGAGCGGGCTCGGAGACGGGCCGGGTCATGGGCCCGGGGCCGGAAGCGACGACGGACGGGCGTTCGCCCTGACCCCCGTACAACTGGCGCTGTACACCAGCAGCCGGCTGCATCCGGACCTCCCGGCGCGGGGTCATCTGCGGCTGTCCGTGCGGGGTCCGCTCGACACCGGGCTGCTGGGCCGGGCGCTGGCGGCGCTGGCCGAACGGCATGGCATGCTCCGGCTGCGGGTGGACGCCCCGGACGGGCTGCCCGCGCAGCGTGTGGTGCCTCCGGTGCCGCTGCGGGACTGGTTCGAGGTGCGCGACTGCGCCGCCGACGAGGTGGCCGATGCCGAGACGGCCGTGTGCAACCGGCCGTTCGACCTGGCGGCGCTGCCGCCCGTCCGGGCCGTGCTGCTCCGCCAGGATCCAGGGCTCGCCCATCTGGTGCTGGTGGCGCACCACGCGGCGGCGGACGGCTACAGCTTGAACGTTCTCGCCGAGGAGCTGTGCCACACGTACACCGATCTGTACCACGGACGGCGTCCGCGGCAGGCACTTCCCGCACCGGACTTCGCACGGTATGCGTCGAGCCTGCCGCCCTCCGGATCCGCCGAGCGGCACGCCGACCGTCAGTACTGGGCCGAGCGGCTCGCCACGCGCGGCGAACCCCTCCGGCTGCCCTACGACAACGGCCCCGACGCCTCGGCCTCCGACCTGTCCGGCCCGATCGTGCAGTACTACGGCGAGCTCGGCGCGGATCTCACCACCGGCCTGGAACAACTGGCCGCCGCGCGGGGTGTCTCCCTGTTCCACCTGCTGCTCGCCACGTATGTGCGCTGTCTGGCACGCTGGTCGGGGCGCCGGGACGTGGCCGTGAACGTGGCCAGGGCGCGTCGCGAGGACCGCTTCGACGGTGTGGAACGGCTGGTCGGTCCACTCGCCGACACCCTTCCCCTGCTCTGTGGGACGGCGGACGACGAGACGGTTGTCGCCCTGGCGGAGCGCTTGCGCGGGATATGGCTGCAGAGCGAGCGACACGCCGGGCTGAGCAGCCTGGACCTGGCCGCGCTGCTGCCCGGCGCGCGTCCCGGTGCCGATACCGCCGCACGTGCCGGTTCCGGTACCGGTTTCGGCGACCGCACGGTGAGTCCGGCGGGCTTCAGCTTCGCCCGCTTCCCGGCGGAGCCGGCCGCCGACTGTCCGGTGGAGGTGCGGGCGACCGCGGCCGGCACCGGGTCGGCCGCGACCCGGCTGAGTCTGCTGTGCTGGGCGGACGGTCCGCAGCTGCGGTTGTCGTGGAACTATCCGGAGCCGCTGTTCCGGCGGGCCACCGTGGCACGTCTGGACCGGGAGTTCCGCGCCGAACTGGCCGCGCTGTGCACATCGCGGTCGTCGCAGCCGTCGCCGGACACCGGCTCTGCCCCTGCGCCCGCCCCCGTGGTGCCGTCTTCGTCCGTGCGGGACGACGGGAGCGTCCCGCTGGTCGCGCGACTGATCGACCGGTTCCGGGCGACACCCGGCGCGATCGCCGTGGATGCTGCGGACGCCGTGGACACCGCGGATGCTTCGCTCACGTACGGGGCGCTCGACCATGCCTCCGCTCGGCTCGCCGCACGCCTGCACGCCCGCGGCGTACGCCCCGGTGATCTGGTCGGACTGCTCACCGAGCCGGGCGCCGACACCGTCGTCGGTGTCGTGGGCATCCTGCGCGCCGGGGCAGGCTGGGTCCCGCTCGACCCGGAGCACCCCACCGCACGGCTGGCCGGCCAACTGGCCCGCACCGGCGCGACCACCGTGGTGTGCCACGCCGCCACCCGGCACACCGTCGACGCTCTGACGGCCGTACGGGCAGTGCCCGTCGTCGACGACAGCCCGTCGGACGCGGACACCGAGGCCGGCGTGACCGCACCTGCGACCGCGGCCGCTCCTGCCTCGTCGTCCGACGCCGAGGCGATCGCGTATGTCATCTTCACCTCCGGTTCCACGGGACGCCCGAAGGCGGTGCCGATCACTCACCGGGCGATGGAGAACTATCTCGGCTGGGCGGTCGCCACCTTCGGCTACGGTCCCGGCGACCGCCTCGCGCAGACCGCGTCGCCCTGCTTCGACGCCTCGGTACGCCAGGTGCTCGCGCCGCTCCTGGTCGGTGGCACCGTCGTGACCGTGCCGCGTGGCCTGTTGCGGGATCCCGAGCTGCTGCTCACTCGGGTCGAGCGCGCGCGGGTCACCGTGTGGAGCTCGGTGCCCACGCTGTGGGAGCAGTTGCTGTCGGCCGCTGAGGAAAAGGCACGGAGAGGGGCGGGGCTGCCTGATCTGACGGCGCTGCGGTGGGTGCATGTCGGCGGGGAGGCACTGCCCGTGGACCATGTGCGCCGCTGGTTCGACCTGTTCGGGAACGGCGCGCGGATCGCCAACCTGTACGGGCCGACCGAGACGACCGTCAACGCCACCTGCCAGATCCTCGACGCCCGTCCCGGCGACGAGGTGCGGCAGGTGCCGATCGGACGCCCCGTGGCCGGTACGGACCTGGAAGTGGTCCGCACCGACGGGACCGCCTGCGAACCGGACGAACCGGGGGAGCTGCTCATCGCCGGCATCGGTCTGACCCCCGGCTACCTGGGTGAACCGGAGCTGACCGCACGGGCGTTCACCGTGCGGGCGGGCCGGCGCTGGTACCGCAGCGGGGACCGGGTCCGCCGGTCGGCCGACGGCACCGTGGAGTTCCTCGGCCGGGTCGACGACCAGGTGAAGATCCGCGGGAACCGGGTGGAGCCGGGAGAGATCGAGGCGGCGCTCCAGGAGTATCCCGGGGTCGCGCGGGCGGTGGTGACGGCACACGAGGGGCAGTTGCTCGCCTTCATCACCCTCCGGTCCCCGGCCGGCCGGCCCGACACCCGGGAGGTCCGCCGCCATCTGGCCGGCGTTCTGCCGTCGTACATGATCCCGGCCCGGATCACGTGCGTCGACGCGCTGCCCCTCACGGGCACCGGCAAGGTCGACCGCCTGGCGCTGGCAGGCCCGTCCTCCCGGTCCGGTCCGGCGGCGCCGGACGACGACGGGGCTTCCCCGCCGGCCACGACGACCGAACGACGCGTGGCAGCGGTCTGGTCGGACCTGCTCCAGGTGGAATCGGTCCGCCGGGAGGACGACTTCTTCGACCTGGGTGGGGACTCGCTGCTCGTCCTGCGCGTGTTCGCCCGGCTCGCGGAGTACTCAGTGCCGCTGCCCCGGCCGACGGTGGTCTACCGTCATCGCACGCTCGCGGCACTGTCCGCGGCCATCGACGCCGCCGCGGCACAACCGGAGCCGCGCTCCGCCACCGCAGCCTCGGCCTCCGTCTCCGCGCCCCCGGCCGTACGGTCCCTTCCGGCCGGTGACGACCGGGCCGGTGACGACCGGACATCCCCGTTCCCCGTCACATCCGGCCAGCGCGGGTTCCTGCTCGCGGAGGCTCTCACACCGGGCGGCGGGACCTGGCTGGCGCGGATTCGGCTGTCCGGACCGCTGGACCCCGACGTCTTCCAGGCGGCGGTCGACCTGCTGGTGGAGCGGCACGGCATGCTCCGCACCGTCTTTCCCGCCGGTGCCCGTCCGCCCGTCCAGCAGGAACTGCCTCCGTCGCTGCGTCTGCCGGTCGTCTTCGAGACGGTCGCGTCCGCCGCGGAGGTGGACGAACGGGCCACGGCCGAGGCAAAACGGCGCCTCGAGACCTGGGCCTGGCCGCTGGTACGCCTTCAGGTGCTCAGCCTCGCTCCACAGGAGCACATCCTGCTGGTGCACGCCCATCACGTCATCGGCGACGGCTACAGCGCGGCGCTGCTCATGCAGGAACTGACCGAGGTGTACGACCGATGGGCAGGCGGCAGCAGCACCGCACCCCTCCTCGCGCCGCTGCGCAGCGACTTCCGTGACCATGTCCGGTGGTCGGCGGAGACCGGCCACGGGACCGGCGTCGCCGGGGCGGCCGCGGCAGAACGCCGGGCCCGGGTGTGCGCGCCGTACCGGCCGCCGGTGCTGCGTCCCACGGCGGTGGTCGGCGACAGCGGCGCGACGGACCGTGCCGGGGCCGCCACCGGCGGTGTCCGGTTCGACTCCTCGGAGTTCACGCTCGGCGCCTCCCCGACAGCGGCATTGCGCGCACTCGCGTCCCACGCGCGAACCACCCTGTACGCGCCCCTGCTGACCGCCTACCACCAGGAACTCACGGCGCTGACCGGCCGGCCCGATCTGATCGTGGGACTGGCGGTGAGCGGCCGGGACAACGCACTGCCCGACGCGCACCGGATCTTCGGCCCGTTCGCCTCGGCCGTCCCTGTCCGGCCCGCCCCCGCCGACCCGACCGGCACCAACGCCACCGACGGGCGGGACTTCGACTGCGCCCTGCGTCGCATGGCAGCCGAAGCCGAGGAGGCACGCGCCCACGAGGACGTGGTCCCACGGCGTGCCGACGGGCTTCCCCCGACCTCTCAGTTCTTCTTCACCTTCCTCGACTTCTCCGCGCTGGCGCCCGCGGACGGCGGCACTCCGCGGTTGTCGTGGGAGGCAGGAGACAGTACGTTCCTGCCGCCGTCGTCCACGACGGACGTGTTCATGGCGGTGCGGCCCGACGGGGACGGGCTGCGGGTGACGGTCCGGGGCGCGAGCCCGGCGTTCGCACCAGGCGCACTCGACCGTTTCACCGGCTCACTGCGCCGACGTCTCGAACGGGCCGCGGTGGGTGACAGCGGCCTGCCGGGCCGGCCGGGAACGGGCCGGCCGGGAACGGACGGTCCCCTGGCACACCGGCCCGCCACCCAACGGTCCGGGACGAGTGGGCCCGGGCCGCGGGACACGATGGACGCGGCCCTGATCGGCTACCTGCCCGCGCCGGAGCATCTGGCGCGCCTGGCGGGTCTGCCCGCGTCGACGCTGCCCCGGGACGAGGTGCGCGCCATGCTGTTCCCCGACGGCGCCCCGCGCCTGGTGGAGACGGTGAGTACGCCGCTGGGCCGGTCCGGCTTCGTCTCCCTCCCGCTGTTCGCCGACGAACTCGCGACGGACACCGGGCTGGTGGAGCACATCGCCCGTGCGGTGTCGCTCGCCGCCGCCCGGGGTGCGCGATGTGTGTCCCTGGCGGGGATGATTCCGTCGCTGACCGGCTACGGCTTCGACGTGCTGCGGTCCGGGCGCCATCCGGCGTCCGTGACGACGGGGCACGCGGCAACGGTCGTGTCCGTGGTGAAAACGGTGCACGCGGCACTGGAGGCCACCGGCCGGGACCTCTCGGATCTCGACGTGGCGTTCGCCGGTCTGGGTTCGATCGGTGCCTCCTCACTGGAGCTGTTGCTGTTCCTGGCCGCCCGGCCTCCCCGGCGGCTGCTCCTGTGCGACGTGCGGGGCAGCGGGTCTCGGCTGACCGCCCTGGGACGGCGGTTGCAGGAGCGGGAACTGGTCGGTGCGGCCGGGTTCGAGGTCGTGGAGTCGGAGCGGGTGCTGCCGGAGGCGGTCCACGGTGCGGACCTTCTGGTGACGGCGGTGAGCGGCGCCGCCGCGGTGCTCGATGTCGGCCGGCTCCGGCCCGGAGCCATCGTGGTCGACGACTCCTTCCCGCACTGCTTCGACACCGAGCGGGCCCTCTCCCGCATGCGGGAGCAAAAGGACGTACTGGTGCTGGGTGGCGGGCTGCTGCACGTCGGCCGCACCGACCGGGAGGTCGCCGGGGACCTGCCGGACACGGCGGCGGCCGGCTATCTCGCCCAGCCCTGGCTCGAGGGCACCCTGGCCTCCTGCCGGTCCGAGTCCCTGCTCCACGCCGCCGGTCACGAACTGCCGCTGGTGCACGGCCTGGTGGACGCCGGGGTGGCCCTGACCTACTGGGACGCGGTGGAACGGGCCGGGGTGTCGGCCGCCCCCCTGCACCTGCTCGGCCACACCGTGGACGCCGCTACGGCGGGCGGGGTGACGACAGGGAACTGACCGCAGGCCGAGGCGGCTCCCACCACCGCTCCCGCTGCTTGCCCTACTCCGGGGCAAGCGGCGGGAGCGGTCCGAGGGGCCCTCAGACCCCGAACTCCGTCGGCGAGATGCCCAGGGCCGCGCAGGCCTCGCGGATGGCGTGCTGCTCGGATGCCTCGAAGGTGCCGTCGGCCCCGGCGACGACCATGCCGGTCTGGACCACCGCGCGTGCCTCGACCGGCTTCTTCGACGCCTTGGCGATGTCCTGCAGCGCCCGCGCCTTGCCCACCTCGAAGTTGGCCACGAGCTGGTCCACGTGCTCGTTGAACCGCTTGCGGAGCTGGTCCGGCGGGAAGTTCTGCAGGACCTCGTTGGAGACGATCAGCTCCTCCACGCGCTGCCGCTCCGCCGGCTCGACGTACCCGTCGGCGGCCGCGACCAGCGCGCACATCGCCATGCTCGCGTCCCGGTAGGCGCCGCTCTTGAGCTCTGCCTTCGCAGATGCCAGCTGCGACTTCAACAGCCCCATCAGCTGGGCCTTGGAGCCGCCTGAGGACGAGCCGCGGGCACGACCGCCGGACTGTCCCGGTCCGGGGTTCCCGTGCTGTCCTCCTCCCGACCTCGCGCCCTGGGACTGCTGGAGCGCCTTGGCCTGGTCCTTGACCCGGTCCCACATCGCCACTGGTGCCACCTCGGCTTCTGTTGCTGTCTTTCCGGTACCGGTCGTCAGTCCCGGATGGTGCGGTCCGCCTGGTCAACGGACGTCGTCGCGGCCATGTTCCCCGATGGTAAAAGAAAGGCAAAAAACTATCGTCATGCTGTCATGATGCCGAGTCACACGGGTCGCGCGCGGGGGAGGTCGCGGATCAGGGCGATCCCGGCCCCGTGGTGCAGCACTTCCTGGTCGACCCACCACACGATGTCGATGAACGGCTCTTCCGCGTCACTGCCGTGGGGGTTCCGGGCCCGACGACGCGGCCGCAGCGGCCCGATCGCCGCCCGATCGCCCGCCCGTCAGCCTGGCACACCGGCTCCGTGCCCGCGCCCGCTTTTCCTCGCGGGCACGGACGCACCGGGCACGTCCCGCGGGCCGGGCCTGCCCCGGCCCGGCCCGGCATCAGGCTCCGGCGCTGTCCGGGGTCCCCGGTGCCACCGGGGCATCGCCGGAGGGACCGGCCGCGGCGGCGGCGCGCCGTTCGTACCGGAGCGCCGCACCGGTCGCGACCGCACCGAGCCCCTCCCACACCGCGACGCCGATGAAGGCCTCGGGCGCCCGCCCGCTGATCACGGCAACCGTGAACACCGTGCACGTCAGCAGCCTGAACGGCACGGTCCACCGGAAGAAGGCCCGCCAGTCGGCGAGCGCCGCCAGGACGTAGTACACGCCCATGTTGAGCGCCGCCATCGAGGACGCCGTCACGAAGGCCGGCGTGAGGTCGCCGCTCCCCCGCACGTCCGGGGCCGCGAGACCGAGCAGGGACAACTGCGCGGCCGGCGCGATCAGACCCACCGCCCCCAGAGCGGCGGCGAGTGCTCCGAAGACGGCCATGGTCCAGCCCGAGGCCGAGCGGGGAGTACGCATCCGGCGAGCGTAGCCGTCGGCGGGACCGCAACCGGGGTCGCGGTCCCGCCGGAGCCGGTCGGAAATCAGCCCACGGTCCACTTCTGGTTCGCGGCGCCCGTGCAGGTCCAGATCTGGAGCCGGGTGGCATTGGCCGCGTTGTTGCCGGTCACGTCGAGGCACTTGTCGGCCTGGGGGTTGACGATGTCGCGTGCCCCGGTGACCGTCCACTTCTGGTTGGGTCCGCCGGTGCAGTCCCACAGTTGGACGGGCGTACCGTCCGCGGTGCCGTTGCCGGTGGCGTCCAGGCACTTGCCGAGCGCGCGGAGCGTGCCGTCGGAGCCCACGGTCCATTGCTGGGCGGAGCTGTTGTTGCAGTCGTAGAGCTGTACGGGGGTCCCGTTGGCGGGGTTCGCCCCGGCGACGTCGACGCACTTTCCGGCCAGGCCCCTGATAACGGCGCCCGGCGCCGAGTTCCCGGTGGTCACCGAGACGTGGTCCACGACGAGTTGCTGCGGGAGGACGGTGGAGCCGTCGGGGTCGCCGGGCCAGTAGCCGCCCACCGCCAGGTTCAGGATGAGGAAGAACGACTTGTTGAACACCCAGGACCGCCCGCCGAGGTCGGCGGGGGTGCGTGTCTGGTAGACGTTGCCGTCCACGGACCAGGTGATCGAGTCGGGCGCCCAGTCGACGGCGAAGGTGTGGAAGCCGTCCGCGAAGGCCTGACCTCCGGGCAGGGTGTAGCCGGCGCCGATGCCACCCGAACCGGAGTAGCCGGGACCGTGGATGGTGCCGTGGACGGTGGAGGGCTCGAAGCCGACGTTCTCCATGATGTCGATCTCGCCCGAGCCCGGCCAGTTGACCGGTGTGCCCAGCATCCAGAAGGCGGGCCACATGCCCTGCCCGCGCGGGACCTTCATCCGTGCCTCGATGTGCCCGTATTGCGCGGTGAACTTCCCCGCGGTGTTCAGACGGGCCGAGGTGTACTGGCATGTGCCGTACCAGCACTGGTAGTTGGCCGGGTTCTCCTTGCGGGCCGTGATCACCAGGTGGCCCTGGCCGTCCAGGGCGGCGTTCTTGTTGCCGGACGTGTAGTACTGCCGTTCATGGTTGTTGACGTTGTCGCCGGTCTCGATCTGCCACTTCGAGGAGTCGGCCGCCGTCCCGGCGGGCCCGTCGAAGGTGTCCGAGAACGTCACGGCGGCGGCCGCGGCACCGTCTGCCGACGCGGAGGCGGTGCTGGTGTCCGTCGGCTCCGCCCGGGCGGTCCCGACGGCGGCGGAGGCGACCAGAGCCACGGACAGAGCTGCGGTCAGCCATCTGCGCAGCGTGCGTGGAGAGGACATGACTCTCCCTTCCGTACGGCGGCCCGTATCTCCGGGCGCGCCGACCGAGGTTGTGGGGGGTAGATGGGGGGTAGATGCGTCGCCCCTTGATTCAAGTCATGAGATAAGAAGGCGTCAATACCCTGGTACGGACCAGCGGTTCACAGCCGTTCACCCGTCACCCACCGGAGCCTCGAACGGGTGCGCTACATTTTGCTCGCCTTTGACCGCGATCACTCACGATCCTTCACGCTATGGAGCCGGCAATCCCATGAGCGACATCGTCAACGGACTCGGCCGGGCCACCGCCTACGGCGCACTCGGTCTGGTCCTGCTGGTGCTCGGCATCGTCCTGGTCGACCTGCTGACGCCCGGGAAGCTCGGCCGGCAGATCTGGGAGGAGCGCAACCGCAACGCCGCCCTGGTGCTCAGCTCCGCGCTGCTCGGCATCGGCGGAATCGTGTTCACGTCCATCTGGACGACGTACGAGGACTTCGGCAAGGGGCTGGTGTCGACCGCCGCGTTCGGGCTGCTGGGGCTGGTCATGATGGCCGTGGCGTTCCTGGTGGTGGACCTCATCACGCCGGGCCGTCTGGGCAGCACCCTGGTCGACCCGGAGCCACACCCCGCGGTCTGGGTGACAGCCTCCTGCAACCTCGCCGTGTCCGCGGTCGTTTCGGCGTCCATCGCCTGACACCGGGCACCTGACGGCTTCCCGTCCGAGCCCTGGGCGGGTATCAGCGGCGGGAAGCGTGCCGAGTGCCGACGAGCCTTGACGAGCCGTCAGTCCGACACGATGTGGAGGAGGGCTGTGCCGTTCTCCCCCGGCGCCACCTGGACGATTACGGTGCCGGGCCGGGCGCCGAGTGGACTGTCGTCGTCGATGCCACCGCACGAGGTGCCGAAGCCGCCTGCCCGGAGCACGGTGCGGCAGCCCTGGCCGCGGCCTTCGGCCCCGCCCGCGGACCGGCCGTCGCCGGACTTCACCTCGTACTCGATCCTGTCCGGGCCGATGTCGGACACGGACAAGGTGGTGCTGCCGAGCGGCCCGTCGAACCGGATCGTCACCGGTCCGGACACCGCGATCTCGCAGTCTCCGTCCGCACAGGCGGCCGGGTCACGCCCGTCCGCAGCCGACACCGACGGCTTCGCCGGAGCGGTGCCACCGGCGGACCGGGACGCCGACGCGTGTGCGTCGTGCGAGGTTGTCGTGCCCGCATCCTCCGCGCCGCCGCAGCCGGCCGACGCGACGACAGCGAGCAAGGTGAGCGCCTGACTCACCACTGCCCGTCGCCTGCGCGCCACCCCTTCCCGGCGTGCCGTCCTGGCGCCGCTCATGGTGCCCCCCGTGCATCCCTGCTTCCGCGCACCGTGTGCCCGGCCTTCGAGGATCACCCTTCCCCCGCGCCGCGTCTCCCACTCCCCTCGCAGTACGCCAAGTGCGCCCCGCGGCCGGTTCAGGCGACGCGGGCGGCCCGGACCAGACGGGGGCGCTCCTGCACCGGGCGGATCGGCGCGGCCAGGGCCCGGGAGGGCGGACCGACCCGGGTGGAGGAGGCGCTGACCCGGTACGTCGTCCGGTTCGGGTCCACCACCGGGTCCCCGAGCTCGATCTTCCCCGCCGCGTGCAGCGCGTCGCAGTCGGTGGTGGGCAGGGCCGCGTAGCAGCCGCCCTGGCCCGTGGTCGAGTCGAGCGGCCGCCAGTAGCTGTACCTGCGGCGGCCGTTCGCGTACACCGTGACAAAACTGGGGGTGCGCGGGTCGGAGATGATGCGCAGCACGTCGACGCCGGCGGTGCCGACCGCGGCGCACGACGGCGCGGGGGCTGCCCGGAGCCCGGTGGCCATCCGCCCCGCTCGCGGACGGTCCTGGGTCTGGTTGACGGTGAAGAGCATCGCTGGGGCCTTTCCGGAGCCGGGTCTCGAGACCGTGTACCCAGCGCGGCGCCGGTGTTGATCTCTCTCAATGATCATTCTGCTCCTTGACACTGACATTAACCCGTCATTGGCGACCGGATGACGGAATTTCCTCGCCACACTTGGCCGTTCTTCGTCACTCGTGGCCGTTCTTCGCCTCTCCCCAATCCCTGTCACGCCCCTTGCCGCGCCTCGCGCCGGGTCCATAGGATCACTGAAGAACGGGTGTGAATCGTTTCAATCACCGGGCACGGCGAGCGGAGGACGCACATCATGGCCGAGGGATGGAAGCGCAGGGTCTTTCTGCAGGGGACAGCGGCCGCGGGAGCGGGCGTGACCGCATGGGGCACCGCCCTACCGGCGGCCGCGGCACCGGCGGCTCCCCCACCGGACTCCGGCGGACTGCGCGTCGTGCGCACCACCGTGGAGTACGCCGAGACACTGCTCGGCACGGATACGGAACAGCCCCGCCTCTCCTGGGAGCTGACTGCCCCCGGGCGCGACGCGCACCAGAGCGCCTACCGGATCCAGGTGGTCCGCGACCGGGCCCGCTGGGACGACCGAATGGTCTGGGACTCCGGGAAGGTCACGTCGGACCGCACCGTCGGTGTCTCCTACGACGGCCCCGCGCTCAGTCCTCGCACCCGCTACTTCTGGCGGGTACGGGTGTGGGACGCGAAGGGGCGCGCGGCACGCTGGAGCGAGCCGCGCTGGTGGGAGACAACGTTGTCGCCGGACGGGTGGAAGGCCCGCTGGATCGGGGCCGACGCACCGCCTCAGCCGCCCTCGTTCGAGGGTGCCGCGTGGATCTGGTCGCCGGATGCCACCTCCTCCGACGCGCCCGAGGGCCCTCGGTGGTTCAGGGGCCGACTGGCCCTGCCCGCGGGCACGGAGGTGGAGCGGGCCACGGTGGTCGCCACCGCCGACGACGACTTCACCCTGTACCTCGGCGGTGAGCAGGTCCTGCACGCCCCGCAGCAGACGGACAGCTGGCGCACCGGGAGAACCGCGGACGTGACCGGACTCGTCCGCACGGCGGCGACCACGGCGCCGGGAGCGGGTGCCCAGGCCGGGGGCGTCGCACTGGCCGCGCTCGCCACCAACCGCGGCGGGGCCTTTGTCAACCCGGGCGGCCTGCTGATCCGGCTGCTCGTCGACACGGCGGACGGACAGCACCACGAACTGGCCACCGACGCCCGCTGGCGCACCTCCGAGACCGAGCAACAGGGCTGGCAGCGACCGGACTTCGACGACGGCAGCTGGGCGTCCGCGACCGTCCTCGCGCCCTACGGCCAGGGCCCTTGGGGCACGGGAGTGACCATGGCGACGCCCGAGCTGCCCGCCCCGCTGCTCCGCCGCGCCTTCACGGTCCGCAAGAAGATCTCCCGGGCGAGGCTGTACCTCAGCGGACTCGCCTACTACGAGGCGGAGATCAACGGGCACAAGGTCGGACGCCAGGTCCTCGACCCTGGGTTCACCGACTACGACCGGACCGTCCTGTACGCCGTGCACGACGTGACCACGTTGCTGGAACGCGGCGAGAACGCCCTGGGGGTCGCCCTCGGGCGCGGCTTCTTCGGCATGACGACCCCCAATGTCTGGAACTGGCACCGCCCGCCCTGGCACGGCGAGCCGCGGCTCCTGGCGCAACTGGAGGTGGACCACCCGGACGGCTCCCGCACAACGGTCGTCTCCGGCGACGACTGGCGGCTGGCCGAGGGACCGACCCGCTCCAACTCCCTCTATGCCGGGGAGACCTTCGACGCCCGCCTGGTCCCCGACGGGTGGACCCGGCCAGGCTTCGACGACAGCGGCTGGCGCGCCGCCCGGATCCAGGAGGCACCGGCCGGGCGGCTGCGCGCCCAGCCGCACGACCCCATCGAGATCGTCGACACCGTGCGTCCCACGGCAGTCGGCGAACCGCGTCCCGGGGTGTACGTGGTCGACATGGGCCGCACCATGGCGGGCTGGACCCGCCTGACCGTGCGTGGGGCCGCCGAGGGCGACCTGGTGAGCCTGACGCACGGCGAGAAACTGAAGGAGGACGGCAGTGTGCACGCCGAGACGGGCCATGTCCCCGGCCGGTTCCAGACCGACGAGTACATCTGCGCGGGCGGCGACGAAGAGGTCTGGGAGCCCTCGTTCTCGTACAAGGGCTTCCGCTATGTGCAGATCACCGGATTGCCCGCGCGTCCCTCCGCCGGCCAGGTGCTCGGCCGGCTGGTGCACACGCCCGTCGAGGAGGTGAGTTCCTTCGCCTGCTCCGAGCCGTTCTACGAATGGCTGGACAAGGCCATGCGCCGGACCGTGCTCAACAATCTGCACGGCATCCCGACCGACACGCCCATGTACGAGAAGAACGGCTGGACCGGCGACGCACAGCTCGGGGCGCCCGTCATGGCCTACGCCTTCGGGGTGCACCGGTTCCTGTCCAAGTGGCTCGGCGACCTGGCGGACAGCCAGACCGGGGAGGGGCAGCTGCCGGTGATCGTGCCGAGCGGCGGCTGGGGTTACGGCGATCTGGGGCCCTCCCCCGAGTGGACCACGGTCTACCCGTTCGTGGTGCGCGAGATGTACCGCGTGTACGGCGACGAACGGGCCGCCCGCGCGCACTGGGACGCGCTGGTGCGCTACCTGGACTGGGAGCTGGCCCGGCTGCGGGACGGTCTGGCGGTCACCGCGCTGGGCGACTATCTGCCGCCCGGCTACGGCGGGAATCCCCCCGAGGACACCCGGCTCACCGCGACCGCATACCTGTACCGCGCCCTGCTGCACACCGCGGAACTGGGCGAACTGCTGAGCGAGAGGGGGACCGCGGGCCGCTACCGCGAGGCCGCCGGGAATCTGCGGGACGCCTTGAACGCCGCCTTCCTCGGGCCCGAGGGGTACTACCGCACGGCGAAGGACCCCGGCTACCGGCAGACGTCCAACGCCGTGCCCCTGGCCTTCGGGATGGTGCCGGCCGGGGCCCGCGCCACCGTCGTCGACAGCCTGGTGCGGGACATCGAGGAGCGGGGCAACCATCTGAACACCGGGGCACTGGGCACCAGCGTGCTGTTGCGGGTGCTGTGCGCCCACGGGCGCCCGGACGTGGCCCACGCCGTCGCGACCCGGCGGACGTACCCGAGCTGGGGGTACTGGCACGCGCAGGGCGCCGACACCATGTGGGAGATGTGGCCGGCCGACTCCCGTTCCCGCGACCACTACTTCCAGGGCACGGTCGCCCAGTGGCTCTACGAGAACGTGGCCGGCCTGCGGCCGGGCGACGCGGGCTACGGCACCTTCGTGGTGCGGCCCGACGCGCGTACGGGTGTGGACTGGGCGCGCACCACGATGCGGACGGTGCGCGGGCCGGCCGCGGTGTCGTGGTCCCGGATCGACAGCCGGCTGCGGCTGGCGGTGCGGGTCCCCGTGGGGTCGGCCGCCGAGGTGCACGTACCGGCGGACGGGCGGTCCCAGGTCACGGTACCGACGGGGGCGCGGTATCTCCGTACGGAGCCAGGGTTCGTGATCTTCCGGGTACCGCACGGGAGTTGGGAGTTCACCGGGCGGGCGTAGTGCGGCGAGGACGGCCGCGTCCCGCCGTACAACTCCAAGGCCGTTCCGGGTGTCTTCCTCAGTGAACCTCATGGAACCTCCCGGAACGGGAGGTATTCGCACGGTTCGGCTTTCCATGTCCTTTCGACTCGCACGCGTTCCCACGGGGGAGCAGCATGAACCACATGAGCCCGGTTCGTTCTCGCACCCGTCGTGGCGCCGCCGCGGCGCTCACCGTCCTGATGGCGGCGGCTCTCGGTGCCGCCGGCGCCGGGGCGTCGAACGCGGAGCCCGCCGCGCCGCAGCAGCGGCAGATCGCGTCGTCCGTCCTCGGCGCCGACTACCGGATCACCCTGACCGCGCTCCGCTCGGCCGAGGACAGGTACGCCGCGTCCGTGCGCCTGCAGGTGTACACGCGGTCCGACGGCGTCTGGAAGGAGTCGGACCGTGTGACCGTCGGCGACGTGGACGGCTGGTTCTGGTATCCGCTCACCGGTACGGGCGCCGTCTGTCAGTTCTCGACAGCGAGCACGGAGCCCGCACCCCTCACGGTCAGCCTGCTGGTCACTCCGTCCATCGGCTGCTCCGACCCGGTCCACTACGTGGTGAAGGAGGGCAGGGTGTACGCCGGCTGAGCTCCGGGGACGCCGCTCCCGCCCGCCCGTCACCGGCCTCACCGGGACGGGCGGGCGGGCGGTTCGCACGGGGCACATGGTGCACGACACGCGGTGTGTCCGGTTAGCCACCCCTCGCAGGAGGGAAGTGATCAACGCGCCGGACACCACCGTGAAGGGAGCACCCCCACGTGACGCTCTCCGCCCCTCCCCCCATACCCAGGGCCTCCGGATCACTTCCGGTTCTCGGCCACGCGGTCCACCTCATGCGTGACAACCTGGGATTCATCGCCTCGCTCCGCGCCGCCTACGGCCCACTCGTCGAGATCACCCTGCAGCCCGGGACACGGACGGTCGTCGTCCAGGACCCGGCCCTGATCCGCACCATGCTCATCGAACTCGGCCCGAGCCTCGACAAGGGCAGATTCTTCGAAAAGATGGGCCAGTTGCTGGGCGACTCCGTCGTCACCGCCGCGGGGCAGACCCATGTCCGCAAACGGCGCCAGCTGCAACCGGCGTTCACCCACAACGAGATCGCCGGGTACGTCGACATCATGCGCGAGGAGGCGTCCGGCGCCACCGACGGCTGGCGCCCCGGCCAAGCCCTCGACGTACGCGAGGCGATGGTCAAACTGTCTCTGGACATGCTGGCCAAGACCGTCTTCTCCGGCAGCCTGGACGAGCGGACCTTCCGTCGGCTCCGCCGTGATCTGTCGGTCGTGATGAACGGGGTCGGGTCCCGCGTCATGCTGCCCGACTGGGCCGAACGTCTGCCGCTGCCCGTCAACCGTCGCTTCGACCGGGCACGCGCCGCCGTGCGCGCCACCATCGACACGGCGGTCGGTGAACTGCAGGCCTCAGGACGCGACACCGGGGACATGCTGTCCCTGCTGCTGCGAGCCCAGGACGAGGAGACCGGACAGCCGCTGACGAGCCATCAGATCTCCTCGGAGATCCTGACGCTGGCCGTGGCCGGTACGGAGACGACGGCGTCGGTGCTCTCCTGGGCGCTGTACGAACTCGCCCGCCGTCCCGATGTCGAGGAGCGGGTACTGGGCGAACTCGACGAGGTTCTCGGTGGGAAAGCGGTGACCTTCGAGGATCTGCCCCGGCTGCCCTTCCTCAACCGCGTCATCACCGAGACGCTGCGGCTGCACCACACCGGCTGGCTCGTCACCCGGCGTACGGTCACCGAGACCCGCCTCGGCCGGTGGACCCTGCCTCCCGGCACCGAACTCGCCTACTGCCAGCATGCCCTCCACCGCGATCCCGAGCTGTTCCCCGATCCATCGGCCTTCATCCCGGACCGGTGGCTGGACAGCAGTCCGCCGCCGGGCTTCCTCCCGTTCGGCGCGGGCAAGCACAAGTGCATCGGCGACCGTTTCGCCCTCACCGAACTGGTCACCGCCCTCGCGACGATCCTGCGCAGGATCCGGCTGACCCTGTCCCCCGGTCAGGTCGTCGAGCCGGTGGCCCGTGCCACCGTCCGCCCTCGCAGGCTGGTCATGACCGTGCAGCCCCGCAACGGCTGACCTCGTTCCGGCGCCACCGGACCAGCAGACCGGTGGCGGCCCCGCCCAGGGGGCGTGGCCGGGCAGCCACACCCCCTCGTCGGCACGTGACCGGATGCGGGCTCGCGCAGGTCGCGCGAACCTGGAGGGGTCACCCGGTTGCGCTGCCCCGGCGGGGCCGTGGGGCCGGGTCGTCCGACACCAAGCCGAGGAGGGACGAAAGCCCATGCCTCACATCACCGTGGGACGCGAAAACTCCACCGACGTCGAGCTCTACTACGAGGACCACGGGTCCGGACGGCCCGTGGTCCTCATCCACGGGTTCCCGCTCGACGGCCAGTCCTGGGAGAAGCAGTCCGCCGCGCTGCTCGACGCCGGGTACCGCGTGATCACCTACGACCGGCGCGGGTTCGGACGGTCGGGCCAGCCGACGACGGGCTACGACTACGACACCTTCGCCGCCGATCTGAACACAGTCCTGGAGACCCTCGACGTCTCGGACACCGTACTCGTCGGGTTCTCCATGGGCACCGGCGAAGTCGCCCGCTACGTCAGCCGGTTCGGCTCGGGCCGGATCGCCAAGGTGGTCTTCCTCTCCTCGCTGGAACCCTGTCTGCTGAAGACCGACGACAACCCGACCGGTGCGGCGCCCCGCGAGTTCTTCGAGGGCATCTCGTCGTCGGTGAAGGCGGACCGGTACGCGTTCTACACATCGTTCTTCAAGGACTTCTACAATCTCGACGAGAACCTCGGCAGCCGGATCAGCCCGGAATCCGTTCGCAACAGCTGGTGCACGGCTTCCTCGGGCGGATTCTTCGCCGCGGCGGCCGCGCCGATGACGTGGTTCACCGACTTCCGGGGCGACCTCCCCGCCATCGACGTACCCGCCCTGATCCTGCACGGCACGGCGGACAACATCCTGCCGATCGACTCGACCGGGCGCCCGTTCCACCAGGCACTGCCGAGCGCCGAGTACGTGGAGATCGAGGGCGCCCCGCACGGCCTGCTGTGGACGCATGCCGAGGAGGTCAACGAGGCGCTGCTGTCCTTCCTCGGCAAGTCGGCCTGATGGCCTGCCGCAAGGGGCTGCTGCGGGGGCTGTCGGCCCACGTCGCCCAACGCGTCGCGCCGGGCGCGTCCGGTGGATCAGGCGGGGCCGAACGAAGGATTCCAGTGCCGTACCGCGCCCGCCGTCCGTCGCCGCGTTGACGCGGGGCGCCGCCGGGGCCGGTCAGTGAAGCACGCGGAGCGATCCGGGGAGGACCCTGAGCGTCACCGGGAGAACCGCCTCGACCTCGCCGTCCGCCCCGTAGGGGACGTCCCGGTCGGCGAGGATGCGGATCTCCCTGCCGCGCAGGATCCGCACCTGGGGCCGGTGGACGTGAGCGCCGGTCCTGAGGTCGTTCATCAGGCCGAAGAACAGCCGCCGCGGGGCGTCCGCGATCATCACGATCTCCAGGACGCCGTCGTCGACGCGGGCGTCGGGGGCGATGACGCGGCCCGCTCCGTAGTAACGGGAGTTGGCGGCGACCACGGTGTATCCGGTGTGGGTGTGTTCCTCGCCGTCCACCGTGACCCGGTAGCGCGCCGCCCGCCAGCCGGTGACCGCGCGCAGGCCGCCGGCGTAGTAGGAGGCGGAGCCCCGCAGCAGCCGGGACCGGTTGGCGTGACGGTTGGCGAGCGCGTCCACGCCGGCGTAGACGCTGCCGAGGACGACGGTGCGGTCGTGGACGGCCGACTCGACCTCGATGGTGTCGACCGGCCGCGGTTCGTTGTGCAGCAGTATCCGGGCCAGGGCCGCGGGATCGGCGGGCAGGTCCAGGGCACGGGCGAAGTCGTTGCCGCGGCCCGCCGGTACGAGACCGAGGGTCGCGCCGGTTCCGCTCAGCGCGCCGCCGATGCCTCCGGCGATGCCGTCCCCGCCGACCGCCAGCACCACCCGGCCCCGTCGGCCCGCGTCGCGGGCCAGTTCCCGCGCGTGGGCCAGGCTGCGGCTGTACTCCGTGTGCAGTTCGGCGCCGGCCTCCCGGAGCAGGCGCGCGAGGGCGAGCAGCGCGGCCGCTCCGGTGGATCCGCCCGCGGTGGGATTGACGACGGCGGTGAACTGTCGCATCGGGTGCCTCCGGGCGGGCCGACGGGATGGGGAGGGAACGTGGTCCGGCGGGGCGGTCGGTCGGCCGGAGGGAGGGTGGTCGGAGGGAGAGCGGTCGGTCGGAGGGCGGGCGGGAGGGAGGTCGCCCGGTGGGCCACGCGTCAGTCCGTGGGCAGGAGGACGCCGGGGCTGAGGATTCCGGCCGGGTCCAGGCGCTGCTTCACGGCGCGCAGGGCGTCGGTGCCCAGCGGGCCGATCTCGCGGACGTACCAGTCCCGGTGGTCGGTGCCGACGGCGTGGTGGTGGGTGATCGTGCCGCCGGCGGCGAGGATCGCCTCGTTGGCGGCGTGCTTGGCGCGCGTCCAGTGCGCCACGGGGTCGCCGTCGCCCTGGGCCGAGACCACGGTGAAGTACAGCGAGGCGCCGTTCTCGTAGATGTGGGAGATGTGGCACATCACCAGGGGCGGGGTGCCGGCCTGGGTGAGTGTGCCGGTGAGGGCGTCGCGGACGGCGGTGTACAACTCGGGCACGCGGGACCAGAACGTCGCGGTCTCCAGCGTCTCGGCCAGCGCCCCGGCGTCGAGGAGGGAGTCGCGCAGGTACGGGGCCGAGAAGCGGCCGTGAGCCCAGTTCCGGCCGGGCTCCTCGCCCAGCGGGGTCCCGCCGCACGCGCGCAGGACGGCCGCGGCGCCCTGCCTGCGATACGCGGTGTCCTCCTCCGTGCCCTCGTAGCCGGCGACAGCCGTGCATCCGGCGGGCTGCGCGGTGCCGGAGCCGATCGCCTCGGGCTGGGCGAGGCCGATCAGCGTCTCGGTCTCGTCGGACAGCCGCAGCACGGTGGGGCGCGGCCCGTCCTGGGCGAGGCGGCGCAGCGCGGCGGCCCCCTGCTCGAAGGAGTCGAAGCGCCAGCCCTCGTAGAGGCGGGTCCGGGGAACGGGCCGGATCCGGACGGTCACCGACGTGACGACGCCGAAGGCGCCCTCGGATCCCAGGACGAGCTGGCGCAGGTCGGGTCCGGCCGCCGAGCGCGGGGCGCGGCCGGTGTCGAGGGTGCCTTCGGGGGTGGCGAGGGTGAGGGCGAGCACCATCTCGTCGAAGCGGCCGTAGCCGGCGGACGCCTGGCCGCTGGAGCGGGTGGCGGCGAAGCCGCCGATGGTGGCCCACTCGTAGGACTGGGGGAAGTGTCCGAGGGTGAAGCCGTGTCCGGCGAGCAGTGCCTCGGCCCGCGGGGCGCGCAGGCCGGGCTGCAGGGTGGCGGTGCGGGAGACCGGGTCCAGGGCGAGCAGGCGGTCCATGCGCCGCAGGTCCAGGGCGACGAAGGGGCGGGACCGGCCGGGGGCGAGTCCGCCGACGACGGAGGTGCCGCCGCCGAACGGCACCACGGCCAGGCCGTGTTCGGCGCAGGCGCGCAGGACGGCGAGCACCTGGTCGTGGTCCGCGGGGTACAGGACGGCCTCGGGGATGTCGGTGACGTCGCCGTCCCGGATGCGCAGCAGGTCGGGGGTGGACTTGCCGCGGGTGTGCCGGATCCGGGTCTCCGGGTCGGTGCGCACGTGATCCTCTCCGCCGTTCGCACCACCGCCCGTGTCCTCGTCCGAACCACCCAGGGCGGCGGCCAGCGCGCGCCGCGCCGCAGGCTCCAACCGGGGTTCGGGGACGGTCACTTCGCCGAGGGCGACCGGTGCGGCCGGGCGCGGCTTGACGCCGAGCATGTCGCGCAGGAGCCCGATCACGGTGTCGGGCAGCGGCTTGGCCCTGGCCGGGTCGCCCCAGCCGCTCCACAGCATGTCCATGACTGTCGTCCTCACCGGTCGAGGGGAGCGGTGCCGTCGCCGACGGCCTCACCTGGCGTTACACTGTGACACATGACGCCTATTCGTCACAACCAAGCGGACAACGACGCCGTGCTCGACGCGGTGCGCGACTGTGTCCTGGCCGTCGGGGTCCGCCGCACCACGCTGACCGACGTGGCGCGCCGGGCCGGGGTCTCCCGTATGACGCTGTACCGGCGGTGGCCCGATGTGCGCACGCTGGTCGGGGACCTCATGACACGGGAGTGGATCGGCGTGGCCACCGGGGCCGTTCCCGAGTCCCGGCCGGGGCTGGCCACGCGGCGGCGGATGGTCGACGGGCTGGCGGCGGGGGTGCGCGCGTTCGGTGGGCATCCGCTCTTCCGGAAGATCGTCGACGTGGATCCCGAACTGCTGCTGCCCTACGTGCTGGACCGGCGCGGGGCGAGCCAGGAAGCCATGCTGGAACTGCTGGCCGGCGCCCTGCGCGAGGGGCACGCCGACGGCTCGGTGCGCGCCGGGCATCCCGAACGGCAGGCGCGGTCCGTCCTGTTGATCGTCCAGTCCTTCACCCTGTCCCTGCGGACCATGACCGACGAGGACGATCCGGACCTCACCCACGAGGCCCTCCTCGCGGAACTGCGCGACATCCTGGAGAGGACCCTCGCCCCATGACCTCCCGCACCGGACCGGCCGCCTCCGCCCCCTCCTCGTCGTCCCTGTCCGCCGGCCGCCGCACCCGTGACCTGTCCGCGGCCGTGGGCGGCGACATCATCGACGTCCTCGTCGTCGGGCTCGGTGCCACCGGCGCCGGGGCCGCCCTGGACGCGGCGTCCCGCGGGCTGAGCGTGGTCGCCGTCGACGCCCACGACCTGGCCTTCGGCACCTCCCGTTTCAGCAGCAAGCTGGTCCACGGCGGGCTGCGCTATCTCGCCTCCGGCCGGCTCGACGTCGCCCACGAGAGCGCGGTCGAGCGCGGGGTTCTGATGGAGCGCACCGCCCCCCATCTGGTGCGCGCGCAGCCGTTCGTCCTGCCCCTCACCCCCCTGGTCTCCCCCGGTCGGTCCGCTCTAGCGCGGGCCGGTTTCCGGGCCGGCGACGCCCTGCGGCTGGCGGCCCGTACCGCGCGTGCGACCCTGCCCGCGCCGCGCCGGATCTCGGCGACGGAGACCCGCCATCTGGCTCCCGCCGTACGGGCCGACGGGCTGCGCGGCGGCCTGCTGTCCTGGGACGGCCGGCTCACCGACGACGCCCGGCTGGTGGCCGCCCTCGCCCGCACCGCCGCCGCACACGGGGCACGGATCCTCACCCGGGTGCGGGCCCTGGACCTGACCGCCTCCGGTGCCCGGGTCCGCGACGAACTCACCGGCGAGGAGGGCGGGATACGCGCCCGCGCGGTGATCAACGCGTCCGGCGTCTGGGCGGGCGGCCTCGTCGACGGCGTCCGGATCCGCCCCTCGCGCGGCACCCACCTCGTGCTGCGCCCGGACAGTCTCGGCCCGCTCCCGGCCGGCCTGCACATCCCGGTCCCCGGGGAGACCAACCGCTTCGTCCTCGTCCTGCCCCAGGACGACGGCCGGGTCTACGTCGGGCTCACCGACGAACCCGTGGACGGCCCCGTCCCCGATGTCGCCGAGGCGCCCGAGACGGACATCGGCTTCCTCCTGGACGTCCTGTGCTCGGTCCTGGAGGTCCCGCTGCACCGCGCCGATGTCGTGGGGGCCTTCGCGGGCCTGCGCCCCCTGCTGGACACCTCGACGGACGGGTCCGGTACGGCGCCGAGGACCGCCGACGTCTCGAGGCGGCACGCGGTGCTGACCTCGTCCGAGGGCGTCGTCACCGTCGTCGGCGGCAAGCTCACCACGTACCGGCGCATGGCCGAGGACGCCGTCGACACCGCCGTGCGCGTCCGCCGGCTGCCGGCCGGCCCGTCGCGCACCGCGTCCCTACCCCTCGTGGGCGCCGCGTCGCCGCACGTCCTCGCCGCCCTGCCCGCGCCCCGCCGCCTCGTGCGGCACTACGGGACGGAGGCACCCGCCGTGCACGCCCTCGGCGTGCGCGACGCCCGGCTGGGCGGCCCCGTGCTGCCCGGCCATCCGGCGACCGGGGCCGAACTGCTGTGGGCGGTGCGCCACGAGGGAGCGCTCGACGAGAGCGACCTGCTCGACCGCCGCACCCGGATCGGCCTCGTCCCCGCGGACCGCGCCGCCGCCCTGGACGCGGTCCGGAGACTGCTGAACGACGCCTTGTCCCAGCACAGCTGACACTGCCCGGTGGAACGGTCCGGTTGCGACGACTCGGTGGGACCGGCGCAGTCGCCCCGCGCCGGTCCCTCACCTGCCGTGCACGCCGACCTCGCGCAGGGAATAGCCCCACTGCGTCCCCCGGTCCAGGAACACGACGCGGACGTGGCGGGCCTGCTGCGGGGTGAAGCGGGCCGTGTCGAGGCCGCCGTCGCCGGCCGTGGTGGACCAGACGGTCCGCCAGTCGGTGCCGTCGGCGGACAGCTCGACGCGGTACGACGTCCCGTACGCGCGCTCCCAGTCGAGGGTGACGCGCCCGACCCGGTGCGTGGCACCGAGGTCGATGCGCAGCCACTGGTCGTCGCTCCAGTCGCTGGCCCAGCGGGTGCTCCGGTCGCCGTCCACCGCCCGGCCGGGCGCGTAGCTCGTGAACGGATTCCACTCGGCGGAACTCGCCGTCGCCGAAGCACCCTTGGCGAGATTGGCCGCGGGCCGGTGCCGCTCGGAGGCGCCCCAGGTGCCGAGGTAGGTCTCGGCGCCCCGGAAGAGGTCGTCCACCACGTCCTGGCCGCCGACGCGCCGGATGTCCTCGATCCAGTCGGGGACGAGTCCGTGGTGCGCGGCTCCGTCGGTGTTCAGGTCCCAGGTGCGCTCGCCGGTGGTCTGCCGGTCGATGACGGAGCCGCCGTCCGCGCTGCGGAAGGGGTACGTGACGGGGGCGGGCGCGTCCGCGCCGCGCGGGGCGGGCCAGCCGCCGACGCCGTTCATGTCGGTGCCGTAGCCGTAGCCCGCGCCGTACTTGTCCCGCACCGACTCGGTACGCCTCGCCTCCTCGACAAAGTGTTCCGAGCCGTGCATGTACTGGGCGACGAAGCCGCCGAGACCGTAGACCCGCTCGGTCCAGTCGATGTCCATCCAACTGTGCGAGGAGATGACGCCGGGGTAGGACTCGGCCTCGAGGATGTCGAGCGCCCTGCCCGTGGCCTTGACGCTCATGTGGTCGATCTCGAGCATCATGTTGCGCTTCATCATGCCGCGCACCGCGTACTCGCCGAGGTCGGTGAGCCCCCGCACATTGCACTGGGCGTCCTCGTCGTAGGCGGGGACGTCGACGTCCTTCGGCAGTTCCGCCTCGGCGCCGCGCGCGGCGGCCAGGCCGATGGGGTTGTCGTGCTGGGGTCCGGTGCACTGTTCCGTCCGCCAGAAGGTGCCGGTCGACAGGAACTGCCCGACGTTGATGGCGGTGCCGAGCGCTCCCTCGTCGAAGCGGACTCCGCACAGCGCGTTGTCGAACTTGTGACACAGGAACATGCTGCGTACGCCGAGGTCGTACAGCTCGTCCAGCCCGGCGTCGATGTCGGCCCTGTCGCACTGGGCGATGTCCAGGACCTGCTTGCAGCCGAAGGGTTCGGAGGTCTCGACGCCCAGGACGACCGCGAGCTTGCCCTGTTCGACGACCTGCCGGGCCTGCGCGCTGTCGGTGACGATGCGGAACCATCCCTTGCCCGTGCCGCCGTACATCCGGTCGATGTAGGCCTGCATGTCGTACGTCAGCTTCGCCTGCAGCCGGATCGACGTCATCTCGTCGCAGCCGCGGTCCTTGAAGAAGTACACGGAGCAGATCACGCCGTTGGTGACCAGGTCGTTCACCAGGATCCGCTGCCCGCCGCGCCAGGCCCGTTCGATCCAGGCGTAGTAGTTCTGCTGGTGGGTCAGGGAGTCGTGGGCGGGCCAGTCCACGAAGGTGGGCCAGCCGTCCGGATCGTGCCTGCCGTCACCGCCGTTGGTGATGAAGTCGAAGATCGCGAGTGAGCCGTCGGGGTAGTGCTCGGGGCAGTCCTTGAGCGCGTCGGCGATCCCCTTCTCGGAGAAGGGCTTGCCGCAGATGAGCCGGCCGCCGAAGGCCTCGTTGGACATGAGGTGGTTGTGCGCGTCGACGAATCCGCGGACCTCGCCGCGCGCATCGGTACCCGTGAAGGGTTCGCCGGTGACGCCGATGCCGGAGTCCGGAGCCGGCCGCGCCGCCGGTTCCCACCAGTCGCCGTCAGCCGCCGAACTGGGCGTCGGGCCGAGGGACATGGCGAGCACGAGCAGGAGCAGGGAGACGAGGGCGACATGACGGCGTCCGCCGTACCTGCGTCGAGCGATGGTCACGGCCCACGTCCCTCCGTCGGCAAAGCAGCACGGTCGGCCCTTCGGGCGGTCCGGGCCGGTGACCCGGGTCCGCTCGATTTTTTGTCATGACCGGAGCAAGCTATGGGCCGAGGATGACTACTGGCGCGTAAGGAGTCAAGAGTCCGGAACGACCTGCGGCGCGGCCCCAGGACGGCCCCGGGCCTGTCGTGAAGGCCCCTGGCACGACCGCATGGCCCTCGGTCTCTTCGCAGGCATCCCCGTCAGTGACTACGCGGCCGCGCCGACCGGCAGGAACGGGCTGCCGGGTCCCCTCCGACCGCAAGGCCGTGCACCGCGATCCCGGCGGGAACGAGAGCGGCTTCGGCGGCGCCCCGGTCCGAACGCGCCGTGCCCGTCGCCGAGGGGAGGACACGGCGCGTACCGCCGGTCGCCGATGTGCAACGAACACCTACGTCAACAGCCGGACGCCGGCCCAGTCGGCGTGGTCGGAGTCGAGGCCTTCATCTCCGTCGGTGACACGCAGGGTCAGCCGCTCCACTCCGGTGACGTCGACGTCGATCCGCCGGGCCGGATCGATGCCGGTGAGCACCCCGGTGGTGGCCAGGGTCACCGTGCCGTCCACGGCGTCGACGCGCACCTCGGCGCTCACGCCGTCGCGCGCCGCGCCGGGCTGCCGCACGGTCCAGCTTTCCCCGCCCGGTTCCGCGGCGTGGGCGGGCGCGGTGAGGGCGCCGAGGGCCCGCAGGGCGGCGAGCAGGAAGGTGAGGAGGGTACAGCGGGCGCGAGGGACGGACGCGGTCCGAGCGGGGATCCGAGCGCCAAAACCTCCGAGAGGTCTGACCTCGTCATCAATCGTGGCTCCGTGGGATCCCTTCCCCTCCGGGGGTCATTCAACCGTCGGGCGGGCGCCGCCTACCGCTCCGCCCCGGGCTCGTAGCGCAGCGAGATGGAGCGCAGGACGTCCGCGGAGGACACGTCGGTGCGGCCGGCGTCGTGCACTTCGGCGAGCTGCACGAAGGCGAAGGCAAGGGCGGAGGTGATGTGCACGATGGCGGGCCCCAGCTTCTCGGTGACGATCTCCGCCACCTCGCGGGGGCTCGCGTCGGCCGGCAACTGGATGTGCGGCAGCATCTCTTCGAGGAGCGCGGAGACCGCTCCGCTTCCGGTCACCTCGGCGTCCGGGTTCTCCCGGAGTTGCCGCCGCATCTCGAGGGCCTCGGTGAGGATGCCGACGCCCCGCTGCATGATCTCGCGCTGCTCCATGGGCACAGCCTAGACGGGCTCGGCGGCGGCCGGGATTACCTGCAGACATGCCATGAATTGGCCGATAAAAGGTAGTAGAACCCGCTCCCCTGTTCCATGCCGAGGAGCGCCACACGAGCGCCAACCTGCCGAACCGGCAGAGATCCAGCGATGTTTCTCGCCGCCGCCTCATCACTGGAACAGGTTCTATTATGGATGCTGTCCTGCTGCCGTGCGTGTGGCCACGGCCGACGGCCGGTCCGGCGTGACCCGGTACCGGCTCGACACGGGCAGCCTGTTCGCGATGCTCACGGACGGTGTGGTGGAGGGCCCGTCGATGCAGCTCGACGAAGGGCTGGACCATGTGGTGCGGCTCGCGGGCATCTCGGCGGTCGCCCGGCTGGACGCGGACGCGTCGGCCGCCGCCGTGATCAAGGGGGCGGCACAGGTGGGCCACGACGACGAAGCGGCCGTCCTGGTGATCGCGCACGACGGCCCGGACGCTCAGCCGTAGGCCCGCGGCCCCGCCCGTCCCGCCGCACCCTTCCCGGCGTACCGTCCCTCGTCCTGCGCCTCGCGGGTGTGGCTGCGGCCGGGCGGCCCGACCTGGCCGGCCGTGACGGCGGCGCGGGAACGGTCGTGGAGCCGTGCGGACGGGGTCGGGATCGCGTCCTGACCGTCGGTCCGAGCACTCGCCCATCCCCGCCGCGAAGCCCGGCACCGGACCCGGGTGTCCGTTCACCTGCTCAGTGACCCGGCGTCCCCCATGACGATCACCGGGTGTTGCTCGGGGTCGAGGGCCAGCAGGAGTTGCCTCATGTGTCGTTCCTCAAGACTCACGCAGCCTTGGGTGGGCCCGTCGTGGTCCACGTGCAGCCAGATGCCTCCGCCCCGGTCGGCGCCGAGCGGGCGGGTCCGGTCGAGCGGGGAGGTGCCCGGGACACGGTTGTAGTCGATCGCCACGACGTAGTCGAAGGACCCGGCGAGCGGCTCCCCCATGAAGCCCGTGCCGTCGACGGAGAACCCGGGCGACTCGTCGTACGGCAGGAGGGTGCCCGGGTCCGGCAGCAGACCCCCCGCGTCGCTGAGGGTGAACACACCGATGGGCGAGCGGAGGTCGCCCGCCAGGTGGTCGTCGGTCCAGCCGTTGAGGGCGTTGTGGGCGGGCCAGGCCATGCCCGCCTCCCAGCCCGACGCGGTGCGCCGGTACAGCACGGCCTCCGAGCGGGTCGCGTCCCGGCCCCTGCCGGTGACGACGACGGCCTGGCGGGCGTTCCCGGGAATCAGGGCCAGCACGCGGGGACCGAGGCCGCCGAGCGGGGCGGGGATGTCGGGGTGCTCTCCGGCGTCGGTCCGGCCCTGTGTGGTGCTCTCCACGCCGGGCGCTCCGGTGCCCGGCGCTCCGTTTCCTGCCGCTGCGTTCCCCGGTGTTCCGGCGGCCGTGGGTGCGGCGGCCGTGGGGGTGACCGCTGCGGGAGTGGCAGCAGTGGGGGACGACTCCCCCGCCGTGCTGCCGGTGGTCGCTGCGCAGCCGGTGAGGAGCGCCGCCATCAGGAGGGCGAGGGCCGGCATCGGCAGACGGCTGTGGCCCCGGGCGGGGGCGGCGAACCGCCGGTCGCCCGCGGACAGAGCTCGGGGACCCCCGCGGTGCGGGCCTTCGATCGATGAAGCCATGGGGTCAGCCTGACTTCGGCTCAGCCAAAACGCCGTGCTCCCCGCGCGAGTCCGGGCAACGTCCCCCGTCTGCCCGCCGGGGCACCGGCCTCCGGTGGCCCCGGCGGGGCGGCGGGCCGTCATTCCCCGATGAGGAAAGCGAGGACGACGGCGCCCGCACCACTCGCCATGCCCACGACCGCGGCGGCCACGCACCGCACCCGGAGCCGGCGATAGCGGTGGGCGTACATGTCGCGGAGCTCGGCCGCCCGGTCGCAGATCCGGACCAGTGTCACGCGGGAGGCCTCGATGCGGTCGGCGGTGTAGACGCGTTCCACATCCTCGCGCTGTGCGGTCGTCAGCCACGGCAGCTGCTCGGTGAACCGCTCGGCCCGACGCCGGGCGTCCTCGACTTCGGCCGCCCACAGCAGGTACCCCTCGAACTGGTCGAGGCCGCGGGCGCTGTCCTGGCTCGGATTCACATGCTCCTCCACGCTGGGCTGCGGGGTCACTCCTGTCATGCCTGGTCCCCGGGGGGCTGGACCACGGAGCGGTTGGGGCGGTTCTCCTCCCGGTCGTACGCCGCGATCGCCGGGTGGTGCAGGTCGAAGGCCGGGGACTCGGAGCGGACCCGCGGCAGGGTGAGGAAGTTGTGGCGCGGCGGCGGGCAGGAGGTGGCCCACTCCAGCGAACGGCTGTACCCCCAGGGGTCGTCGACCTCGATCTTCCTGCCGTACTTGGCCGTCTTCCAGACGTTGTAGAGGAACGGCAGCATCGACATGCCGAGCAGGAAGGAGGCGATGGTCGAGACCGTGTTCAGCGCGGTGAAGCCGTCGGCCGCGAGGTAGTCCACATACCGGCGGGGCATGCCCTCGGCGCCCAGCCAGTGCTGGATGAGGAAGGTGCCGTGGAAGCCGGTGAACAGGGTCCAGAAGGTGATCTTCCCGAGGCGCTCGTCGAGCATCTTGCCGGTGAACTTCGGCCACCAGAAGTGGAATCCGGCGAACATCGCGAAGACTACGGTGCCGAACACCACGTAGTGGAAGTGCGCCACGACGAAGTACGAGTCGGTGACGTGGAAGTCCAGCGGCGGGGAGGCCAGGATGACGCCGGTCAGGCCACCGAAGAGGAAGGTGACCAGGAATCCGGCGGACCAGAGCATCGGTGTCTCGAAACTCAGTGCCCCCTTCCACATGGTGCCGATCCAGTTGAAGAACTTCACCCCGGTGGGGATCGCGATCAGGAAGGTCATGAACGAGAAGAACGGCAGCAGCACAGCCCCGGTGGCGAACATGTGGTGCGCCCACACCGTCACCGACAGACCCGCGATCGCGATGGTCGCGCCGATCAGACCCAGGTACCCGAAGATCGGCTTGCGGGAGAAGACCGGAATGATCTCGGAGACGATGCCGAAGAACGGCAGCGCGATGATGTACACCTCGGGGTGGCCGAAGAACCAGAACAGGTGCTGCCAGAGCAGCGCCCCGCCGTTGGCCGCGTCGAAGATGTGGGCCCCGAACTTGCGGTCCACCTCCAGGGCCAGCAGCGCGGCGGCCAGTACCGGGAAGGCGAGCAGGACGAGCACACCGGTCAGCAGCACGTTCCAGGTGAAGATCGGCATACGGAACATCGTCATGCCCGGGGCGCGCAGGCAGATGATCGTGGTGATGAAGTTGACCGAGCCTAGAATGGTGCCGAACCCCTGGAAGGCCAGGCCCATGATCCACAGATCACCGCCGAGTCCGGGCGTGCGGACCGAGTCCGTCAGCGGGCTGTAGCCGGTCCAGCCGAAGCTGGCCGGGCCGTCCGGGGTGAGGAAACCACTGAGCGCGATCAGTGAGCCGAACAGGAACAGCCAGTAGGCGAACATGTTCAGCCGCGGGAAGGCGACGTCGGGCGCGCCGATCTGGAGCGGCATGATCCAGTTCGCGAAACCGACGAACAGCGGGGTCGCGAACATCAGCAGCATGATCGTGCCGTGCATGGTGAACGCCTGGTTGTACTGCTCGTTCGACACGATCTGCAGGCCCGGCCGGGCCAGCTCGGCGCGGATGACCAGCGCGAGGATGCCGCCGAGGATGAAGAAAACGAACGATGTCGTGAGGTACAACGTGCCGATGGTCTTGTGATCGGTCGTGGTCAGCCATGAGACGACGACTTTGCCGGGACGCCTGCGCCGGACCGGCAGCTCATCCTCGTAGGAGTCCGACTCGACCGAGTCCGACGCACTGTGAACCGCCACTGTTCCGCTCTCTTTCTGTGGGCCGGTATCTCTACCCTCGGGAAGGATGTCGCACATGCGCCCGCTCGTGTGAGACCCGGCCTCGGCCCGGCGTGTCACGGAACGCGTTCATGCACTTGCGCATTGTGACGCACAGGGTGGGGATGTCGCGCCTGGCGGCAAGGCCGTCCGGACGCATCGGGGCCCGTACCCGGGTGGGGTACGGGCCCGTCGCCCGGCGCGGTGCGCAGGGTGGTGGTGCGGTGGGGCTACCGGTTGATCACGAACTGCGAGCCGGGTTCGATCAGCACGTCGCCCTCGGCCGAACCGGTGATGGTGACGTCCGTCAGAGTGGCACTGCCCCGGGCGCCGCCCATGGCGAGGATGCCGGACCCGTTGTTGGACCTGTCGATCGTGACGTTGCTGATCCGGACGTCCGGCATGGCACCGCCGCCCGTCTTGAACTGGATGCCGTCGTACGTCGAGTCATGGATGTCGGTGTCGCGGATCACCACCCCCGGGATGTCCGGCCCCTGCGCGAACAAGGTGATGGCACCGAACTCCTGGTCCTCGTTCCAGAAGGCTCCGCCGGTACGGTGCAGCGCGTTGTTGGCGATGAGGGTCCGTCCGGAGAAGGGCAGCGGGTCGTGGTCGGTCGCCAGCATGATGCCCGGGTAGTTCATCGTGTCGTGGATCAGGTTGTTCTCGATGGTGTTGCCGTAGCCGCCGTAGACCGCGATGCCGTTGGCACGCCAGGGCAGCTGGACCGTGTTGTTGCGGAAGTGGTTGTCGTGGCCGATGTCGACGGACGGGTCCTTGACGTACTTGCTCGCCCAGACGGCCAGCGCGTCGTCGCCGGTGTTGCGCAGCGAGGAGTTCTCCACGAGTGAGTTGCGGGTTCCGTTGGCGAAGTTGACCCCGTCCGCGTAGGTGTTGCGGATTCTCATCCCGGTGAACTCCAGCCCGTCGGCGGGGCCCCACAGCTCGGGGATGTTGCTGTAGTCGCGGCCCACCCAGGCGCCCACGTTGGCGTGCTCGATCCACACGTTGCTGATCTTCGTGTTCTTGCCGAATCGGCCGTTCAGGCCGACACCTCCCTCGGCTCCGCCGTCGCCGCCGCGGATGGTGCCCGAGCCGAAGATGGCGATGTCCGAGATCCGGGTGCTGTCGTCGATGTCGAAGCCGAAGTTACCCTCGTGCGGGTGGTTGATGCCGCCCGACTGGTGCGGCGGGGTGAGGGCGTGGAACTGGGAGTGCCACATGCCGGCGCCTCGGACGGTGACGTCGCGGATGCCGACCTGGTTGTGCTGGCCGCGGTCGAGCGGGTCGTCGGTGAGGATCTTCTGCTCCTGCCGCCACTGGCCCGGCGGGATCCACACACAGTCGATCTGTCCGTTCTGGTCGGCGGTCACGGCCCGCTGAAGGGCGTCCGTGTCGTCGATCCCGTCGCCCGGGATCGCGCCGTACTCGGTGATGGAGACACAGCCCGCGGGCCGGTCGGTGGGCGGTGCGACCTGCTCCAGGTCGATCAGGTCGACGATGTAGAACGCGGCGGTGTCGTCGTTGTCGCGCTGGAGCCGGAAGGTGGTGCCCTTCGGGAAGCTCCGGCCGAGCAGGGCATGGGACTCGTCGAACAGTCTGCGGGCGTCGGCCTGCGGGGTGTTGGTGAGCCCTTCGGGCTGGTCGGTGTTGCCGTACAGCCAGCTGTGCTTGGAGCTGAGGCCGATCTTCCGCACGAACTCGCCGTCCGCGTACAGGCTCAGGGTGGCCTCGGTGCCGCCGCCGCCCGGGGCGTCCGGGATCGAGTTGCGTACGACGATCGAGTTGGTCGGTCCCGAGGAGGTGAACTGCACGTACTGGCCGGTGGAGTTGAGGCGGACGGACGTGCGGCCGGAGGACTCGGTGGCGAAGTTGGTGTGGCCGAACGTCCGCTTGGGGTCGGCTGTCAGGAGCGTTCCCTGGTAGGTGCCGTCCTCCGCCTCGTACTCGGTGTACGGCACGGCGGCGCCGCGGCCGACGACGAGGGAGCGGGTGAGGATGTTGTTGTTCTCGTTGGTCTCGGCGACTCTGTTGGTGGCATCCGCGGTCGCGGTGAGAATGTTCGGCCCGCCGGTGGCGGTCCAGGTGCCGTCGACGGTGACCGGAACGCTCGCGCCTGCGGCGACCGCCCCGGTCGTGCCGTCGAGGGTACGGTCGCCCACCTCCAGCCGGGTGACGGAGCCGGCGGGCGCGGCCGAGGTGCCCCGGTTGTGCACGGTGACCGTGAAGGAGACGGCGGCGCCGACGGCGGGGCTCGCCGGGTCGGTCGCGATCGCGCGGACCTCCAGGTCGGGTCCGGGGCTCTGGGCCACGGTCAGCTTGTCCGTCGCGGTGCGGCTGTTGTTGGTGTCGTCCTGTTCGGAAACGGTGTCCGTGGGGTCGACCACGGCGGACACGGTGTAGGTGCCCCGGGCCCGCTTGCCCACGTTCACGGAGACGGTCGCGGAGGCGCCGGCGGCGAGCGCGCCGACCGGGGCACTGCCGGCGACGGTGCCCTCGATGCCGACGTCCAGCGTGGTGGCGGGGGACGCGGCGGTGCCGGCGTTGCGTACGGTGGCGCGGACCGTGACGGCGTCGGACTCGGTGGGGGACGCGGGGGTCCAGGTGAGGTCGGTGACGACGAGATCGGGGTTGGGGGCGGCGGTGCCCATGACCTCCAGCTCGGCGATCTGGGCGCCGTATCCGCCGGAGTTGTGGGTGAATCGCAGCTGCAGGTCGGCATGGCGTCCGGTGACCGGGATGGTGACCGTGTTGCCGTTCGAGGCGGGATTGAACGTGTAGTCGGCGCGGGCCTTGATCGTGGTGAAGCCGCTCGCCGTCTGTTCGCGTCCGAGGACCTCGATGTTCTGCGTCCGGGTCTCCCAGGCCGCGTCGGGGTTGAGCTTCACGACGACGCCGGACAGATCGGCGTTCGCGCCCAACTGGACCGTGAGCGTGGCGGGATGGCCCGACGACTCCCAATAGGTGTTTCTCTGACCGTCGTTGGCATTCCTGGCCACGAACTGGTGCACCGTGGAGGAGGCCTGGACGGGCTTGTTCAGTGCCAGGTTGGTTCCGTCGGCCGGTGGCTGTTCGGGGTCGGTGCCGGCGTCGCTGTCGTAGACCTCGATCTCGGACAGCTGGGCGGCGTTCCAGCCGGTGTTGGCGGTCACCCGCACGCGGATGTGGCGCAGGTCCCGGGCGGCGAAGTCCACGGTGACCGTGTTGCCGTCGTCGGGGTCGAAGCCGCGGGCGGCGGAGGCGGACAGGGTGGTGAAGGAGGTGCCGTCGGTGCTGCCCTCCACGGTGAGGGTCTGGGTACGGGCCTCCCAGCCGGTGGGCAGTTTCAGGACCACCCGGTCGGCCTCGACGGTGCCGCCGAGGTCGACGCGTACCGGCTGCGGGAAGGACCCCGCAGGGCCCTCCCAGTAGGTCTGCTGGCTGCCGTCGGTCACGTTGGTGGCGGGGTGGCCGGGGTGGGAGCCACCGGCTGTGACGCTTTTGCCGAGTGCCAGGTTGGGCCCGCGGACGGCCGGCTGCGCGGCGATGGCCGGTGCGGGGTGGAGACCGACGGCGACCAGGCCGGCCAGGAGCAGGCCGGTGATCGTCCGGGGGCCGAATCGCTTCCGTCTCATGAAGTCCTCGTTCCACGGCGGGTGCTGGGGCGTGGTCGGGCGCGTGCGGGACGTACGGAGGAGCAGGACGTGCGGAGAAGCAGGACGTGCGGAGAAGCAGGACGGAGCCGGCCGGGTGCGGACGGGTGGCGGGGCAGGTGGGCATCCGTGCAGGCAGGGGGCACCTGCCACGGAATGCCGACCAGTCGTACGTCTTTTGCGGCCGTCAGTTCATTTCTTGCGGCTCCTGGAGTGAGAGTTTCGGTCTCCTGCCTCACTTGTCAATGGCATGGACACAACGAACCTCGACGGACCGGGGGCCGGACACGGCAGGGGCGCCGCCCTCCCGGACGACGCCCCTGCCCTGCACCGGTTCGACACGGGCCCGGAGCCCGCCCGGAGTCACTGATCCGTGTGGCCGACCTCCACCGGGTCGAACGCGATCCGGGTGCGGCCTCCGCCGCCGGCCCACACGACCTCGACCGTGCTCCCCCCGTCCACCCGGACCTCCTGGACCGCGTCCGTCAGAGGCCGCGGATCGGGTTCGGCGGTCAGACTGGCCAGGCTGACGTGCACGGACGTGCCGTGGGAGCGGCCACTGAGCCGGGGTACCCGGGCCCAGCGGGTGAAGGCCGTGCCCTGAGGGGCGCGGATCGGGTCCGCGGCGGGAGCGTCCCAGCCGTGCAGGCCGTGCAGGGAGGAGATCAGCGGCTCGTCGGGGCCGGTGGCCCAGCCGGTGTGCGTGACGAGGGAGTCCGCCGGTGCCCCCACCACCCGGTGCACCCGCAGTTCGTGACGGCCGTGGGCCACCGTGACGCTCTCCACCCGCAGGCCCGGCACCATCGGCGGGCCGCCGGCGAACACCGGCCGGTGCCAGGAGGCCGCCCAGCCCCACCCGTCGCCGTGTCCGGCACCCAGCGGGTGGACGCGGCGGCGGACGCTGGGCCGGCCGCCGACCACCACGGACAGGTGGTTGTCGGCGATGTTCCCGGTCGCGGTCGGGCCGGTGCGGGTCGAGTAGGCCTGGCGCCCGTAGTACGGGTCGTCCTCGGCGGCCGACTCCGCCTGGTAGGGGCTCACATGGTGGCTGCCGTGGTTGTGCAGACGGACGACTCCGTCGGCCCGGGTCGCCTGGACGAGCAGTCCGGGCGCGGGCAGGGCGAACACCCTGTCGGCCTCCTCCACCGGTGCCGGCTCCTCACGGTCCGTCCAGAAGGCGTGGCCGACGGGAGCGAGCAGGGTGACGAAGGCCTTCGACGCCCAGTACGGGGACGCCGGGCCCGAGTAGGTCTGCAGTACGGCGTCGTGCGGGCCGTGCCAGCCGAGGCTCAGCAGTCCGTCGTCGGTCAGCGCGCCCCGGTCGAGGAAGTAACGCAGGCTGCCGTCGGTGATGCGGCGCGAGACTCCCGGTGCCAGCGGGCTGTATCCGGTCACCGCGCCCAGCGCGACGGCCGACGCGGCGGCGAAACGGTAAGTGAGCGACCGTCCGTAGTGCATCGGTGCCCCGTCCGCGCCGAACATGAGGGCGAAGCCCTCCAGATGGGAACGCAGCCGGGAACCGTAGTGGGCCAGGGCGTCCGCGTCGCCGGAGAGATGGGCGTCGAGGACCGGGTAGAGGTGCAGGGCCCAGCCGTTGTAATGGTCGAAGGCCCGCATGTCCCCGTCGGTGTACCAGCCGTCGCCCTGGTACCAGCTCTCCAGGAGTTCCACCGCGCGCTGCCGGACCGCGGCCGTCTCGCTGTCGCCGCGGCCGACGGACTCCAGGAACCCGGCGACCGTGTACGGGAAGAGGTACCAGTTGTTCGGCGCGGGGGTGTGCCGCAGCGCGCCCCGCAGCCATTCCTCGGCTCGGTCCTGCACGCCGGGGTCGAGGTTCTTCCACAGCCAGGGGGCGGTCAGGCGCAGGCCGAGGGCGATCGACGCCGACTCGACCATGGGCTGGCCCTGCACCGTGAAGTCCAGGATCAGCGGCCAGGACTCGGTGTCGTCGCGGCCCGGGGTACGGGTGCCGGCGGCGAGTCCGCTCGCGTAGCGCTCGAGCCGGCCGTGGGGATCGTCCCCGTCCGCGCCGGCCACCCGGAAGGCGGCGGCCAGGAACGTCCTCGCGTACCCCTCGAGGCCGTCGGAGCGCACGCCCGAGCGGGAGGGACGCCCCGGCAGGTCCAGCAGGGCGTGGCCGGGGGTGCTCCAGCGCCAGGCCGCGGTGAGTAGCCCGTCCGCGGCGGCCTCCCAGTGGGCGCGGGTGTAGCCGGTGTGCGGGCTCAGGTCGCGGTTCTCCGGGGGCAGTTCGAAGGGGATGCTCATGCGAGGAAGGCCAGCCTTTCGCGTCGCACGGGGTGGCGGAAGCCGTCGCCGGCGGCCCAGCTCGCGATCTCGGCGAGCGCGAGATCGGCCAGGCGGCGCAGCTCGTTGCCCTGGGAGCCGGCGAGGTGGGGGGTGAGCAGGACGTTCTCGCACCTCCACAACGGGTGGTCGGACGGCAGGACTTCGGGTTCGGTGACGTCGAGCACGGCACGGATGCGGCCGGCCAGCACCGCGTCGGTGAGCGCGTCCTGGTCGACGACGGCGCCGCGGGCCGTGTTGACGAGTACGGCGTCGGGCCGCATGGAGTCGATCAGTTCGCGGCCGACCAGGCCACGGGTCTCGGGCAGCAGCGGGGTGTGCACGCTGACCGTGTCGGAGAGCCGGAACAGCTCCGCCAACTCCACTCGGCGCACACCGAGTTCGGTCGCGCCTCCCTCGTCGACGTACGGGTCGTGGAGCAGGACGTCGACATCGTGCGGGCGCAGCAGGTCGATGACGCGGCGGCCGATGAGGGAGGCCGACAGGATGCCCACGGTGCGGCGGTGGTTGCCGGTGGAGCGGTCGGGGCGCAGCCGGTCGGGCCGGGCGCGGGCGGTGCGGTAGTCGCGTGCGCTTTCCAGGACCCGCTTTCCGGTGAGAAGGATCATGGCGAGGGTGTACTCGGCGACCGGCACGGCGTTGGCCGCGGCGGCGGAGGAGACCTCGATGCCGCGCTCCCAGCAGGCGTCGGTGACGTGGCCGCGTACGCTGCCCGCGGCGTGCACGACGGCGCGCAGGCGGGGCGCGGCCCGCAGGACCTCGGCGTCCAGGGGCGGGCAGCCCCAGCCGGTGACCAGCAGGTCGACGTCGGCGAGCACGGCGCGCGCCTGGGGGGTGGTGAAGTCGTCCAGCACCGGGAGGGGTGCCGGATCGCACAGCGCGGCGAGGGCCGCGTGCGACTCGGCGTCGAGGACGGCCGAGGCGACGTCGGGGTGCATGGCCAGTGCGGCGCGGGGTCGGAGGGCGGGGCCGGGCGGGTGCTCGGTCATGGTGGGGGCGGAACTCCTTCCATGAGCGGGTCGCTTCACGGCGCCGGCGGTCGGACCGCTGCGCCGGAAGCGCTGGAGCAGGGCGAAGGCGAGGATGAGGGGCACGACCGTCAGGAGCAACCCCATGATGCCCACGGGGCAGTACTCGGGCGCGACGGACACCGGACTGTTCCCTGTGCAGAGGCCGGGACCGATGGGGTACAGGCCCCGGTCGGACAGTGCGCGGCCCCCATGGAACTGAGTACCGGGCGCAGGGCGTAGTCGATGGCGAGGACGTGGGCGGTGGAGCCGCCGGTGGCGAGCGGCAGCACGCTCTTGCCCGCGAGGGCGTACTGCGGGAGCAGGTCGAGCAGCGACTTGAGCAGGCCCGAGTACGCGGCCTTGTGGACGGGCGTGCCGATCACCACGGCGTCCGCCCGCTCGAACAGGGCGGCCGCCCCGGTGATCGCCGGGTGCCGGAAGTCGGCGCCGAGCAGCGCCTCGGCGGGCAGCGTCCGCACGTCCAGCGGCGTCACCTCGTGGCCCTGCCGCCGGGGCCTGTCGTCCAGGTGGCGCAGAAGCCGTGCGGTGCGGGAGGTGGTGGAGGGCTGCCGGAGACGGACAGGATGGTGGCCTTGGCGAACCTTTCGGGAGCGGGGCCCGCACCGGCGTGTGCGGCTCGTCACGCGGCCGGGACGGGCGGCGGTCGGTTCAGCGCACGGCGGTCACCTCGACGGCGAGATCGTTGTCGACGGTGTAGTACGGGCGCACGGCGGCTTCGCCGACGGTGAGCGCCGGGTACACGCACACCGTCTTGCGGTCGGCCATGTCGTCGAGGAGCCGGCCGACCCGGACCGGCGGGACACCGGCGGCGGGCCGGAGGAAGGCGTCCCAGACCTGGCCACCGGGCGCCCCGCCGGTCAGCTCCCCGAAGGGCGCGGTGAAGGAGAAGGCGCTGCCCTCGGTCCGCAGCGGAAAGGAGCGCGTGGTGCCCTTGTCGCCGCGCAGCCGGAGCAACGCGGTGGCGTCGTCGGACAGTTCGGCGCCGTGCAGGCGTGCGTGGACCGTCATCGCACCGTCCGCGAGGTCGAGGCGGCCGGCCTCGGCGTGGACGGGGCGCAGCCAGGCCCGGACCGCCAGGAACCCGTCCTTCGTGGCGTAGGGGACCCGGACGGCCACCGGGGACGGCCGCTCCCGCAGGCTTCCGTCGACGAGGGCGCGCAGGTCCCGCAGCCCTGGGCGCAGCCGTTCCCGTACGGCGTCCGGTTCCCTCATCAGATACGCGTCCCAGCGGCCCTCGGCGAGGGCCGACAGCGGTTCGAGCACCGCGCGGAGGTCGCCGTCGCCGCCATGGGGTTCGAGGTCGAGGAGGTGCGTCGGCTGTTCCGGCGTGTTCTTCTTCGGTCTCGGCACCAGGGCCAGCCGAGGGCGCCCGGCCGGGCGGAGCGCGACGCGGAAGGTGGTCCGGCCGTCGGCGTCGACCGTGCAGTGGGCGCGCGGTTCGCCCGTGTCCTGTGCGGCGGTGCTCATCGGCGTCCCTTCCGTAGGGTGCGCAGCGCCTCGGAGGCGGCGGCGAGGGCGAGGTCGGCGGCGGCGTGGCCCTGGCCGGACAGGGTCCGGTGGGCTCGGCCGCCGTCCGGTGCGGGGCGCCGACCGGTGCTTCTGGCCGCCACGGCCTCCCCGGCGAGGCGTTCCGCCTGTGCCACGACGGGTCCGGGGGCGTACCGGCGGGCGTTGTCGAGGGCGGCCCTGCCCATGCGGCGGCGCCGTTCGTCGTCGCGGACGAGGTCCAGCAGGGCCTCGCCGAGGGCGTCGGCGTCACCGACGGGCACGAGCCGGCCGTCGACGCCGTCCTTGATGATCTCGCCGGGTCCGTAGGGACAGTCGGTGCTCACGACGGGCAGTCCGCAGCGCATCGCCTCGACGATGGTCATGCCGAACGGCTCGAAGTTGGACGCGGCCACGCCGATGGAGCCCTTGACCCACTCGGCCTCCATCGGCGTGGCCGCGCCCATGAGGAAGACGTTGTTCCACAGGCCGAGCGACTCGATCAGGCGGCGCAGCCCGGCCTGTTCCTCGCCTTTGCCGTAAATGCGCAGCTGCCAGTCCGGGTGGGCGGCCGCGACCCGGGCGAACGCCTCGATGATCAGGTCGTAGCGCTTGACCGGGACCAGCCGGCCGGCCGCGACGACCACCTTGGCAGTGCCGTCCGCGGTGGGCAGCACGGGGTCGGGGACGCTGTTCGGGAGGGCCTCCACGCGCACACCGGGCAGCCTCATCCTGCGCCGGTAGGAGTCGGCGTCCGCCTCCGTGACGGTGGTGAGCACGTCGAGGCGGCGGTAGGCGCGGCGCAGCGTGGTACGCAGCCGGGGCGGGTGGTTGTTCAGGGTGAGGTGCTCCTGGCCGACGCGTACGACGTGCTCGGGGGCCTGGAGCGCGAGGTGCACGTTGAGTCCCGGCCGGGTCCCGATGACCACGTCGGCGTCGATGGACTCCAGGCATTCGGCGATCCGCTGATCCGTCAACTCGCTGTACTGGTGGTAGCGGTACTCGGCCGACGGGAACACCTTGGCCGGTCTTCGGTGCCGGGGATCGTCCTTCTCTCTCCTGAGATCCACCAGGGGCCGCAGCCGCACGTCGGGGTGCGGGGTGAGGTGGGGGTGCTCCCGGTGCCGCAGCACGGAGACGATCTCCACGTCGTGCCGTTCGGCCAGCGCGGCGGCGAGGTTGAACGTGGTGGTGATCGTGCCTCCGATGCCATAGGCGTTGTGGATCAGGAAAGAGATCTTCATGGCGGACTAGAGCGCTTAAAGCGTTCAGAAGTTGTCTGCTGTTATCGCTTTGTTGGCTCGAGTTACGCCTTCTGGCCGAAAATTCCGTCTGGTCACCGCTACTGGGGCCGGCCGGCCGACGGTGCCGTCGTGCCCGGCGGCTTGATCTGCATGCCGGGGCGGCGGCGGTGCACGGTCAGGTAGGTCAGTCCCTGCTCGCCGGCGGCGAGAGCGCGTGTGGAGCCGTGCGGAAGCCAGGTCAGGGCGCCCGCACGCAGGGGCCGCGTTCCGTCGGGCGCGGTCAGCGAGCCCTCGCCGGCCAGGACGAGGAGGAGTACGTCGAGGTCGGGCTCACGGTGGGTGTCGACCTGCCGGCCGGGTGGAATGCGTACGACGTTGGCGTCGAGTTGCCGGCCGGACTCCGCGAGCCGCCACAGGGCGCCGGCCGGCGCGTCCTCGAGCGCCGCCAGCGCGGCCGTGTCGCACAGCGTCCGGGGCAGCGGGATCTCGCCCCCGCGCCCGGTGGTGGCGTCGCCGCCGTCTGCCGTCATCGGGTGTCACCGTCCTGTGCGTCCTGTGCGCGGGAGCCTCTCAAATAGGAATTTAGCATGCATATTTGAAACCCGGCCGCGCCAGGGCGGGCAGTTGGTGGCGCCAGGAGTACCAGAGCTCGGGGAATCCTGCACGAGCAGGACCAGCGGGCCGGTGCCCTGCTCCACCAGACAGGTGCGGCCCGCGGGCGGGGGGACCAGCCGGTGGGTGACGTCGTGCTGGGGCTGCCGCGGTGACATACCTGCTCCCGTGACTCGCGGCCCGTCCCGCGCCGGGACCGCGCTTTGAGCAGGGAGGCAGGAGCGGGTGAGGACGGAGCGTTGTTGCCGCTTCGGCCGGGTCACTCCCACGGGGCGCCTCCGCCCTCGACAGGCAGGCTGAGCGGGCCGGGCACCGGGTCGGCCGTGAGCCGCGGGCCCTCCGGCGCGGCCGGAGCCGGTGGCTCGCCGCCTGCCTCGTTGAACGCGGTGAGTGCTTCGACGAGCGCCACGCGTTCCTCGGGGGCGAGCCGTTCGACGATGGCGGCGATCTCGGCGCGGCGCCGCGCGGTGACGTCCTCGACGATCCGCCGGCCCTCGTCGGTCAGCCTCAGCATTGTCTCTCGGCGGTTGGCCGGATTGGTATGCCGTGCGGCGAGTCCGGCCGCGATCAGCCGGTCCACCATGCGCATCGCGGTGGACGGGGCGACGTGGAGCAGCTCGGCGAGGGCGACCAGCTTGGTGTCACCGCGGGTGGACAGGACCGCCAGCATCCGGAACTGCGGCAGGGTCACCCGGTCCCCGACCGCGCCCAGGGACCGCGCGGAGACCGCCACGAGCAGCCGTGAGGCGGTCAGGACCGCACGGGTGACGGCGTCGACGTCGTCACCCGTCCCGGCGGGAACCTCACGCTCCGGCATGGGTCCTTTGTACCTCGCCCTCGTCCGGCCCGTACGCCGCCAAAGCCGCGGCTCAGCCGCCGGACGGGGGCGGGTTCCCGTCGCCGTGCCGGTGGTGGCGCAGCAGGAGCATCGCGGCATCGTCGCCGGGCGGCCCGCCGACATGCCGGACCAGGTCCTCGCGCAGGGCGTCGAGGGCGCGGTGCGTGTCGGGCTCGTTCAGCAGATGCGTGCGCTCGCCCAGGGGATAGAAGCGGCCGTCCTCGTCACGCGCCTCGGTGACTCCGTCGGTGTACAGCAGCAGTTGCTCGCCGGGCTCGAACCTCACCCCGAAGGGATCCGGTCCTTCGGTGCCGTGCGCGGTCAGGCCCAGCGGCAGGGCGTACGACGGCGGCTCCGGGAAGTCGACGCTGCCGTCGCACCGTACGAGCACGGGGGGCGGGTGCCCGTAGTTCAGAAGGGTGAGGTCCCGGCCCACGTCGATCTCGGCGAGGACGGCGGTGACGAACCGCTCGCCCTCCAGTTCCCGGGCCACGCTGCGTTCCACCCGCTCGCCGACCCCGGCCAGGTCCCGCTCGTCGTAGGCGGCCTCCCGGAAGGCACCGAGCACCACGGCGGCCGTCTCCACCGCGGCCAGCCCTTTGCCCTGGACATCGCCGACGATCACCCGGACCCCGTGCGGCGAGGCCACCACCTCGTACAGGTCGCCGCCGATACGGGCCTCGGCGACGACGGACGTGTAGGAGACCGCCACCTGGAACGCCCCCGCGTTCAGCGGCACCGGCCTCAGCAGCACGCGCTGCGCGACCTCCGCGATCGACCGCATGCTCGCCAGTTCCGCCTCACGGCGGGAGCGCATGACCGCGGCCGCGATGCCGACGCCGGTGACCCCTGCCACGGACGCCATGGCGCCGTACCCGCGGCGCTCCGCGAACAGCCCGTTGTACAGACCCAGTCCCACGCACAGCAGCAGGGCCAGTACGCCGATCACCGCGGTACGGCGCCAGCCGCCGACGAGTCCGGCGAAGGCGGGGCCGACCGCGACCAGGGGCAGCAGGCCCACCCCCGGTCCGACCACGACGTCCACGATCGCGATCACCACCATCACCACGACCGGCATCCAGGACAACGGGGTCTGGCTCATTGGCGGTTTCTCGTCGGTCATGACCTGCTCCAGCGGTGTCGAGGCACTCGAGAGCCGTCCGATTCCTCCGTAGACGCCCCTCCCCCGCCGTTAGACTACGCAATGGTCGTGGGCACGTTCCGGCCCCCCGCCTCGGACCTTTGTGCAATCGAGTCCCACCGGTCCGGACGACGGCATCCGGGGCCCCGGGCCCCTGGCCTGACGATTTCGTGCTGTGGGATGATCCTGCCCGGGGTCCTGGTGCGAGTGAGCTGAGGTGTGTTCGACGGGCTCCCTCACCGGAGAGGAACGAACGGACGTGACCGCGCAGCGACCTGACGGCGAGACGCCGGAGGACAGGGACAGGACGCCGTCGGTGCCGGACGAGGTCTGGCAGCGGTTCCTCACGGACAACGAACGCGCCATTCGCGCCACCGCCCCCGTCGAACCCTCCGCCCTGCAGCGGACGTCGGGGTGGCAGCCGCAGCCGGTCGTCATGGACGCCCGCGGCCGCACGGAGGAGCAGGGGGCCGACGCCACGGGCGCCGTCGGTGACCTGTGGCACCCCGACGACCCGTGGGAGGGCCCGTCGTGGCGGGACCTGGACGGGCGGGCCAGGGCGCGCCGGGTCTGCCGGGTCATCGGCACGGCCGCCGCGATCGCGCTGGTCCTGGGCGCCTGGTCCCAGCTGTCCACCGGCGCGGGCACCCCGAGCCAGGGGCCCGGCGACACGGTGCTGCAGCAGTCGGAGGACATCCCCGCGGAGCTGCCCACGGCGACGTCCGTTCCCTCCGGCCTCGCCTCCCCGTCCCCGACCACGTCGGCGGTACAGGCGGGCTGACACACTGCCGGCCCCGCCCGCCGAGCGGCGATACGCGGCCCGGCTGCGACACTCGGCCGGCGGCGCACCCGCGCCGGGCGACGAGCGGCAGCCGGGCGGTACGGAGCCGGTCAGCCGCCCAGCGCCGACAGCACCACCGTCCTGGCCTCCTCCTGCACCCGGCGGAGGTGGCCGGGGCCCTGGAAGGACTCGGCGTAGATCTTGTACACGTCCTCGGTGCCCGAAGGGCGGGCCGCGAACCAGGCATTGGCCGTGGTCACCTTGATCCCGCCGATGGACGCGCCGTTGCCGGGGGCCTCGGTGAGGACCGCGGTGACCGCCTCCCCGGCGAGGGTGTCGGCGGTGACCTGCGCGGGAGAGAGCTTCGCCAGGCGGGCCTTCTCCTCCCGGGTCGCCGGAGCGTCGATCCGCTCGTAGGCGGGCTCGCCGAAGCGGGCGGTGAGCGCGGCGTAGTGCTCGGAGGGCGTCTTCCCGGTGACCGCGGTGATCTCGGAGGCGAGCAGCGCGAGGAGGATGCCGTCCTTGTCGGTGGTCCACACCGAACCGTCGCGGCGCAGGAAGGAGGCTCCGGCGGACTCCTCACCGCCGAAGCCGAGGGTGCCGCCCGCCAGTCCGTCGACGAACCACTTGAAGCCGACCGGCACCTCGACCAGTTCGCGCTTCAGATCGGCGGCGACCCGGTCGATCATCGCGGAGGACACCAGTGTCTTGCCGACACCGGCCCCGGCGGGCCACCGCTCGCGGTGCGCGTAGAGGTACTGGATGGCCGTGGCGAGGTAGTGGTTCGGGTTCATCAGGCCGGCGTCCGGGGTGACGATGCCGTGCCGGTCGGCGTCCGCGTCGTTGCCGGTGGCGATGTCGAAGCGGTCCCGCTGCGCGATGAGGGAGGCCATGGCGTGCGGCGACGAGCAGTCCATACGGATTTTGCCGTCCCAGTCCAGGGTCATGAACCGCCAGGTGGGATCGGTGAGAGGGTTGACCACCGTGAGGTCGATGCCGTGCTGTTCGGCGATCCGGCCCCAGTAGGCGACGGACGCCCCGCCCAGCGGGTCGGCCCCGATGCGGACGCCTGCCGTACGGATCGCCTCCAGGTCCAGCACGCTCGGCAGGTCGGCGACGTAGGCGCCGAGGAAGTCGTGGCGGCCGGTGCCGGGGGCGGTGAGGGCGCGGGCGTAGGGGATGCGCCGGACGTCCTCGAGGCCGCCTTGGATGATGGCGTTGGCCCGGTCCTGGATCCAGCCGGTCGCCTTCGAGCCCGCGGGGCCGCCGCTGGGCGGGTTGTACTTGAAGCCGCCGTCGGCGGGCGGGTTGTGGGACGGGGTGACGACGACGCCGTCCGCGAGGCCGGTGGTGCGGCCCCGGTTGTGGGTGAGGATCGCGTGCGAGACCGCGGGGGTCGGCGTGTAGCCGTCGGCGCTGTCGATGAGCACCGTGACTCCGTTGGCCGCGAACACCTCCAGGGCGGTGACCCGCGCGGGCTCGGACAGCGCGTGGGTGTCGGCGCCCAGGAAGAGCGGGCCGTCGGTGCCCTGGCCGGCGCGGTACTCGCAGATGGCCTGGCTGGTCGCGGCGATGTGGTCCTCGTTGAACGCGCCCGCCAGGGACGATCCCCGGTGCCCCGACGTTCCGAACGCGACACGTTGTCCCGCGTCCTGGGGGTCCGGGTGCACCGCGTAGTACGCCGTGACCAGCCGAGCGACGTCGACGAGATCCTCGGGGCGGGCCGGGCCGCCCGCTCGCTCGTGCTGCATGTGCCCACTCCTTGGCAGGGGTTGATTCTGCGCTTGTGGACACATCCTTCCTCTTCGGGGCCGCACCGCGCGAGTGGAACCGCCCGGCTCCGCACCGCCCCTGGGTCAGATGCGTCCGCCGGTCATCCGCGTGAAAGGACCGTGGCTGTGGCGTTCCGCGCGGCGCCCCACCGCGTAGGACGCGGCGCTCAGCACGGTCAGGCCCGCGCCGACACCGGCGGCGACGAGCTTGCGGTTCGTGAGGACCGTCCAGGCGGTCACGGCGGTGGCGGCGACCTGACCCGAGGTGGCGACGACCTGACCCGAGGTGGCGACGACCGCCCGGCGGCCCGCCTCGACGCCCTTGGCCGCGCTCTGCACGGCACCGTTCGCCGCTCCGGCCGCGCGCTCGGCGCCCGACCTGGCCGCTGACGCCGCGTCACCCGCCTTGGTGGCGGCACCGCCCGCCGCCCGCTCGGCGGGAGCGGTCGCCTTCTCCGTGGCGTTCCGGGCCTTGGACGCGGCGGTCCGGGTGGAGGTGGTCTTCTGATTCGCGCTCTTGTTCTGTTCACTCATGGACACCGACTTGCCGCTGAGCCCTTCGGCAAACCCGCCCGGTCGCGGAAGTCCCGCCCCGCGGGCGACGCCGGGATGCGTTCCAGGACACCGCCCGCGAACACGTCGTACAGCGGCAGCGTCTCCAGGTGGACATAGCCGATGTGGCAGTCGCAGCTGGTGAGGGGGCAGGCTCGCGGCTCCAGGGCCGCCCGGTAGCTGCCGTCGTAGAGGTTGCCCAGCTCGCTGGGGACGAAGTGGCAGCGGCGGACCGTGCCCTGGCCGTCGACGGAGATCACGGACTCCCGTACCGGGATACGGCCGGTCCTCCTGGACGCGTTGCTCGGGCAGCACGACGCGCCGTGGCTGGCCGCGCTGGAGGCCGACGGGCCGTCCCCGCTCGACGGGCCGGCCCAGGTGTGCCGCAGCGCCAGCTGATGGTGGCCCTTCGAGAAGGGGACGGTGGTGTGCGAGCGCCCGGCCTCCCTGCACCGTGACGAGGCGGGCCGGCTGGACCACGGGGACGGCCCGGCCCTGGAGTTCCCCGACGGGTTCGCCCTGTGTGCCTGGCGCGGCATGCCGGTGGAGCGTGCCTTCCTGGAGGAACTGCGCACCCTCACGCCGGAGCGGCTCCGCGCCGAGGAGAACGCCGAGATGCGCCGGGTGATGCTGGAGTACTACGGCTACGACCGCTACCTGGCCGATTCCGGGGCGCAGCCCGTGCACCGGAACGAGACGGGCATCCTCTGGCGGGTCGAACTCGACGGCGACGAGGCGGTGGTGATGGTGGAGGTCGTCAACTCCACACCGGAGCCCGACGGTACCCACCGCACGTACTGGCTGCGGGTGCCGCCGACGACGCGGACCGCCCGGGAGGGAGTGGCGTGGACGTTCGGGCTCGAGCCCGGGATGTACGAGCCGCTGCAGCAGACGTGAGGCCGGCCCGCCGTCCGCAGGGCTGAGTTCACCTCCAAGGGGTAGGTGAAAGAAGGAACCGACAAGAGACCATCGGGCCACCGGGAACGCGGTCCCGTGGAAAGGAGCCCCTCATGGCCGGAATCGTGGAGCGCATCAAGCGGTTCGCCAGGAGCCCTCAGGGACGGCGCGCGACCGAGCAGGCGCGACGTGCCGCGGCCGACCCCCGGCGCCGGGCACAGGGCCGGCGACTGCTGGGCAAGCTCCGCGGCGGCCACCGCTGACCGTCTCCGTCGCCCGTCGGCGCGGTCCGGGGTCCGTGAAGTCCCGGGCCGCGCGGTGGTGACCGGACCAGGAAGGACCCTCATGGATGAACCGTCGGTTCGCGCTGTGGGCTGGGCGCGTTCCCTGCCGATGGGCGGTGAGGTGAAGGCTGCCCGGGACTGGGCCCGGGAGCACCTCGACGCCCTGGGATGGACCACCACGGCGCCCGAGACTGCGGACGCCGTGCTGCTGACCGTGTCGGAGCTGGTCACCAACGCCCACATACACGCCCGCAGCAACGCCCAGTTGACCCTGTCCCGCGACGACAACTGTCTGCACATCTCCGTCCACGACACGTCGGCCGAGCTGCCGGCCCGCCGCAGTCCGGGGACCGAGGGCACCGGCGGGCGCGGCATGCTCCTCGTGGATGCCCTGGCCGACGAGTGGGAGAGCCGTCCCTGTCCCCACGGCAAGTCGGTCACCGCCTGCTTCCGCGGGCCGCGGACCGAGGAGGCGCCGGGGGCGGAAGCGAAGCACTGACCGGACCGCTGCCGGCGGGGCGGCCTTCGCTCTGAGCGGTGGCGGCCCGGTGACGCGGGCCCCGCGCGTCGGCCCGGTCGGCCGAGGCTCAAGGCCTAGAGACGTCAAGGCGCGTCCCGGAGTCAGGCGCGGGTGCCGTTTTGGCCGGGCTCCGGCGTGACGACCTGGCCGAGGGTGCGGCGGCGTTCCCACTCGGCGGCCTCGGTCTCGCAGAGCCCCGCCAGCCTGGCGAGCATGGCACGGTGGCGGACCTGGATCAGCGCCTCCACGGCCAGATTGTGCAGTCGGCCGCCGACGCCCCGCAGGGGGTGTTCATCCACGATCACCAGGCACTCCTCCCCCCAGGGCCGCAGCTCGATGGCGATCCGCGCCGTGCCCAACGCGCCTGCCCAGGCCTCGAGTTCCAGGACCTCGCCCCACTCACAGCGTCGGACGACCGTCTCGTTGGACAAGCGAACGGGCCCCAGCCGCGCCTCGTACCGGATCGCCGCTCCGAGCCGGGGCCACTGCCCCCGAACCGACTTCGACGACGAGGTCCCCACCACCCAGTCCGCATAGCGGCTGCCGTCCGCGAGGACGTCCCAGACCGTCTGCGGGCTCGTCCTGATCAGATGATGCCGAACCGCCACTACGACCTCCCGGGTCCAAAGCTGTACGGGCGCACCAGCCGGCACCGAGTGCCCGTCCGCGGATGCGTCGACACATGTCAGCCGTCGGTGCCCCGCCCGGGTACCGGCGGACGCGCGCGCTGCCCGCGCCGTGCGGGCTCGCCGGGCGCCAGGGCCCAGCGGATGCCGGCGGTGACAGCGGTGCCGAGCGGGTGGACGAACACGCCCTCGGCGGGCGGCACCCGGGGCAGCCGCAGCGCACGCGAGGCCCAGAGGGGCAGCAGCGACACCGCGCCGGCCGCGAGGGCGCCGTACGGCAGCCGGGCGAGAACCGGCACGGGCGGGTGGAGCAGCAGGAAGCGCGTCACGCTGCGCGCCTCGGGCGTGGAGCGCAGCTCGCCCCGGTAGGCGGCGAGCCGGTCGGTGAGCTCGGCGCGGTTCGTCGGCGGGTCGGGCACGCCGAGCGCGGTGGCGATGCGCGCCATGTCCTCGACGTACGCGTCGCAGCCGGCGGCATCCAGCGGTCGGACGCCGAAGCGCTGGTGGGCGCGGAGGAAGCAGTCGACCTCCGCGATGTGCACCCAGCACAGCAGATGGGGGTCGGCGGCACGGTACTCCTGACCGTCGGAGGTGGTGCCGTGCACCGTCGCGTGCACGGCCCGTACCCGGTCGACCGCCCGCTGGGCGCTGTCGGCCGGGCCGTAGGTGGTCATGGAGAGGAAGGCGCTGGTCCGCTGGAGGCGCCCCCACGGATCGCCGCGGAACCCCGAGTGCCCCGCGACGGCGGCCATGGCCAGCGGATGGAGCGACTGGAGCAGCAGCGCCGACAGCCCGCCGATGAACATCGAGGCGTCCCCGTGCACCTGCCGGACGGGGCGCTCGGGACCGAACCAGCGCGGGCCGGGCGCGCCGTGGATACGGGCACGGTTGTCGGGGCCGTCCGGTCCCGCCACCCGGGAGAAGATCGCGTCGCCGATCCGGTCGCGCAGCACCCGGCCGTTGTCCGAAAGGAGTCCCATGGCTCGCACCGCCTCCTTGCGCCCGCGACGACCGGCCGGCGCATGACCGGCCGGCGCCCCACCACTGTGCCTGCTCCTACGCCTGCCCGCTCCCCGTCCAGTACCCGCGATCCGCCAGGTCACGGCGCCCGTCTCACTCCCTCCCGGGCACGCCTCACGGAACATCCTCCCTCCAGTCGAACACCCTCCCGTCCCCGGCTCGGGGCACATACACGGCACGGCCGCCCGCGCCGTAGCGGCCTATCTCGGTGGGCAGCCCGACACCGCCTCGCAGTTCCGTCCCGGAACGGTCGGTGATGTCCAGCAGCAGACCGTCCAGCGGCCCGCCGGCCAGTTCCGCGTACGACCGCCCGTCGCGCGGTCCCGGATCGTCGTGGTCCGCCCCGTAGACCCGGCCGCGCATGAACTCCAGCTCGTCCATACCGGCAGAATGGCATCCCCCACTGACAATCGCCGCCCCGTACCGGAGCGGAGTCGGGGCTTTTGGGCCTGCCCCGCGTCCGCTCCGGCCGGGCGGTGCGGGAAGTCAGCGGGCGTCCGTCCAGCTGTGGGCGACGTCGATGACGAGGTGGTCCTGGAGCTGCAGCACCCGGAACGGCAGCCGGGCGCGCACGCCGAGCCCGATCTGGGTGTCGCCCTCGAAGCCGGCGGCGAACCGGGTGTCCCTGAAGGTGCGGTACCCGGCCGGGTTCACACCCGGCAGCGGCTGTCCGGCGCGGGCGGGATAGGTGGGCTCGCCGGTCTCGGGGGCGTAGGACGGTGCGGCCACCCGTACTTCGAGGACGGCGCCGCCGGCGACGGGGATGTGCGTGCCGGAGCCGTCCTGGTGCAGTCGGTCGACGTACCGGACCGTGTACCCGACCGCTCCGGCGCTGCCGCCGCCCGCGCCCGGCAGATCGACGACCATCCGGTCGTAGCAGTCGTGGCGGCCGGTCCTGACGTTGCGGACCGGTGTGGTCGTGGCGGTGTCGGCCGTGTCGCTCTTGGCCAGGCTGCCCCAGCCGGTGGGGCAGGCCGTGGACGGGGGCGTCGCCGCCGGAGCGGCGGACGGGGCGGCGACGGCCGGGGCCACCGCCGTACTCAGCGCGGCACCTACGAACGCCAGGGTCACGTAGATGGTTCTGGTTTGCATGATTTCCTGCCCCAAGGGTTGCATCCTGCTGATATCGGGTGAGACGACCGGGTTCACCCAAAGGTTGCGCTCTTGTGGGCAGATCCCGTTTCACGGCCGGGCACGTCCACAGCATGTCCGGTTCATGCCCGGGGCGCCTCCCGGGACGGGCCCGGGGCCGTTCCCCGCCGCGCCGGGGCACCGGCATGGCACATCCTGGTGGGGAGCGAACGAGGTCCTGTGCGTCCGCACCGGAAGGACGCGAGAGGGAAGAGGCAGCCGCCGTACCCGCCGGAGAGCGGGCGGAAGACCGGCGCGGCAAGGGGCGGAGCCGAAGACTCGGGGCGGATCGAGGATGTACTCACGCAGCCCGTGGTGTCACCACTGAGGGCGGTCGCCGCACCCCGCGCCGGGGCGCTGTACCACGTCGTACAAATGGCCGGTGTGCTCACCGAGGCCGTCATCGTCAGGGACGTGTGCCGGGCGGTCTCCGAACAGCCGCTGCCCGCCGTTCGGGGCCTGGGATCGAGGCGGTTCGCCGCACGCTCGCGCACAGCGGCACGGCCTCGGTGGAGGAGCTCGCCGACCAGCTGGTCGGAACGGCCCACAGGGCCGAGGACCGGCCCGACGACGTGGCGCTGCTACTCACGGCTTACCACCGGGCGACGGGGGCCTGACCTCCGCCGCGCCGTGGAATCCTGGCTGCCGGTGACCGGAATCATGGCCTCCGTCACAGCCGTCCGCGCTTCGTAATGATCGACTCTGCGGATGCACAGCATCCGCACGCTTACCGCCGTAACCGCCGGTGCCACCGGTACCCTCGCCGGCGTTCTTTTACTCACCGCCTGTGGCTCCGAGAGAGCGACACCGGGGGGTGCGGGCCCGACGGACGACGTAGCGGCCTCCGGTTCCTCCTGCGCCGCGCCCCCGCCCGGTGACCCGTCCGGCCTGGAGCGTGACGGGGTCCGGATCACCGGTTTCACCCCCGGCGCCGACGGCTGCGCCCGCTTCGAGATCACCCATGAGGGCACCGAGCCCCACACCTACACAGTCACGTTCACCGTCCTCTCCGCCTCGGGAACCGCGCTGGACAGCGTCGTGCGGACCGTCGGATCCGTGGCGCCCGGCCGAACCGTCGAGGGCCCGGATCCACTGGAGGGGACGAGGTCGGGCATGCAGGAGGCGAGCGGCCTCAGCATCTCGCAGGTGCGCAGCGTCCCGGCCGACGAGGCCCCCTCCAGCGCGGGCCCGTGCCCGGCCTCCGGAGTGCGGGTGTACGCCGACGAGGGCAGCGCCGCCATGGGCCTCAGGGCGCTGTCCGTACACCTGGAGAACTGCGGCAGCGGTCCCTACGAACTGCACGGCTATCCCGAGGTCCAGCCCCTCGACGAGGAGCACGAGCCCACCGACGGCGTGCAGGTCCTGCACGGTGGCGACGCCATCGCGAGCGGCACCGGGGCAGAGGGAGAGCCGCAGCCGCTCGTGCTGGCCCCTGGCGAGAGCGCTCGGGCCGGGCTGGTGTGGCGCAACACGGTGCGGCACGGCACGGCCGTCCACGCCCCCTACGCACGGGTGCGGGCGAAGCCCGGCGCGGACTGGGTGACGGTCGTCCCCGAGCTCGACCTGGGCACGACGGGCAGGCTCGGGGTCGGTCCGTGGAAGAAGAACGCGGAGGAGGACCGGACACCTCCCTCCGGTCTGCCGCCCACCGCGCTCCCCACCTTCTCCGGCCTGCCCGCCCATCCCTGAGTCCGTTCCCCCGACCCCGCTCCCCGCTCCCCGCTCCCCGCTCCCCGCTCCGAGATGCCGGGGTGATCCGGCCCGCATGTAATGGAGGCGAGGCCGGGAGCGGCTCGGTCTCGGTGGATGACCGGGGCCGAGGAGATCACGTCCATGCCTTCGAAGCGCGGCGGGGACGAAGGGGTGGGCGGGCCAAGGGCGGGGCGCTGCGGCGGCTGGACGAGTGGTGCGCCCGGCACTTCGTGATCGTCTTCCTGGCCTGGCTGGTGGCCCTGGTGGCCCTCCAGGTGACGAGCCGCTCCGTCGGCGGCACGTACTCGGACAACTTCACACTGCCGGACTCCCAGTCCCAGCAGGGCGTCGAGGTCCTCCAGCGGCACGATCCGCAGGCCGGCGGGTACAGCAGCCAGATCGTGCTGCACGACGGGCGGCAGCAGCTCACGGCGTTCGGCTCGCAGATGTCCCCCGCGGTGGCCGATCTGGAGAAGCTGCCGCACGTGCTGTCGGCACAGAACCCGCTGTCCGCCGCCGGGTCGTCCTCGTCGTCCACGGGTTCCGGCTCCTCGCAGCCGGATGTCGGCCCCCTGTCCTCCGACGGGAGGACGGGCTACATCACGGTCCGCTTCGACGTCCAGCCCTCCACCCTCGGCGACGGCTACCTCGACGGAGTGGACGACGCCGTGCAGCCGCTGCGGGCGGCCGGGGCGCAGGTCGAGTACGGCGGTCCGCTCGGCGAGCCGGCCAGGCCGGCGCCCGACGACCGGGTCAGCGAGCTGATCGGCTTCGCCGTGGCGATCGTCGTCCTGCTGATCGGGGTCGGCAGTGTGATCGCCGCGGTCATTCCCCTGCTGACGGCGCTGATCGCGGTCGTCGGCGGTCTCGCCGTGCTCGGCCTGCCGACGGCGGCGTTCACCTTCGCGACGGCCTCGCCGACGCTGGCCACGATGATCGGCCTCGGCGTCGGCATCGACTACGCGCTCTTCCTGATCACCCGGTACCGGCAGGACCTCATGGACGGCCGGGTAGCGCGTAGGGCCGGGTGGCGCGGACGTCCCGGGTGCCGGGCATGCGACGGCGGCAGGTCCCGGGGGACCTGCCGCCGTCGTACCGCGCCCGCACCTCACCCGGCGGGACGTTTCGGTTCAGCTGTGCCGTGCCGGATCAGCCGAGCCGCGGGGAATCAGGCGCGTCGCACGCGGCGCAGGAGCACGACGCCCGCGACGAGCAGGACGGCGCCCAGCGCCGCCGGCCAGAGCTGGGCTCCGGTGTCCGCCAGACCGCCGTTCACTGCCTGCGGCTCGGTGGAGTCCGCGGCAGCTGCCTGCTGTCCGCCGTCGTTGGTCGCCGTGCCGACGCCCGGCGTCGCCTGGCCGGCTCCGTCGTCGTTCCGACCCGCGCCTGCCACGTTGTCCCCCTTGGCCGAGGCCCGGACCTCGGGCTGCTCGTCGCCGGGCGGTGTGGTGGCGTCGTCATCCGCGGGCTCCTCGGTGGCCGGGGCGTCGGCCGGGGGCTCCGAGGGGTTCTCCTGCTGGTCGTCACCGTCGTCGCCGGGCTTGCCACCGTTGTCACCCGGCTGCTCGGCACCGTTGCCGTTGCCGCCCTTGTCCTTGCCGCCCTTGTCCTTGCCGCCCTTGTCGTTGCCGCCGTTGCCGTTGCCGCCCTCGTCGGGGGCCTCGGGCGCCTCGGTGGGCTCCTCCTCCGGGTCCTCACCCGGCTGCTCGCCGCCGCCGGCGCCGGAACCGCAGATGCGGCCGCTGTTGATGCAGTCGACCATCTCCTGCATCAGGTCCTCTTCGAAGACGTTGATGAAGTCGCCGTGGTCGGTGCCCGGCTTGTGCAGCTGCTCCGGGAAGGAGTCCACGGCGAACAGCGGGGTCGTCGCGCCGCCGTCGTTCAGGCTGGGCGCGTCGACGTCGTAGACGATGCGCTGGACCAGCTGCGGCACGGGCGTGAAGCCGGACGGGCAGTTGCCCTGGGCGTCCACGAACGCCATGTGCGTACGGTGGTTGGCGCTGTCGATGTTGCGGCCGTCCCAGCAGCTCTGGAAGTCGAAGGTACGGACCACATCACTGCCCTGCGGGCACAGCGGGTACTTGTCCGCCAGCTGCCGGTCCTCGAAGCCGGTGCAGCTCCAGGACGCGTTGGCGTTGGCGGGGCCGTTCACGAAGGACTTGGCGTCACCGGTGATGATGCGCAGCAGCTTCGGCATGGCCGTGACCTCGCCCTGCGGGTTGCCCACGAAGGTCAGCGTGACCTCCTTGGGAGTCACGATCTCACCGGCGTTGCCCTCGATGCCGCCACCGGGGGAATTGGCGTCCTGCTCCTCGGTGCCGTTCTGCAGCCGCAGCACGGGCCAGTAGTACGACGACCTGTCGCTCTGGTCCTCGCAGGTGGTGTCGGCCGCCGCCAGCTCCTCGTCGCTGGAGAAGGCGTTGGTGGCCTGGTTGCCGATGTAGTCGTGGAAGTGGTGCGCGCCGTTGGCGACACCCGGGGCGGCGATCACGTTGTCCGAGTTGAACAGGCCGTTCTCGTTGACGCCGCAGCTGCTGACGAAGGTGCCCTTCGAGGCGTCGCCCGACTCGGCGGGCTTGGCCGCGTTGGGCTGGATGCTCTTGATGTCCACGAAGTCCGCGGCGACGGGCCCGTTGCCCGCCTGGCCACCGTTTCCTCCGCCCTGTTCGCCCTCTGCTCCTTCTTCTCCCTGTCCGCCCTCCTGGCCGTTCCCGTCCTGGCCGTCGCCGGGCTGGGCGGACGCGTTACCGGAGTCGACCACGGAGCAGTCGGCGAGTTCACCGAGGCCCTCGGGACGGTCGCCCTCCTGCTCCATGGCGCCCGAGATGCGGTCGAGGGTCGCGGAGCGCTCCTCCTCGAGCGGGCCCACGACCTTCTCGTCGGCGACGCCGGGGTCCTGCTGAATGGCCGGGGCGGACTCCGCCAGGCGCTGGTAGGCCTGGGCGATCTGTTCGTCCAGCGCCGCGAGTTCCTTGTCGACGGCCGGCCGCGCCTTCTCGGGGACCGTGGTCAGGTTGGTCCCCACGTCGGGGCAGTCGATGGTGGCGCCACCGAGAACCCGTGCCTGACCGGCTCCGTCGGCGTCGTCCTCCGTCGCGGAAGCGTAGACATTGGCCGCCATCAACCCCCCTCCGCCCAGGATCAGCGCGACCGCTGCGAAGGTCGCGCGCTGTGGCCCTCGGGGGCGTCTGCGTGTGTTGCGTGCCAAGGCAGTACTCCTACGCTTCTGTCACGGGGGGTGGGCATGAAATTCCCACGCCTCATACGTAGGTGCTCCGCGGTGCGTTCAAGTGCCTCACGGTTTCTTCGAAGAATCTCAGGAACCCTCAGGCACACCCGAGCCCCTGGGTCCCGCCCGACTTGGCCTGCACGGCGGGGACTTCGGGGGCCGGGCAGTGCAAGGAACGGCTGGTCAGCCGAAGTTCACGTCACTGCACGGGAAGTACGTCTGGTCCATGTGCGAGGCCTGCCAGATCGTGCAGACGACATGGTGGCCGCTGTAGCCGGACGTGCTCACCGGGATCGAGTAGTTCCGGCTCGGGCCGTACGAGCCGGTGGTGGCCACCGGTTCGAGGTCGTCCAAGGTCAGCGGCTGAGTGGTGGGGTCGAAGCCCTGCCGGGTGACGTGGACGAGGAAGTAGTCCGCGCCATGGCTCGCCTGGTCGTACAACCGGACGGTGAAACCGCTGTCCACGTCGGCGGTCTGCCAGGCGCCCACCATCTCGATGGAGTTGTAGCCGACCGCGCGCCCCTGCCCGTCGTCCAAGGCGAAGGCCAGTCCGGGCTCCAGGTGCACGTAGGGGGAGGCGAAGATTGCCGGGAGGATGCTCGGGTCGCGGTACAGGGGGCGGCCGTCCTGCCCGCTGTACGCGGTGCGGATACAGATGTCGTCGAGGGCCGGCCGGTCCTCACGCCGGTACGGGCGAATCGAGGGAGGCAAGATCATGCCCGGCATCCCGTATTGGATGGGAGTGCTCCCACGACCCTGCCGTCATCCCGGCCACTCCGCGCCCGGGATGACGGGCCGGCGCGGCCCGGACGTCAGTCCAGCAGGCCGGCGGCGAGGGTGGCGCCCAGTTCCCAGCACCGCTCGATGGCGGCCTTGTCGGGTTCGCCCGTGACCGTCACGGCGTCGGCGGCGCGCCGCCAGCCGAGGCCCTTGGTAACGGATTCGATCCCCCGCACCGCCCCGGTGACGTCGCTGCCGCCGTGCACGTAGTAGCCGAAGGGCCGGCCCCTGGTGGTGTCCAGGCACGGGTAGTAGACCTGGTCGAAGAAGTGCTTGAGCGCCCCTGACATGTAGCCGAGGTTCGCCGGGGTGCCCAGGAGGTAGCCGTCGGCTTCCAGGACGTCGCCGGCGGTGGCGGACAGGGCCGCCCGCCGTACCACGCGGACATCCTCGATCTCCGGGGCCGTGGCACCGGAGAGGACCGCTTCGAACATCGCCTGGCAGTTGGGCGAGGGCGTGTGATGAATGATCAGCAGAGTCGGCACACCCCGACCCTGCCGTGCCGGCCGGCACCCCCGCAAGCCGGTCCGACGCGCCGGAAGGAGCGGCGAACGGTTGTGGGGGCCCGCCGGGAATGGCACGATGCGCGGCATCGGTACACGGAGACGGGGTGCGTCTTGGTCGACGAGAATCGCAGGTCACCGGCGGCAGCGGTGTTCGACGCGCTGGGCAGCGACTACGAGAAGGCGTTCGCTTCCTCCGAGGCCCACCGGGCCTCCCTGGCGTGGCTGCGGAAACGGCTGCCGCCCGGCAGCCGGGTCCTGGACGTGGGCAGCGGTACGGGCCGGCCCACCGCCGCCACGCTCGCCGCGGCCGGTCACCGGGTGCTGGGAGTCGATGTGTCTCCGGTGATGGTGGAGATCGCGTCCCGGCAGGTGCCCGACGCCGAGTTCCGGTGCGGTGACATCCGCGAACTGCCGCTCGAGGAAGGCTCGTTCGACGCCATCTGCCTGTACTTCGCGCTGCTCCAGATGTCCCGTGCCGAGCAGTCCGACCTGCTGCGGCGGCTGACCCGGCTCCTGCGGCCGGACGGTCTGCTCGCGCTGGCCACCGTGCCCCTGGACGTGGAGGGCTTCCATGGTGTCTTCATGGGGCAGGACGTGCGGATCACCAGCTTCGACGCCCAGGGCGTGACCGGGATGGTGCGCGATGCGGGGCTGACGGTGCTGTCGGAGAACAGCGTGATGTTCACCCCGACCCACCCCGACGCCCGGCCGGAACCCCAGCTCTTCCTGCACTGCCGGCGCGAGGGGACGGCCCAGGCCACCTGACGCGGGACGGGTGCTGCGCGGAACGCGACCCTCGCTACGGGAGCGGGCTCGTCTCGTCCCTGAGGCCGGCGAGCAGTTCGGCCTGGCCGGCGAGGACACCGGACAGGATGGTGCGTGCCACGCGGAGCAGTTCCGCCACGTGGGGGCTGGTCAGCGAGTAGTGGACGGTCGAGCCCTCCTTGCGGCTGACCACGAGGTTCGCCCGTCGCAACACCGCCAGCTGCTGGGAGAGATGTGCCGGTTCGATGCCCACCTGGGGCAGCATCTCCGCGACCGCGTACTCGCGCTCGCTGAGGAGTTCCAGGACCCGGATACGGGCGGGATGCCCCAGGGTCTTGAAGAACTCGGCCTTCAGCTGGTGCAGCGGCGTGGTCATCGTGCCGTTCCCCTTCCCGGCGCCGGTCCGGCCCAGGGCCCCGGTCCATCGCCTCTCCTGTACGTCGTCGGCACCCGACCTCGACGTTTGCCGACATTAGCAACTTCGTACATTCCTGTGGTCCGGTGGTCGTGCCCTCGGGGATCACAGGGTGGTCCGGGCGCTCTTGCCGCGGCCATCGCCGCGGACCACCGCCGTGCCACCCGGGCCGCGGGCCGGTCCGACGACGGTGGTCGGGCGCCCGATGAGCGGCTCCGGACCGACCGCGGGGCGGTGTTCGCCGCTCCCCTGCTCGGCCCGGACCTGCTCGGCGGGTTCGAGCGCGAGAGGGACTGCGGACGGCTCGGTGGGGAGGGTGAACACGTGACGGTGGGGCAGCCCGCCGGTCTCGTCGGTGCTCCCCGCACGACGGGCTTCACCTGTACCGCGGAGGGGTGGGGCCGCGTACGGGTCACGGTGCCTCCCGGACGGGCAGGGGTGCCGGCCGCGGGGCCCGGGCCGCAGGCAGGACGCCGGTGAGTCGCAGGTACTCGCGGGCCGCACCGATCGCCTCGGGAGTCGTGGCGTACTCCCGGCCGTCGTGCCGCAGCAGGTCGAGGGCCCCGACGGAGTCGAGGACCTGACGATGGCCGGGACGGATGCCGGAGACCATGACGGCGATGCCGCGCCGCCTCAGCTTCGCCACCGCGTCCTTGAGCACGAGAGCGCCGGTGGCGTCGACGACGCTCACGTGCGACAGGCGCAGGATGACGACCCGCACATCGGCGAGTTCGGTCAGTTCCAGCAGGAAGCGGTGGGCGGCGGCGAAGAACAGCGGGCCGTCGATGCGGTAGGCGACGATGTGTTCGGCCAGCAGCTTGTGCTCCTCCTCGGTGTGGTCGCCCCGGTCGAGCGCCAGCGGTGCGAGCCGCGCCTGCCGGGCGACGGCGCGCAGCGCGAGGAGAGCCGCGACGGCCAGGCCGATGATCACGGCGAGGACGAGATCGAGGACGAGGGTGGCGACGGCCGTCAGGACGAGGATCAGCGCGTCGGAGCGGGTGGCACGGGTCATTGCGCGCAGCGAGCCGACCTCGACCATCCGGACCGCGGTGGCCAGCAGGACGCCCGCCAGAGCGGCGAGCGGGATCTTGGACACCAGCGGGGCTGCCGCGAAGACGATCGCGGCGAGGACCGCGGCGTGGGCGAGTGAGGCCAGCCGTGAGGTGGCTCCGGTGCGGACGTTGACCGCGGTGCGGGCGATCGCGCCGGTCGCGGGGACGCCACCGAACAGCGGCGCGGCCAGGTTCGCCACGCCCTGTCCGAACAGTTCGCGATCCGCGTCGTGCCGTTGTCCGACGGTCATGCCGTCGGCGACGGAGGCGGACAGCAGCGACTCCAGTGCGGCCAGCGCCGCCACGGCCACGGCGGGCGCGACCAGTTCGGAGAGGGCGCCGGTGTCGACGAAGGCGAACGAGGGGGCGGGCAGGCCGGAGGGCAGTTCGCCGATGGGCCGCACCCCGTCCAGTCCGCCGATCTGTACCACGAGTGTGGCCGCGATCACGGCGAGGATGGAGAAGGGCACGGTGGGCTTCCAGCGTGCTCCGAGCAGCATCACGGCGGCCACCGAGAGCGCCAGTGCGACGGCGGTCCAGTCGGGGGTGCGGGCGAACTCCTCGAACGCCCGCCAGGCCACCACCAGGACCCGTTCCCCCTCGGATGCGGGTACGCCGAGGGCGTTCGGGATCTGCTGCAGTCCGATCACGCACGCGATACCGAGTGTGAAGCCCTCCACCACGGGCGCGGGCACGTACCGCATGCTGCCGCCGGCCCGTAGCAGCGCCAGCGCCACCAGGATCGCGCCTGCCATCAGCCCGACGGTGAGCACGCCCGACGGGCCGTGGTCGGCGACGATGGGCACCAGTACCACCGTCATCGCGCCGGTCGGTCCGGAGACTTGGAGGTTGGAGCCGCCGAACACGGCAGCCAGCGCGCCGGCGATCACAGCGGTGGCCAGCCCGGCCTCCGCGCCGAGTCCGGAGGAGACTCCGAAGCCGAGCGCGAGGGGCAGGGCGACGACGGCGACGGTCAGACCGGCGAGCAGGTCCCGGCGCGGGTTGCGGCGCATCTGGCCGAGGTCGTCCCGGTCGGGCAGCAGTGACGTGATGCGGGACCGGGCTCCGGCGAGCAACAGCGGTATTGACACAACCCCTCGACTTCCCGGCGGCCACGACGCCCCGTCGCGCAGTGGCGGCGCGAGCCCCGGTGGCCCGCGACAGCGGACATGCGCTCAATCATGTACGCAATTGCTAAATTTTGCAATTGCGCAAATCATGCGGGTAGTGCGCGGCAGGGAAAGCAGCACCCGGCCGCCTCGCACGGTCCGGCCGGCAGCTGGCCGGCAACCGCCCGGCAGCCGGTCGTCAGCCCGTCGGTAGCCGGTCCGTCAGCCGGTCAGCCGCTCATCCGCCTTCGCCACGACGGTTCGACCTGCCGCCACTCGGCCTCCCACTCCTCCGAGCGCCGTTGCCGTATCCGGAACCGGACGAGCCATCCGCCGAGCACGACCATTCCCCCGGTGGCGGCGGCGACCGTGAGGCCGGCCATGACCGTCTGGAACCGTGCGTCCGCCCCACCGGGCGGCTCGGAGACGAGGCGCCCCGCGCCATCCGTCCACACGATGACCACACTGCCCGCCTTGTCCCCGGGATCGGCCTCGGCCCGGCCCGTGCGACTGGTGCCGTCGGGGGCCCTCCACCGCGCCTTCACCCATGCGCGGCCGTCCCCGCTGCCGTCCTCGGTCACCGGCGAGGGCAGCGCATCGGCCGCGTCCTCGACCAGTACGGCGGGGGCGGTACGGGACGCGGCGCGGCGCTCCGCGAGGGACCGGTCCACCGTCCCCGCGACCACCAGGCCGGTGACCGCCCCGGCGAACAGAGTGAGGACGAGGGTGGCGAGCAGCAGCCAGGCCTCGATCACATCACTGCGACGACGCAGCGGGTTGCTCCGCCAGCGCCACAACCACACCCTGCGGGGCCGCGCACTACACGTCCTCCCCATGGGATGTCACCTCCTCGCGCGCCACCTCTCCAGGGTCCGTCACCCGGCCGCCCGACGCATGGGCCGAACGGTCCCGTCCGGAGTTCGGAACGGCTCGGAGCACGGTGGCTGCCGGGTCGCCCCGTGACGCCGGGCCGTCAGGCCGCGGGCGACGGGCGTGCCACGCGCAAGCAGTACGCGCACGCAGAACGTACGCGGAGCACGCCATCGTCACCGGTCTCGTACGCAGTACTGCACTTGGCGCCCGTTCGTGTCACCAAAGCGCGAAAGCGGGTCACCGATGACATCGCACCGGGCGCCACGGGCAAGACCTGAGGCTCTGCGGCAGCTTCACCCCACGACGAAGGAGATCACCGCATGGTCCACAGACATGGCCGGCCCGCACGACGGGTGGCCCTGGCCGCGCTCGGCGCGCTCGCCCTCGCAGCCCTCCCCTCCACCGTGTCGGCCGAGCCGGACCCGACGGCGGGAACCCCGTCCGGCGCAGCCCGGACCCTCGGCGCCGACCGCCCGTCGGCGGCGATGCTCGAAGCACTCCGGCGTGACCTGGGCCTGACCTCGCCGCAGGCGTCCGCGCGGCTGGCCAACGAGGCGGAAGCGGGTACCCGCGCGGGTGTCCTGCGCAATGCCCTGGGCGACCGGTTCGCCGGCGCCTGGGTGCGCGGGGCGGCCTCCGAGGAACTCAGCGTCGCGACCACCGACTCCCAGGATGTGGCGGCCATCGAGGCCCAGGGCGCCAAGGCCGTCGTCGTCACCCGCGCGCTGGCCGGCCTCCGGGGCACCAAGGAGGAGCTGGACGCGGCGGCCGCCACCCGCGACACCGCCGGTACCCCGCTGTGGTACGTGGACGTACCGGCGAACCGGCTCGTGGTGCAGGCGCGGACGATGTCGGCCGGTGCCGCCTTCGTCAAGGCCGCCGGGGTCGACGACCAGGATGTGACCATCCTCGTGTCCACGGTCCGGCCGCGGCTGCTGCAGGACATCACCGGCGGCGACGCCTATTACATCAATGACACCGCCCGCTGTTCGGTCGGCTTCTCCGTGACCAAGGACGCGCGGCAGGGCTTCGCCACCGCCGGTCACTGCGGCAACCGGGGTGACACGACCACCGGTTTTGATCAGACCGCACAGGGCACCTTCCAGGACTCCGTCTTCCCCGGCAGGGACATGGCGTGGGTGGGCACCAACGACACGTGGACGGCCACGCCGGACGTCAAGGCGCAGGACGGCCAGGAGGTGCAGGTCACCGGCTCGGTGGAGGCGCTCGTCGGGGCGTCGGTGTGCCGGTCCGGCTCGACCACCGGATGGCACTGCGGGACCATCCAGCAGCACGACGCCAGCGTCAGCTACGCCGAGGGCACGGTCGACGGAGTGACCCGGACCACGGTCTGCGCCGAGCCCGGCGACTCCGGCGGACCCTACGTCGCGGGCTCCCAGGCGCAGGGCGTCACCTCCGGCGGCTCCGGTGACTGCACGCGCGGCGGGACCACGTTCTACCAGCCGGTCAACCCGATCCTCGCCGACTTCGGCCTGACCCTGACCACCGAACTCGCGCAGACCGCGACACCGGACCCGCAGGACGGCGCCGAGGACGGGTGGGCCGTCGGCCGCGTCTACCCGGCCGGGGCCACGGTGACCCGCGACGGGGTTCGCTACCAGTGCCTGCAGACGCACCAGGCCCAGAGCACGTGGGCGCCCGCCGGCACGCCGGCCCTGTGGCAGCGCCTCTGACGCCCTGCTCCGCGTCGCCCGCCGGCGGCCTCACCAGAACCGGGTGGTGAGGGCGGGCCGGTTCACCGCCTGGGCGGCGTCGCGCAGGCTCAGGGCGACGCTGATGGTGGCGCGCAGCGCCGACGGCCGTACCGTCTGGGCCGTTTCGGTGGCCAGGACGAGCAGACAGGCGGCGGCCTGTTCCACCACGGCGACGGGGAAGGTGTAGTCGCTGTCGGCCGCCGCGCGGAACGCCTTCAACGGGATTCCGGCCCCGTCGACGGTCCGCTTGGCGGCCTGCTCCAGGTGCTGTGCGGCCTGGTCGCACACGGAGGCGGGCAGGGTGAGGGTGCTGGAGAACGATGCACTGGTCATAACCCGAGTCGTCCCCCGGCACCAGCCTGTTCGATCGGTGGGCGGGGCGTTTTCACCGTCCCGCGTGACGAGTTGGGGGCGAATGTCGGGGCGCGGAGGGGGCGCACCAGGGACGGTCGCCCTGTCTGTCCGGTGGATCGTGCCGGGGGCACGGGGGCCGGCACGCACTCCCCCAAGCTCTTCGAGCAGGGCCCCCAGCGGCGTTGGCGTCACTCGCCGACGGCCCACGGGAGGTCACGTCCTCGGTGACGGCAGGCGGGAACACGCCGGCATGCACCAGCACATTCCGTCACTGGTGCACGCCGTACCGCCTGATCCGGGTGATCCGGGTGATGCTCAGCGGTTCACCACGTGCCGTTCGTCGGGGACGCAGTGGGTCATGGTGAGTCCCCGCACGTCGCGCGGCGGGTTGTCGCCCAGGTTGGCGAGCCGCTTGCGGTCGTCGTCGGTGAGGTCCTGGTCCGCGAGGGGCTTCAGACGGGCGACGTCCTTGGGAGCGATGCCGAGACCGTCGCCGACCCTGCGGCCGAGGTCGTTCTCGACGAGCAGGAAGTGCCACACCATGCGCTCCTGCACCGCCCGGTGGCACTGGGAGATGAGGTCGACGAAGTTCTTCACCAGGTCGTCGCGCTCCCAGTCCTCGAGGAGCAGATAGCGCTGTCCCGCCTGCTGGTAGTCGTTGGCTCGGGGGATGCGCTTGCGGGTGAGCCGGCCCCGGATCTCCGGTCCCTGCTCGTCGTGCGAGGGCTCCAGGGCCTCGCGCAGGCCGCCGGTGATCGACGGTTCGTAGTTGACCCCGGGGTTCTCCCCTGCTGCGCCCACGTGGTAGGTCATCTGGCCGTCACACTGGTTGGTGTGTACGTCGGCGGCCTTGGCCTGGTTGACGGGGAGCTGGAGGTAGTTCGGGCCTACGCGATGGCGCTGGGTGTCGCTGTAGGAGAAGGTCCGGCCGACGAGCATCTTGTCGTCGGAGAAGTCCAGGCCGTCGACGAGGACACCGGTGCCGAAGGAGATCTGATCGTTGTGGGCGAAGTAGTTCTCCGGCATCCGGTCGAGCACCATCCGGCCGACCGGCTTCGGCGGGAAGTCCTGCTCCGGCCAGGTCTTGGTGTCGTCGAGCGGGTCGAAGTCGAGTTCCGGGTGGTCGTGGTCGTCCATCATCTGGACGAGCAGTTCCCATTCGGGGTGTTCGCCGCGCCCCACCGCCTCGTAGAGGTCCTTGGTGGCGTGGCCGAGGGAGTCGGCCTGGACGTTCGCGGCGTCCTCCTCGGTCATGGAGCGGACGCCCAGTTTCGGCATCCAGTGGTACTTGACCAGTTTGGTCTCACCCTCGGCGTTGACCCACTTGTACGTGTTCACGCCGAAGCCCTGCATGTGCCGGTAGTCGGCGGGGATCCCCCGCGGACTGAACAGGTTGACGAGCATGTGCATGCACTCGGGCGTCTGCGACATGAAGTCGAAGATGCGCCGCGGCTGCTGCTCGAAGGTGACCGGGTCGGGCTTGAGGGAGTGGATCACGTCGGGGAACTTGATCGCGTCCCGGATGAAGAAGACACCGAGGTTGTTGCCGACGAGGTCCCAGTTGCCTTCCTCGGTATAGAACTTCACGGCGAAGCCGCGGGGGTCGCGGGCGGCTTCGGAGGAGTCGCGTCCACCGATGACAGTGGAGAAGCGGACGGCCAGGTCCGTGCGCTTGCCGCGCTCCTGGAACAGCTTGGCCCGGGTGTAGCGGCTGATCGGCTCGTCGCCCCAGGTCCCGTACGCCTCGAAGTGGCCGAACGCGGTCACCCCTCGGGCGTGCACGACCCGCTCGGGGATGCGCTCCCGGTCGAAGTGGCTGATCTTCTCCAGGAACTGGTAGTTCTCCAGCGTGGCGGGCCCCCGGGCACCGACCGTGCGCTGGTTCTGGTTGTCGTGGACCGGATGACCCTGCCGGTTGGTGAGTACCTTGCGGTCGTCGCCCGGAGCAGGACCCCGGCTCGAAACGTCCGTCATGTCTGTGGACTCCTTCGGCTGCTCATGACTGGTGGCGGGCCGGGGCACGGTGGCGCGCGGCCGCGGGCCGGTCGCTTTCGACGGCGCGGGGGCTCCGGTGTCCCGGCAACCCCGTGTCCCTGTCCCGGTGTCCCCGGTGTCCCCGGTGTCCCCGGTGTCCCGGTGTCCCGGTGTCCCGGTGTCCCGGGAACCGCGTGGTCACTCACGCGTCGGTGGCCCGCTCACTGAATGTCCGCCGCCCGACGGCCGGGCCCGCGCTCCTCGCGCACGTCCCGCCGGGGGCTTGCGTACGAGGGCCATGCTGCCGTGCATCACGGAGACCGGCGACTCGGAGCGGCGGCGGCCCGCTGCGCCCGCCGTACGGGCGTGAGCGAGCGCTCCCTGCGCTCCTACGAGCAGGAGGGCCTGCTGTCGGCGCAGCGGACGCCCGGCGGGCACCGGGAGTACACCTCGGCGGCGGTGGGCCGGGGCGGCGGATCCAGGAGCTGTACGCGGCGGGGCTGTGCAGCTCGAAGATCGCCGAGCTGCTGCCCTGCATGCGGGACAGCGGCGGAGGGCCGTCCGAAACGGCGGACGCTCTCCTGGTGAGCGAGCTGACGGCGGAGCGGGACCGTATCGATCGCATGATCGAGGACCTGCGACGCTCCCGCACGCTCCTGGCCCCTGTCATCGCGGCGGCGGCGCGGACCGCTCCGCCGCGGACCGCTTCATCGCGGACGGCGGAGCCGATCCGGCAGACACCGTAGGCGTACGCGGCGCGCGGGAGCGCGACCGGTCCCCCGTTCCGGTCGTGCTCCCGCGGCACGACGAACCTATGTGAATGGCGACGTGGTTGTGTATAGCACCGGTGCCCGCTGCGACGGCCACGGGACTCAGCCGTGCACAACTGAGTCCGTTACGACCCGTTTCACCCCGCGCGAGCCGGCCGGGACAGGGGCAGCGGACCGTCGTTCACCCTGGTGGGGACGTGGGCACCGGGCCCGCGAACACCGGTGTCTCCAGGTCCCCCAGGGCCAAATGGGCGAGCACGACCTCGTACAGGTCGGTGCCGGCGGCCAGCAGTTGGCGCTCCAGGACCGGCTCGGCGCTGCGTACGTGCTCACGCACGGTCTGCGCGTGGACGCCCAGGAGCTGCGCGGCCCGCTCGGCGTTGCCGCCGGCGGCGATCCAGGTGCGCAGCGTGCGGCGCAGGGGGCGGGCGTCCTGGTCCAGGCGTTCCAGCAGTTCCCCCGCCCAGGCGCGCACGGCGGGCCCGGACACCAGGTGGGCGAGTCCGGGGACGGACGCCTCGAAGGCGCTGCCCGCCTGGCCGTCCTGGAGGTTGAACTGGGTGTGCAGCGCCAGGTGCACGACGGCACGGGCGGTGAGGTCGTCGAAGTCGGCGCCCAGCATGTTCTCGACGCGTTCCATGCGGGCACGCACCGTGTTGCGGCTCACGCCGAGGATCTTGGCCGTGTTGACGGCGGTGAACTCCAGGCCGAGACGGGTGGTGGCGAGGAGCTCGGCACGGGTGTGGTGCGGCACGGCGTCCAGGGGGCGCAGCAGCCGGGCGGTCCGGCCACGCAACGCCGCCGGGTCCATCAGCCGCTCGGGATGGGTGCGTTCGGCGTACACCGCCGTCTTGTCCGGGCGGAAGCGCGCCACGGCGAGGGCGCTGACGGCCTGCCCGTACGCGGTGGCGGTCCGGGCGAGGCTCTGCCGGACGCTGCCGCCGAGGAAGGTGTCCGGATACCGTTCGACCAGGGACTTCAGATCGCCGGCGGTCGCCTCGCGAGGGCTGACGACGATCACGTGCCCGTCCATCGCCGGGCACCGCACGACCAGCGCCTCCTCCTCCGTGCTCTCCAGGGCCTCCTCGGCGAGGCGGTCACGGCGGGCGGGCTCGGACTCGACGACGTAGACGCACGCGGTGTCGGCCTCGAGCAGACCCGGCCAGAGCCCCGCGGCCACCCGGCGGGCCGCGACGGTGTCCTCGACCATGAGCAGTTGGAGGATCGCCAGTCGCAGGTCGGCGCTGGCCCGACGCAGCCGCTGCCCGGCCACGGTGGTCTCACCGGCGGTCAGCAGCAGCTCGATCACCTGGGCGGTGTGCGTGACGACGTCGGCGCTGTGCCGGTCGAAGGGCGTGTCCCGGGAGACTGCCAGCGCCCAGGTCCGGGAGGGATGCCCGACCTGCACCAGGCGCAGGTACCGCTCGCCGTCCTCCCAGGCGGCGGAGGCGATCCGACCGGAAGTGACATCGGCGACGAGGTTCTCGTCCAGCACCGGCCCGGTTCCGGCGACGAGCGTGCCGGTGTCGTCCCGGAGCGCCACCGACCCGTGCACGGTGCCGGCGAGCCAGTCGACGACCCTGCGGACATCGCGGCCCGCCGGCCGCAGGTGCTCCAGCAGTTCCTGCGCCCACCCGGGCTGTTCACCGGCCGCCGCCGGCCGCGGGATTCCGTCCTTACGGGCTGCCACCTCGGCCTTCCCCTCGTGTGCCGGGCCTCTTCGGCCCGGCACCGGACGTTACCCCACGGATGCGGCCGGCTCATGCAGGGCGGACGGGGTGAAGGGGAAGCTCTGCACGATCTCGGCACACCGCTGACACACCCCCGGCACATGGACGGCCCACGGCCGGGGCACGGGCGGGTACGGGACCGGGGCACGGGCGGCCCCGGCCGGGCGTGCGCGGCCCTGCCGTGCGGGCGGCATAAGCTCGGTGAATGGCGAAGTACTTCGACGTGCACCCCGACAATCCCCAGCCGCGCACCATCTCCCAGGTCGCCGCGAGCATCCGCGACGACGCCCTGATCGCGTACCCCACGGACTCCTGTTACGCGCTCGGCTGCCGGCTCGGCAGCCGGGAGGGCATCGACCGGATCCGTACCATCCGCAAGCTGGACGACCGGCACCACTTCACTCTGGTGTGCCGGGACTTCGCTCAGCTCGGCCAGTTCGTACGGATCGACAACGACGTGTTCCGCGCGGTCAAGGCGTCCACGCCGGGCAGCTACACCTTCATCCTGCCCGCGACGAAGGAGGTGCCGCGCATGCTCCAGCATCCGAAGAAGAAAACCGTCGGCGTGCGCATCCCCGACCACGTCGTCACCCAGGCGCTGCTCGCGGAGCTGGGCGAGCCCCTGTTGTCCAGCACCCTGCTGCTGCCCGGCGAGGACGAGCCGATGACCCAGGGCTGGGAGATCAAGGACAGGCTCGACCACGAGGTGGACGCGGTGCTCGACTCCGGGGACTGCGGCACCGAGCCGACCACGGTGATCGACTTCTCGGGCGGCGAGGCCGAAATCGTACGGCGGGGTGCGGGCGACACCTCGCGGTTCGAGTAACGGCGACGCGGTGAACTGCCCCGATACGGGCCGCCGGGATCCGCGGAAGCGGTGACGAACGTGCCGGGGCGGGCGCGGGATGTCCCAAAGGAGTGCCCCTTGCGCCGTGTTGAACCGGCTAAGGCCGAAGTGCCGGGCCCGGGGCATGTCACGATGGGGCATGATCCGTCCCCGCTCGCCGCGGGGACGGGTCCCCGTCCGACATCCCGCAGAGAGGCGCCCGCCGGCCATGACCGCCGTACAGGGAAGCACCGTTGACATCACCACCGAGGACGGCACCGCCGACGCGTATCTGACGCATCCCGCCGATGGGAGTCCCCGGCCGGCGGTCCTGTTCTACATGGACGCCTTCGGGCTGCGGCCGCGGCTGCGGGCGATGGCCGACCGGCTGGCGGAGGCCGGGTACACGGTCCTGGTGCCGAACGTGTTCTACCGCCATGGGCGCAGTCCGGTGGTCGAACTGCCCGAGTTCATCGACCCGGTGGCGCGGCCGGAGATCTTCCGGCGTATCGGGCCGATCCTGCAGGAGCTGACCCCGGAACTCGCCATGCGCGATGCCGGCGCCTATCTGCGGTGGCTGGCCGGCCATCCCGCGGCGGCCGACGGCCCGGTGGCGGTGACCGGCTACTGCATGGGCGCGGTGCTCTCCCTCCACACGGCGGGCACCTACCCGGACCGGGTGGCGGCCGCCGCCGGATTCCACGGGGCCCGGCTGGCGCCGGACGCGCCGGACAGCCCGCATCTGCTGGCCGACAGGATCACCGCGGAGCTGTACTTCGGTCACGCCGACCAGGATCCGTCGATGCCCGAGGAGCAGATCGAGCGGTTGGAGCAGGCGTTGACCGCGGCCGGGGTCCGGCACCGCTGCGAGGTGTACACCGGGGCCCGCCACGGTTACACGCAGGCGGACACCGCCGCCTATGACAAGGAGGCGGACGAGCGTCACTGGGCCGCGCTGCTGGACCTGCTGAACCGCACCTTCTGACGAACCTGCCGAGCCTCGCCCACCGAGAGCCCTGTTGAGAAGCGCCGACCGAGCGACGCCGTCAACGCCTGACCGGGCAAATCCAGTTCAGGCATGCCGCTGCCCATACCCGCGCTCCGACCGTCCTCGGCAGCGTTGTTGCGGTGCTCCGATGTCAGACTCTTCACGCGACACGGCCGAGGGCGCCGGCTGGGGCACCGGGCAACAGGGCGAGCAACGGCGGCTGTTGCCGCCCGAGGCCAAGAAGATCTCCTGGTTCGACCCGCGCATGCTGTGGGCCGCCCGCAACGGGGTTCTGGCCTCCTGGCTCGGGGATCCGACGGGCCGCACCCGCAGCCGGTGGGTGGCCCAGCGTGCGGCGGCCGGCGCACCCGCCGACAAGGTGATCCGGCACGACGGTCCGGACCGGTTCTCCTTCCTCGTCATCGGCGACACCGGCGAGGGCGGCGAGCCCCAGTACGCCGTCGTACCGGGGCTGTTGAAGGAGGGCCGGGACACCTCCTTCACCGTGCCGGCCACCGAGGCGACGGCCGTGATCGCCGAACGCCTCGGCATCGGTCCCACCCGCGTGCCGAGCACGCCGGCCCGGGTCACCCGGCGCGTGCGGCTGGTCGCCGGGCTGCCCGGGACCGGCCGCCGGCCCGACCGGGGCAAGCGGTTCAGGCTGCCCGTGCGCAAGGTCCACACGCAGTTGTTCTCGCCCGGTTCGGCCACCTGCACGCCGCCGTTCTTCAAGTGCTTCCTGCGGCTGGACGTGGGCCCGGACGCGATCCGGCTGCGCTGCCACGCCGCCACCGGCAACCTCGCGCAGGAGGTCGCCCCGCCGGTCGAGGACGAGGTGACCATCCCGCTGACGTGACCGGCCCCCGGCGCGAGGTTGCCGAGCGTGGCCGGTCGGGCGGGCGGGCGGTCACCAGCGTCCGGGGGCGGTCCCGATGATCGGCTCCGAGGGGCGGCCGTCGGTGCCGACCGGTACCTCACCGGCGAGCATCACCCGGTGCATGATCCGCGGGTGGTCGAGGTGGCCGGTGTCGCCCGGGGCGAGGTGGATGGTGGCACGGTTGTCCCAGAACGCCACGCTCCCCGGCTCCCACCGGAAACGCACCGTGTACTCGGGCCGGGTCGCCTGCTCCAGCAGCATCTCCAGGATCGCCCGGCTCTCCGGCCGGGACAGCCCGGTGATCTGCTCGACGTAGTAGCCGTTGACGAACAGCACCCGCTCCCCCGTCTCCGGATGGACCCGCACCAGGGGATGCTCGGAGGCTGTCTGGTGGTCCAGCAGATGCCGCACATAGGCGTCGTCGCCGGACCGGGGCCGGTAGCCGACCCCCAGCCGGTGCTCGGCGCGCAGCCGGTCGGCGAACTCCCGTACCGGGGCGGACAGCCCGGCGTAGGCGGCGGCCAGGTTCGACCAGGTGGTGTCGCCGCCGTAGGGCGGGACGGTCTGGGCGCGCAGGATCGTCGCGGCGGGCGGGTCGATCCGGGCGCCGTGGTCGCAGTGCCAGCCGCGCAGCAGGGTGTGACGGCGGCGCCGCAGCCATTCGTCGTGCTCCATCCCGAACCGTCCGCCGAGCTCCAGCCGGTCGGCGGTCGTCTCGATCTCCGGGAAGCCGGGCGGCGACGCCTTGCCCCGCCGGGGCAGGACGACCGGCTCGCCGAACCGCCGGGCCAGTGCCACATGCCCGGCGTGGTCCAGTCGCTGCCCGCGGAAGAACACCACCTTCCAGCGCAGCACCGCCGCCCGGATGGCGGCGATCACGGCGTCGCGGGGCTCGTCGGCGAGGTCGACACCCGTGATCTCGGCGCCGATGTGCCCGGCGACCGGACGCACCTCTACGCCCGTACCCGTGCCGGGACCCGTCCCCTCGCGCGGCTCCCCGCCCGTGTGCTGCCCGACGCTCTTCGTGCTGTCCATGTCGCTCCCGCCCGTCGTCATGTGTGCCCCCTCCATCGGTCCGTCCCCGGCCGGCGCCGGTTCGGATGCGTCCGTGTCGTCCGTCCGGCCCGCCTGTCAGGTTGATCATTGGCCGCCCGGTCGGTGAGGCTGGAGAGAGACGACACTGTCAACGGGAAGGTCCCCTCGTGATCAGCATCCCGAACCACACGCTCAATGACGGCACGACGATCCCCGCCCTCGGTCTCGGCACCTGGCCGATGGACGACGCGCAGGCCGAGCAGTCCGTGGCCGCGGCCCTGGAGACGGGGTACCGCCTCGTCGACACGGCGACGAACTACCGCAACGAGACCGGTGTGGGCCGTGCCGTGGCCCGTGCCGGCGTCCCACGCGAGGAGGTCGTCGTGACGACGAAACTCCCCGGCCGCCATCACGGCTACGAAAAGACCCTCGCCTCCTTCGAGGAGTCCCGCGCGCGTCTCGGCCTGGAGTACGTCGACCTGTATCTGATCCACTGGCCACTCCCCCGGGTCGGCAGGTACGTCGACTCCTGGAAGGCCATGATCAAGTTGCGCGAGGACGGTCTCGTACGGTCGATCGGCGTCTCCAACTTCACGCCCGCCCACATCGAGCGGCTGGAGGAGGAGACCGGGGTGCTGCCCTCGGTCAACCAGGTCGAGCTGCACCCGTTCTTCCCCCAGGAGGAGCTGCGCTCCCACCACGCGGACAAGGGCGTGCTCGTCGAGAGCTGGAGCCCGCTGGGCCGGGGTTCGCAGCTCCTGGACGACCTTGCCGTGGCCGCCGTCGCCGAGGCCCACGGGGTCACCCCGGCCCAGGCGGTGCTGCGCTGGCACATTCAGCTCGGGGCGCTGCCCGTGCCCAAGTCGGCCGATCCCGAGCGGCAGCGCGCCAACCTCGATGTCTTCGGCTTCACGCTGGACGACGCCCAGATGCACACCATCGCGGACCGGGCCCACCGGCGGATCGGCGGGGACCCGGAGGTGCACGAGGAGTTCTGACCACCGCCCCCTGACGGGCCCATGGCCCATGGCCGCACACGTGGTCCAGCCGTCGGCCGTGCGCCCGTCAGGTGCGGGTCACGCCCGGTGGTCGCGGAGTGCGGCGAGCGCGCGGTCGGCGTGCACGTTCATCCGCAGTTCGCTGCGCACGACCTCGAGGACGGTGCGCTCCTGCCCGATGACGAAGGTGACGCGCTTGGTCGGCGCCAGGGAGATGCCCCGTTTCACCCCGAACCGCTCGCGGACGGCGCCGTCGGCGTCGGAGAGCAGGGGCATGCCGAGCGAGTGCCGTCCGGCGAACTCCGCCTGCCGTTCGACGGCGTCACCGCTGATGCCCACCGGCCGTGCGCCGGCCGCGGCGTACTCGGCGGCCAGGTCACGGAAGTGGCAGGCCTGCGCGGTGCAGCCGGCGGTCAGCGCGGCCGGATAGAAGAACAGCACCACGGGCCCCTCGGCGAGCAGCTCCGACAGCCTGCGGACGGTGCCCGTCTCGTCCGGCAGCGCGAAGTCCTCGACCGTGTCGCCCTTCTCCGGGCTCCCGCTCACGACGCGCTCTCCGCACCCTTGGCGACTCCCCGCGCCCACAGCACCAGCGGCAGTTGCAGGGGCAGCCGCCCCCAGGCGGCGGCCTGTTGCGGCACGGGGCGGCGGCGCCAGTCCACAGCCATCTTCACGTTGGCGGGGAAGACCCCGACGAAGAAGGCGGCCGTGGCCAGTGCGGCGACCCTGCGAGTCTGCGGCAGCGCCACTCCGGCGGCCGGCGCGAGTTCGGCGGCGCCGCCGGCGTAGGTCCAGGCCCGGGGCGAGCCCGGCAGGGAGCGCGGCACGATGTGGTCGAACCGGCGCGGGGCGGTGAAGTGGGCGGTGCCTGCGGCGGCCAGCAGCAGGGGTGAGCGATCGGACCGTGACACGGTTCCTCCTCCGGTGACCTGCCCCGCGACATTACCGGACGGTAAGTACGGGGGCCACCGGGCCGGGAGCGTGTCAGGCGGCTCCGGCCGGAGTGGCTCCGCGCGGTTCCGCTTGCTCTTCGGCGGCGTGGGCGAGGAAGTCGTCGACCATGCGGTGGAAGAGCGTGGCGAGCTGCCGCAGTTCCGCCGGGGACCATTCGGAGAGAGCCACCTGCATGGCCTGCGCCCCGGCCTCCCGGATGCGGGTGATGGCCTCCCGGCCCGTCTCGGTGAGTTCGACGCGGTGGGCACGGCGGTCGTCGGGGTCCGGGACCCGGGTGACGTGGCCGGACTTCTGCAGTTGCTGCACGGTGCGGGTGACGTGCGACGCCTCGACGCCCAGGCGGGCGGCCAGCTCGCCCGGCCGCAGCGGTTCGGTGTCGGCCGCCTGCCGCAGCAGCGCGACGGCCGCACGGTCCAGGGGGACGCCCGCCAGGGCCATCAGTCGTTCGTGCTGGCGGGCGCGGGAGCCCAGATAGGTGATGCGCATGAGCGCACGCTCTATCTCGGTCACTTCCGGTGAGGCGGGGACGTCGGGAACCGAGGATGCGCGCATGCGCCCACTTTACCATCTCATTGCGTAACTCAATCAATCCGCGAGGGCGCGGACCGTACCGCTCCGCCCGCCGGTGGGCGCCGTTCAGGCGAAACCGCGGGCCACGGGCACGCGCGGGCGTCCGTCTCCCGCCCGTGCCCCTGCCGCTGATGGCGCGGGCGCGCACCGGGTGGTGCCGCTGCCGGTCGGCGAGGTGCGCCACAACGCCCGCGCCCGACGCGGCATTCCGGACAACGTGGAGTGATCCGGCAGCGGCTCCACGAGTGTTGGGCAGCGCTTCACCCTCGGTACGCCCATGACTCTTGGCATGGACGTGCCCAACCGGGATGCTGAACGCCCTTGCCCCCCACAGCCGTTGGGCTGCGCCCGCATCCCGAGGAGGACGCAGTGTCGTCGAGTACCTTCCGAACGCACCGCAGGAGATGGCTGACCGGTCTCGCCGGCGCCTTCGCCTTCGTCATCGCCTTCCCCGCCACCGCCTTCGCCGCACCGCCGCCGGCCCTGCCGGCCAACGCCGACGCTCTCGACCGGACGTTCCAGCCCGCCTACGACTACGACACCGACGGGTGCTACCCCACCCCCGCGATCGGCCCGGACGGCGCGATCAACCCCGGACTCAACCCGACGGGCGCCCTCAACGGCAACTGCCGTGACGCCCCGGATCTGGACAGCACCAACGGCTACTCGCGTTCGAAGTGCAACAACGGCTGGTGCGCCATCGTCTACGCCCTGTACTTCGAGAAGGACCAGGCACTTCCGGGCGTCAGCCTCGGCGGCCACCGCCACGACTGGGAGCACGTCGTGGTGTGGGTGCAGAACGACACGGCCCAGTACGTCTCGACCTCCAACCACGGCTCGTTCTCGATCCACGCGAGGTCGGCGGTCCGCTTCGACGGGACGCACCCGAAGATCGTGTACCACAAGGACGGCATCAGCACGCACTGCTTCCGGCTCGCGAGCGCGGGCGACGAACCGCCGGAGAACCACAAGGGCACCTGGCAGTACCCGGCGCTGGTCGGCTGGAACGGCTATCCCGCCGGGCTGCGCGACAAGCTCGTCCAGCACAACTTCGGCAGTGCGAACTTCGGCCTCAAGGACGGGAGTTTCGCCTCCCATCTCGCCGCGGCGAAGCCGTCGGGCATCCCGTTCGACCCGAACGCCTGACCTGGGAACCCTTCCGGGTTTGAACATCCGACGGCCCGTCACCGGGAGCCCGGACGAATCCACCGTCCGGGCTCCCGGAGCGGCCCGCCCTGCTCGGGCGCTCGAGCCCAAGGGTCTATCGTGTCGCCATGTCCGTCCCCGAACTGATCCGTGTCGTCTCCCGCGACTCGCCCATGGCGCTCGCCCAAGTGGAGCGTGTCCGGGCCGAGTTGGCCGACGCTCTGCCCGGTGTGCGCACCGAGGTCGTCCCTGTGCGGACCACCGGCGACAAGTGGCTGGGAGACCTGTCGCAGGTGGAGGGCAAGGGCGCGTTCACCAAGGAGGTGGACGCCGCGCTGCTGGCCGGCGAGGCGGATCTCGCGGTGCACTGCGTCAAGGACGTCCCCGCCGACCGACCGCTCCCCGCGGGCACCGTGTTCGCGGCGTTCCTGAAGCGGGACGACGTCCGCGACGCCCTCGTGCACCTGGACGGACTCACCCTGGACGAGCTGCCGGCCGGGACCCGGATCGGCACCTCCTCGGTGCGCCGCGTCGCCCAGCTGGCCGCCGCCCACCCGCACCTCGAGTGCGTCCCCTTCCGAGGCAACGCCAACCGGCGACTGGCGAAGCTCGCGGCCGGTGAGGCCGACGCGCTGCTGCTCGCGGTCTCCGGTCTGGAGCGCATCGGCCGCCGCGACGTGATCAGCGAGGTCCTCTCCCCCGAGACGATGATGCCGCCCATCGGCGCGGGCATCCTCGCGCTCCAGTGCCGTGAGGACGACACGGATCTCATCGACGCGGTCAGTGCCCTCGGCCATCCGGACACGCATCGGGAGGCCACCGCCGAGCGGATGTTCCTGCATGTGCTGCAGGGACACTGCAACAGCCCGATCGCCGGATACGCGCGGGTCGACCGGAGCGGCGAACTGTCACTGCGGGCCTGTGTCTTCACCCCGGACGGCAAGGTACGGCTGAACGCCCACGAGTGGGCCGGCCGGCTGGATCCGGCGACGCTCGGCACCTCGGTCGCGGTCGCCCTGCTGCGTCAGGGCGCCCGCGAGATCATCGACGGGATCCCGCACTGACGCCGGTTCAGGCGGTGCCCTCCTCGGCCTGCTCCTGGAGGAACACGCCGATCTGATGCGCGAGGCCTTCCCGGACCCCGCCCGACGGGGTCACGGCGGGCCCCTCGTGCGCGCCGATACCGCCCGACCACAGGCGGCGGCCGGTCCACTCCTCGTCGACCCGCAACTGCACCTGGACGTCGACATGGCTCAGGGACGCCTCGGGGCCGGCCGCGTAGAGCACGGCGGTGGCGCGGCGCAGCGGATAGACGTCGAATCCCTCGATGAACTGCGAGTTGCGCCAGTCGAGGAACGCACTCTCCCCGTCGGGGCCGATCCGTACGTCGACCTGACCGTCCTCGAGATGAATTCCGACGTTCCGCTCGCCGCGGTTCTCGACGGTCACGCGGACGCTGAAGTACGTCAGCCCTTGGGCTGCGTCGTCCCGTCCCCGGGGCGGTTCGCCCGATTCCAGACGGTGGACGCGGACCCGCAGACCGACATGTCCGTCGTACTCCTGCCAGTCCCCGACCACGTTCGGCTCGTACACGGTGCACCTCTCGACTTCTGTCGCTGTTTCCTATACGTGGGCTCGGCACACTGTCAAATGAGCGGAATGCGCCACGGTCAGGTACTTCGTCCCCGACGGCCGCCGATCAAGCGCTGCGCTGGCACAATCCGCCGGGCCCGCCGCCCGGCCCGCGCGGCGGCGTGCCGCACATCACGTCGCCCACGGTGATCACCGCACCCCGCCCGGCCCGGCGATCAGCGGGCCGGGCCGGACGCGCCCCGCGCCGCCGGTCCTCGGCGCGCCGCGACCGGCACAACGGGCCCCGCGGCCTCCGGAATTTCACGCACTGAATTCCTCCGATTTCACAGCGTGTGATTCCCGCAATTCCCGGTACGTTCCCCGCACCGAATTCGGGAAACCGTTTCACCACAGCGGCACGGGGAATGAGTGATTCAGTGCTTCGGACCGGAGGCACGACCGTGGGAACCGGCTCGCCGCCCCCGGGTCCCCTCCGTGTGATCCGAGTCCGCGCTCCCACGGTGCCCGCCCACCCGGCACCTGCTCAGGGAGGTGCGCGTCATGCGTATCGCCGGCAGCACCACGAAGCCGCATCCTCACCACGACGCCCCGGACACCGCGCAGGACTTCGTCCGCCTCACCCGACTGCCGGAAGGCCCCGAGCGCAAGGCGCTGCGGGACGACCTCGTCCGTTCCTGGCTGCCGATGGCCGAGCGGATCGCCGTGCGCTTCCGCGGGCGCGGCGAGGCGCTGGAGGACCTGTACCAGGTGGCGGCCCTGGGCCTGGTCAAGGCCGTCGACCACTACGACCCGTCGCGCGGCACCGCCTTCGAGGCGTACGCCGTGCCGACCGTCACCGGGGAGATCAAGCGCCACTTCCGTGACCACATGTGGACCCTGCACGTACCCCGCCGGGTCCAGGACCTGCGCAACCGGGTGCGGCACGCCGCCAAGGAGCTGGCGCAGACCACTTCCGGCCGGGCCCCGACGACCGCCGAGATCGCCGCGTACGCGCAGCTGACCGAGGACGAGGTGCGCACCGGCACGGAGGCCCTGGAGTGCTTCTCCGCGCTGTCGCTGGAGGCGGAGATGCCGGGCACGGACGGCTACGCGCTCGGGGACTCGCTCGGTGGCCCGGACCCCGCGTACGACACGGTCGTCGACCGGGTGGCGGTCCGGCCCTGCCTCGAGGCGCTTCCGGAGCGCGAGCGGCTCATCCTCTATCTGCGGTTCTTCCGGGGCATGACGCAGAGCAGTATCGCCGAGCTGCTCGGCATCTCGCAGATGCATGTGTCCCGCCTGCTCAGCAATTGCTTCGCACAGGTACGCGAGGAGCTGCGGGCAGAGGCCGGCTGAACCGGTCCGCCCGGTGGCCCGTCACAGTCCGGCCACCGTGTCCCGGGCGCAGGGTGGACCAGCGGGACGGGCCGGGGCGGCCGGACCGGCCGGACCGGTGGCATCCGGACCGCCCGGGACACCGAGCCGGTCCAGGGCCTTCTTCAGCTCCGCCCGGATCCCCGGCGGCAGTACACCGGTGCGTCCCGAGGCCACGATCGTCCCGGCGACGTCGCGGAGCTTGACGTTGGTGTGCTGGGAGACCTCCCTCAGCACCGTCCACCCCTGGTCGGGCGACACCCGCCCGAGGACGACGACCACGCCGATCGCCTGGTCCACCACCGCGTGCGAGACGACCGCCTCCTTCAGCTGCTGCACCTCTTCCTCCAGCTGAAGGATCCGGTCCGTTTCCCCGTCCGTGGGCATGGTCACCTCCGGGTCCGGTGCGCCGCTCCCGTGCCGCCCGTACCCGTGTTCGGGCGCCTTCAGCGGGTGTCCGGCTCCTCCATCGTCGTCACTCGTCCCGTCCTGTGCCACCGGGCGTATCCATGGCCCCTGCCGCACCGGTCCGGTACCACCATCGGGGTACTCGGCAGGCGCCCGGAGCCGTACAGGCCGGACACTGGAAGTCCACGGGTCACTGCCAGGCCGACGAGATCAGCGATCAGGACGCGACTGTGATGAACCACGACATGCCCTCCCCCTCCGGCGCGACGGACGTCTTCTCGACGCACCCCGTGTACGGGACGCCCTGCTGGGTGAGTCTGACCAGCCGCGATCTCGAGACGACCGAGGAGTTCTACGGAGCCGTGCTGGGCTGGCGGTGGCGCCCGGCCCGGCTGGGCGAGCGGTTCCGGGTCGCCCTGGCGGACGGCATGCCGGTGGCGGGCGTCGCCGCGGTCGCCGACATGTGGCGGATGGCCGTGGCCTGGACCCCGTACTTCGCCGCGCGCAGTGCGGACGAGGCGGTGTCACGGGTGCAGGAACGCGGCGGCACTCTGGCGGTCGGCCCGATCTCCCTGCCCCCGGGGCGCGCGGCGCTGCTGGCCGACCGGGACGGCGCGACCTTCGGGGTGTGGGAGGGCGAGCTGTCCACCGACTGGCTCAGCTGGCAGCGGTCCCAGCCCTCCTTCGTCAGGCTGCACACCCGGGACGCCTTCGACGCCGCCATCTTCTACGGCGAGGTCTTCGACTGGGGTGTGACGGAGGCGGGCCGCACGGAGGTCGTCTACGAGGGCGACGAGGTGGTGCTGCGCGGGGACGGGCACGTACTCGCCTGCATCCAGTCGGGAGCGCTGGGATCGGCGCCCGATCCGACGATCCGGCCGCACTGGCAGGTGCACTTCACCGTGCCGGACGTCGACGCCTGCGTCCGCGCGGCCGAGCGGCACGGCGGCAGTGTGGTGACCCTGCGCGACGACGAGGCCGTGCTGCGCGACCCCGAGGGCGCCCTGTTCACGGTGACCTCGCGCCGGGGCCGCTGACCCCGGCCGGGCGCCCGCGGTCCTCCCGGACACGCCTCCCCGGGAGGACCGCGGTCCCTCACTCCGCGGTGTGCGACGGCCGGGACAGCAGCACCAGGCTGCGCGAGCCCACGGTCAGCCTGGTGTCCGCCTTGTACTCCGACTCGTCGGGGGCGCCGTCCGGGTCGGCGGTGTCGATCAGCGCCGTCCAGCGCTCGCCGTAGGCGGCGTCCGGAAGGCGAAAGTCCACCGGCTCCCAGTGACTGTTGAGCAGCAGCAGGAAGGAGTCGTCGACCAGGCGCCGGCCGCGCGGGTCCGGTTCGGCGATGGCGTCGCCGTTGAGGAAGACACCGATGCTGTGCGCGTCCGAGCGCCGCCAGTCGACGTCGGACATCTCCTCGGCGTTCGGCAGCAGCCACACCAGGTCGGGCAGGCCCCGGCCCGCGCGGGACGCCGGCCCGCCGTGGAAGAAGCGGCGGCGCCGCAGTACGGGATGGGCGATCCGCAGCGAGATGACACGCCGGGTGAAGTCCAGCAGGGCACACTGCTCCTCGGTCAGCTTCCAGTCTATCCAGGAGATCTCGTTGTCCTGGCAGTAGGCGTTGTTGTTGCCGCGCTGGCTGCGGCCCACTTCGTCGCCGTGCGAAAGCATCGGGATGCCCTGCGAAAGAAGAAGCGTGGCAAGGAAGTTGCGCTGGCGGCGGGCCCGCAGTTCGAGCACGGCCGGGTCGTCGGTGTCGCCCTCCGCGCCGCTGTTCCAGGACCGGTTGTGGCTCTCGCCGTCCCGGTTGCCCTCGCCGTTGGCGGTGTTGTGCTTGTCGTTGCAGGAGACGAGGTCACGCAGGGTGAAGCCGTCGTGCGCGGTGACGAAGTTGACGCTGGCGCGGGGTCGTCGCCTGCTGTGCGCGTACAGGTCGGAGGAGCCGGTGAGGCGGGAGGCGAACTCGCCGAGCGTGTGCGGCTCGGTGCGCCAGAAGTCCCTTACGGCGTCCCGGTACTTGCCGTTCCACTCCGACCACAGCTGGGGGAAGTTGCCCACCTGGTAGCCGCCCTCGCCGACGTCCCACGGTTCGGCGATGAGCTTGACGCGGCTGATCACGGGGTCCTGCTGGATGAGGTCGAAGAACGCGGAGAGCCGGTCCACCTCGTGGAACTGCCGGGCCAGGGTGGCCGCGAGGTCGAAGCGGAAGCCGTCGACATGCATCTCGGTGACCCAGTACCGCAGCGAGTCCATGATCAGCTGGAGTACGTAGGGGTGGCGCATCAGGAGGCTGTTGCCGGTGCCGGTGGTGTCGTAGTAGTGCGACCAGTCGCCGTCCACCAGCCGGTAGTACGCGGAGTTGTCGATGCCGCGGAAGGAGAGGGTGGGGCCCTTCTCGTTGCCCTCGGCGGTGTGGTTGTAGACGACGTCCAGGATCACCTCGAGCCCCGCCGCGTGCAGGGTCCGGACCATTGTCTTGAACTCGGTGACCTGCTGTCCGCGGGTGCCGTGGGCGGCGTAGGCGTTGTGCGGGGCGAAGTAGCCGATGGTGTTGTAGCCCCAGTAGTTGGCCAGGCCGCGGCTCTGCAGTACGCCGTCCTGGACGAACTGGTGCACCGGCATCAGCTCCACCGCGGTGACGCCCAGCGAGGTCAGGTGATCGACCACCGCCGGGTGCGCGAGTCCGGCGTAGGTGCCGCGCAGTTCGGCGGGGACCTCGGGGTGGGTGCGGGTCATACCCTTGACGTGGGCCTCGTAGATCACCGTGTCGGCGTACGGCCGGCCGGGGCCGGCGTCGTCGCCCCAGTCGAACGCCGGGTCGGTCACCACGCCCAGCATGGTGTGTCCGGCGCTGTCGGCCGGATCGGGGCCGTCGGGCCGGCGCTCGTAGAGCGAGGGGTGGTTGTCGATCTGCCCGTCGACGGCCGTGGCGTACGGGTCGAGAAGCAGCTTGGCCGGGTTGCAGCGGTGCCCGGCGGCCGGTGCCCACGGCCCGTGCACTCGGTAGCCGTAGCGCTGGCCGGGGCCGATGCCGGGCAGGTAGCCGTGCCACACGAAGCCGTCGGCCTCGGTCAGCGGGACGGTGGTGTGGCGGCCGGAGTCGTCCACCAGGACGAGTTCGACGCCGTCGGCGACCTCGCTGAACAGTGCGAAGTTGGTGCCCTCGCCGTCATGGACCGCACCCAGCGGATAGGGGCGCCCGCTCCACGCGGGCGCCCCTTGTCCGGTCTTCCTCCGGGTCACCGGGCTGCCTCCAGGAGGCCGGCGGGGGTACGCACCAGGCCGGCCAGTTGGGCGACGGTGACCACGCGGGGCAGGGGCAGGCCCTCGCTCAGCCTCGGGTCCGGCACGGTCGGCACGAGCGGGACGCGTTCGTCGGCGCGGGCCCGCTGCGAGAACCAGATGACCTTGCTGCCGGTCGCGGTGGCACAGCAGCCCCAGCCGTCGCTGCTGGCGGCGATGTGTTCCAGGCAGCCGCGCAGTTCCTGGTCGGGGCGCAGAGCGCGGTCGTGGTCCCCGATGGCGGTGATGAGGTGCTGGCCGTTCCACCACATCTCGATCGACGTGTTCTTGTCGGTGGCGTGCTCGTCGATGGCGCGCAGCAGCATCTCGGTGCCGCGGCAGACGGGCTCCACCAGGTTCTCCAGGTCCCAGTGCCGGAGGTGGGCGGCCAGAATGCGGCTGACCTGCTCCACGCGCTCCGGGCTGACTTCCACGTCGAGGTGGTAGTAGCAGGGCGCTGCGGTCTTCATCGTCGTTGGCTCCTCACCGCGAAGCTCCCGATTTCCCCTCGCCCCTGCGGGACGAGCCCCGAACACGAAACGTGAGCGGTTGGCGCTTCTGAGTCACCATCAGCGTGACCGGGTTGGTCCATCCGTGCAACACGAGCGTCCGGCCGGGGTGACCGTTGCGCCGGATGGGCGCAGTTCGTACCGACCTCGGACGCCACCCGGCCCGCCGCACCGAACCAAGGTCCAACAGGACGCACAGTTACTGATCATGCACCATGTGTGAAGACCCCTCGACCGCCGTCACGGGACCGTGCCCTCCGCGCGCACGGCCGCCGCCCGACCGCCGGAAGAAACGTCCCCCCACGAGCCACGGAAAGGTGAACGGCGCCATGCTGCTACCTGCCAGAGCCGAAGTCGCCCGGCAATTGCGTCGCTACCGGGCCTGGGAACGCGTGATGCTCGCCGTCCCCACCGACCTCACGGTACGGACGACGTTCGAGGACTCGGGTTACACCCTCTGCGTGCTGATGGGCAAGCGCTGCGCGCGGGAGGCGGCCGACGCGGCCGAACGGTACCTGCGCACCGGTCTCGTCACCTACCTGCAGGAACAGAACGACCGGCCCCGTCCGGCCACCGCTGTCAGGCGGGGCCCGCCGACGGTCGAGCGGCGGTCCCCGGCGGGAAGGTAAAGGACCTTCCCGCCTCAATTTCGTCCCACGACCGGGCGCGGGCCCGGCGTCGAGCACGGCGGAGGTACAGACCCATGAAGGCGACCCGGGCCATCGGCCGTATCCCGGTACGGGATGTCCGGCCGGCCGTCGAATGCGGCAGACGGCCGGCGAAGGCGGTCGTCGGGGAGACGTTCGAGGTGACGGCGACCGTGTTCCGTGAGGGGCATGACGCGGTGACCGCCCATGTCGTCCTGAAGGATCCGAAGGGCCGGCGGGGGCCGTTCACGCCGATGCGGGAGCTGGCGCCCGGCACCGACCGGTGGGGCGCGGAGATCACCCCGGACGCCGTGGGCCGGTGGACCTACCGCGTCGAGGCATGGGGGGACCCGATCGCCACGTGGCGGCGCCACGCGCGGATCAAGGTGCCCGCGGGGATCGACACGGGTCTGGTGCTGGAGGAGGGCGGCGACCTGTTCAAGCGGGCCGCGGTCGGGGTGCCGAAGGGCGACGGCCGCTCCCTCGTGCTCACCGCGGCGAAGACGCTCCGGGACGACTCACTGCCCCCCGCCACCCGGCTGGCGGGGGCGTTGACGCCGGAGGTGGACGCGGTGCTGGCCCGGTATCCGCTGCGGG